>NZ_JACAPN010000046.1:0-124438 GCF_013385665.1 Pseudomonas sp. D4002
TGTCCGGTCCGTACACGCTTTTCAAAAGTGACCCGCTGTAAGAGCGGAACCATAAGCCGCCGTTACCTAAATAACGGATATGTACTCAACCCCAATCAAGAATAAGCCACCCGAGCAGCCCCAACCCCAAGCCCCTCCCGAAACGCCAAATAATGCTTCAACACCTGCACCGGCGCCTCAATCTGCGGGTAGTGCCCAATATTCGCCAGCAACACCGTATCCGCGTGCGGCACCAGCTCACGATAACGCTGAACCATATGCCCCCCGGAAATCGGATCAACCTCCCCATCGATCACCCGCAACGGCACCTCCCCCCGCTGCATGGCCGCCACCCATCGATCCCGCTGCCGCCGACGCTGAGGAATATACGCAATCAACTTGTGCAAAATCCGCGGCCCATCCTGGCTCTCGATCAAGCTCCAGAAATCATCCAGCGCACTCTCACTGGGCCGAGTCGCCGGCCCGAAAATCTGCCCGAAACTATTGGCCAGCGCATTACGCCCAAACGCCCGCCCGATCATCCACCCCAACGGGCTCAGCAACAGCTTCTGCACCAACGCCGGACGATGCGTCTCCGGAAACAACCCACCGTTGAGAAACACACAACTGCCCATCCGAAACCGGCCTTCGTAATGCCGCGCCAACAATTCCTGCGCAACACTGTCACCGTAATCATGAGCCAGCACATGCACCGGCTGCTGCACCCAAAGATGCTCCAGCAACGCCTGTTGCAAGTCCGCCTGCTCCAGCAGGCAATAGGTGTGGTCCAGCGGCTTGGCCGAATCGCCAAACCCCAGCATGTCGCAGGCAATCACTTGATAGCGCTGGGCCAACGGCTGCCAGAGGTAATGCCAATCCCAACTGGCCGTGGGAAAACCATGGATCAGCAGCAACGGCTCGCCCTGCCCCGCCACCCAGTACCGAATGGTGCGGCCGCGAAACTCAAAGCTCTGGGCACGCTGGCGCCAGATGCGCAGCGGGATCTCGGCGAGTGGCATCAGCTTTTATACCCGGGGTCGAGTGCATCGAGTTTGCGCAGCAACGCCGGCCACGCCAGCGCGCCGCCCATGCCCTGAGCGCTTTTGGTGACCCCAGCGATCATCGCCCGGGCACCGGCCAATATCTGCGGCGCAATGCTGATCAGTTCAGCGCCACCGTTCTGCGCCATCACCTGGATATCGCAGGTGCGCTGGAAGATGAACATCATCAGGAACGTATCGGCGATGCTGCCGCCACAGGTCAGCAGACCGTGGTTGTGCAGCATCAGGAAATTGTTTTCGCCAAGGTCGGCCTGCAAACGGGCCTTTTCCTCGTGGTTCAGCGCCACACCTTCGTAGGCGTGATAGGCCAGGCTGGACAGCACGAACAACGATTGCTGGCTGATGGGCAGCACGCCCTGTTTCTGCGCGGAGACGGCAATGCCGGAAGCGGTGTGGGTGTGCAGCACGCAGACCACATCGTGCCGTACTTCGTGCACCGCACTGTGGATGGTGTAGCCCGCCGGGTTGACCTCGTAGGGACTGTCCATCAGCTTGTTGCCGGCCTGATCGACCTTCACCAGGCTCGACGCGGTGATCTCGTGGAACATCAGCCCGTAGGGGTTGATCAGGAAGTCTTCGGTGCCCGGCACCTTGGCCGAGATGTGGGTGAAAATCAGGTCGTCCCAACCATGCATCGCCACCAGGCGATAGCACGCGGCGAGGTCGACGCGGGCCTGCCATTCGGCCGCGCTGACCTGGTCTTTTACACTGTGTGTCGATTGAACAGTGGCTAGGCTCACGGCAATGACCTCCTTGGCGCGCTTATTATTGTTTTTTTGAGTGAAGAGGCAGTCTAGTCAGACCTCGAGGCCGCCGTAGTTGCATTGGCAGCCAGCTTGATGACCGAACGGGTCAGTCCTGAGGATAGTTCGATTTTGTTCTGCGCGTGTCAGAGAAGCGACGCCAATAAAGGCGCGGCGAACAGGTTGAGCAAGCCGGTCAGCACCATTACCAGGCCCGCCACGGAGCCTTCCTCGCCGCCCACTTCATGAGCCCGGCTGACACCCGCGCCATGAGCGCCCACGCCAAACAATGCGCCACGAGCCAATGGCGTGCGCAACGGCAACCACTTGAGCAGTACGCCGCCGAGCATGGCGCCAAACACCCCGGTGAACATCACGAACACCGCCGTCAGTTCCGGCACGCCGCCCAGGTCGGAAGACACCGGCATCGCGAACGGGGTGGTGATCGAACGGGGCACCAACGACATCGTCACCGAGCTGTCGAGAGCGAGGGCCTTGGCCAGGCCATACGAAGTGGCGATGGACGCCGCGCTGCCCGCGACCATCCCCAGCAATAACGCTGACCAGTGGCGCACCAGCAATTGGCGCTGTTGCCAGATCGGAATCGCGAACGCCACGGTCACCGGGCCCAGCACCAGCATCAGCCAGTGGGTGTCTGTGGCGTATTCGGCATAGGCGGTTTTCATGGGCACGGCCACCGCCAGCAGCAGCGCCGGCACCAGGATCAGCGGCGATAGCAGGTAGCGCCCGGTGCGCCGGTAGATCCACCGGCTGAAGCCGTAGGCACCGAGGGTCAGCGCCAGCCAGAACATCGGCATCAGCTCAAGCTTCATGGCGCAGCTTCCAGCGGCAGACGAATTCCACGGTAAACGCAGTCACCAGCATCACCGACAAGGTGCTGAAGCCGATGACCAACATGATCCGCCAGCCGTCGTGCTTTACCAGGCCACCGTAGTCCAAGAGGCTCATCAACGCAGGAATGAAGAACAGCAGCATCTCCGCCATCAGTACACCGGCGCCCAGTTGCAGAGCCGCCGGTTTTACCAGGCCGGTGGCGAAGGTCAGCAACAACAGGCCCAGGCCGATCACACCACCGGGAATAGGCCAGCTCAGCCAGGCGGCCAATTGGCAGCCCAGAAAATATATGGCCAGCAGCACAATCAGTTCAGTCAACAACCGACCGACGACTTTGAAGGTGAAACGTTTCATGAGCTTTGGGTCCTCGCAGGGCTCCCATTTTAAAGAGGCCCCTGGCATCCCCACAGCGAATTGTTAGACTGCAAGCTATTCCAAACTGGAATCATGTCGATGGAATTTAAACAACTGCGCAGCTTTGTCGAAGTGATCCACCGCGGCGGCTTTACCCAGGCCGGCAAAACCCTGCACATCAGCCAATCCGCCGTCAGCAAGCAGGTGGCACAACTGGAGCAAAGCCTGGGCACGCCGCTGCTGGATCGCCTGGGTTCGCAGATTCGCCTGACGGCTGCCGGACAAGTGGTGCTGCAGCGGGCGGAGGCCATGCTGCGCCAGCAAACCGAATTGCTCAGTGAGCTGGATGACTTGAATCAGTTGACCCGTGGCGAGTTGCGCATGGGCCTGCCGCAGTTGGGCGGCGACACGTTGTTCGCCGGGCTGTTTGCCGAATACCGCCGCCGTTATCCGAACGTCACCATCCAGTTGCTGGAAGGCGGCAGCCGCAATATCGAGCAGGCGATCTTGAGCGGAGAGCTGGAAGTGGGCGGCAGCCTGATGCCCAGCGACCCGGCATTCGCCTGGCAGGCATTCTGCGATGAACCGCTGGATGCCCTGCTGCCGATGGACCATCCATTGGCCGATAACGCGCAGATCCGCCTGGAGGAGTTGGCTGACACGCCGTTCCTGATGTATCAGCGCAGTTTTGTGTTGAACGACCGCCTGCTACAGGCCTGTCAGCAACTGGGCTTCACCCCGAAGGAAAGTGGTCGCAGCGGCCAGGCGGATTTCCTTGCGGCCCTGGTGGCCGCCGGCCAAGGCGTGGTGCTGCTGCCCAGCGTAGTAGCCCGGGGCCTGATAAGGCCCGGGGTGGTGCGCCTGACACTCAAGGCGCCGGACTACCTGCGCTGGGACATTGCCTTTATCTGGCGTGAGGGTGCCTACCTGTCGAAAGCCGCCCAGGCCTGGCTGGCGTTATTGCGCGAGTTCCCGGTCAACCGCGCAGTGCAGTAACCAACTCGGCCAGCCACGGCTCGGCGTCGGCTTCCGGGGTCACGCTTTCGCTGGCGTCCAGGCGCAGCATCGGCAGCACTTCGTGCACGCCCAACTCGGCAAACAGCTCGCGCATTTGCTCGCCGCCCCCGCAGAAGGTGTCGCCATAGCTGGCGTCGCCCAGCCCGATCACCGCGCCTGGTAGTCCGCGCCAGGCGGCCGGCAGTTGGTCGCGAATGGTCGAATACAGCGGTTGCAGGTTATCGGGCAATTCGCCCATGCCGGTGGTGGAGGTCACGGCTAAAAAGGCCTCGGGGGCAAAACCCTGCACATCGGCCAGGGTGGCGCGCGGGTTGTGCCAGGCGTCGAAACCGGCAGCGTTGAGAATGCTTGCAGCGTGACGGGCGACTTCTTCAGCGGTGCCGTACACCGAGCCGGAAAGGATGGCGACTTTCATCAATCTGATCCTGTAGCTGACTAAAAGCCTGGGATATTAACAGCTGGGGCCAGTGGACAGGCTGCCGGCATGTCTTAAACTTCGAATTCCCAAGACAAGCCATGGACCGCTCAATGATTAACGCCAAGCTGATGCAACTGGTGATCAACGCTTCCAACGACGGCATCGTTATCGCCGAGCGCGAAGGCAAGGATATGCCACTGATTTACGTAAACCCGGCGTTCGAGCGCATGACCGGCTACACCCTCGACGAAATCCTCTATCAGGATTGCCGCTTCCTGCAATCGGGTGACCGTGACCAGCCGGGCCTGATGGCGATTCGCGAAGCCCTGGAGAGTGGCGGCGCCTGCCGGGAAATCCTGCGCAATTACCGCAAGGACGGCACACATTTTTGGAACGAGCTGTCGTTATCGACGGTTTACAACCCGGCCGACAAACAGACCTATGTGGTCGGCGTGCAGAAGGATGTGACCGTTCAGGTCAAGGCCCAGCAGCGTGTCGCGCAACTGGAAGCCCAGTTGGCTGACCTCAAGGCGGAGCTTGCGGCACTCAAGGCGACGAGCGGATCTAACAAAAACTAGAAAACGCGGTCTTTAAAGAGATAATGGCGTTTTAATACCTTTTTCTTGAGCAAGATCAATGCAACGCGACGCGCTTTTGACGCAGGACGAGCTGGATTTTATTCAGACCATGCACCATAACCCGCAACTCAATGTGCGGGACGCGTCGTCGAGCCTGACGGTCAATGGCGGTGCGCAGATTCGAGATCTGCTCACCCGCCTGGCCGCCCATGACCATGTCACCCTCCAGGCCCAATTCGACAACCAGCAAATGACGTTTCCGCTGCAATTGGTGGAAGACGAGTTTCATGCCGTGCATCTGCGGCTGGGTGTACCGAGTATTTTCGAAGACGGGCCGATGATCCGCCCGTGGCGCCTGGCGCTCGAAGAGCCGGTACCCCTGGAAAACATCAAGGGCCAGCCCGGTGCGCTGTGGGTGCATGAGGTGTCATTCAAGGGATTGCTGGTGGAAATTCGCGGGCGGATCAAGGCGCCAAGAACCTTTTCGCTGTGGTTCAGTCCGTCCGGGTACGAGCGCATTTCGGTGCGGGGCACGCTGGAACGGGAAACTGCCCGAGGATTGTTCGCCTACCGCCTGAGCCAGAACGATGTGGATGAGACCGAGCGCCTGCGCCAGTTTATCCTGCAGCAACATCGCCTTTTTCACCCCGAAGTCCACGCCTGAAGTCAGGTATCCAGGTTACCGCGCAGAAACTGCTGCAAGCGGCGCTGCATCAATCGCCCTTCGTTACCCAGGCAGCCAACGGATGAACCCGCCAGTTGTTCCTGCGCCAACTCCGCCGCATCGCCGGCCAGCAACAGTGGGCAATCCAGGGTCAGGGCCAACCGTTCAAGGCGCCGAGGCAAGCCATTGGCCGGCGAGTGATTGGAGAACACCACAAGGGCTTGTGGCCTGGTTTTTTCACAGACAAGGGTCAATTCATCCATCGGCTGGCCCACAGCCAGAACCTTGACCGCCAACTCGTCACCGCTCATCAACAGGCCTGCGACCAACAACTCCAGCTCTCGGCACTCCCCCGCAATGGCGGCCAGCAATACCCGCGGCGCCGCTGAGGCACAGCCTATCTGCAGGCGTTTCCAGGTTCGGCTGCGCAGGAATCCATCAAAAAACAGCCATTCACTGGTTTGGCCAAACAACCCCTGATGTCGCAACAGTTGCTGCCAGAGGGGCATCAGGATGTCCTGGAACACCACCGCGACCGGGTAGGCAGCGAAAATCTGGCCATACAACCGGTCCAGTTGCCGGTCGTCGAAGGCACCGACGGCCGTTCGCAACTGCGCCTGCCATTGGGCCCACTCATGCTCTGCACCTGCCGGCGAAGCAGCCGCCGCTTCGACTTGATGATCGTCGCGGGCGAGGATCTTGCCGACCTTGCTCACGGCCACGCCACGCTCGATCCAGTCAAGAATGCGATGAACGGTCTCGATATCGGTGCGCGAATACAGGCGGTGCCCACTTTCGGTGCGAACCGGGTGGATCAGCCCGTAACGCCGTTCCCAGGCACGCAAGGTGACAGGGTTGATGCCTGTCAATCTCGCGACTTCGCGAATCGGAAACAGCTCATCGGAATCGGCAGGGTTGCCAAGGGCCATGTCGGGACGTGAAGCAGTCATTACAGACATCAGGGCATCAATATACTGTCAGGAACTTGGATCCCATTTAACGCCCATACAGCTGTCCGATTCAAGGTCTTCGACAAGCCGACCAATGTCGCTGGTGTATTTCTGCAAAACAGGAATAATCCTTGCCTGTTTTTTCAACGTGGCTGCTTACCCCGCAGCTTCGTTCGTGCGCCGCCTACCCGGCCCAGTGCACCTGATCCTTATGGAGATACACAATGTCTACCTCCCCCGTCACCCTGATGGTTGCGCGCCGCGTGGCCAAGGGCCGCTATGAAGAGTTGATGGCCTGGCTGCGCGAAGGCGAGCAATTGGCCACGGACTTCCCCGGTTACCTGGGTTCAGGCGTGCTTGCACCGCCGCCCAACGATGACGAGTTCCAGATTATTTTCCGCTTCGCCGACGAAAAAACCCTGCATGCGTGGGAGTTTTCCGCCTCCCGTGGTGCATGGCTCGGGCGTGGCAGTGAGCTGTTTGCTGCGCCGTCGGAGCATCGCGTACGCGGTATCGACGGCTGGTTTGGCGCCGCCGCCGCACGTCCGCCGCGCTGGAAGCAGGCCGTGGCCATCTGGCTGGCATTTTTCCCGGTGTCGCTGCTGTTCAACTTCGGCCTTGAGCCGCTGCTCAGCGAGTTGGGGTTGCTGAGCCGTGTGCTGGTCAGCACCCTCGCGCTCACGCCATTGATGGTTTACTTCTTTATCCCGTTGTCGACCCACCTGCTGGCCGGTTGGCTGCATCCGGCGCCAGCCCGGGTAAAGGCCACCGAAGCCGCTGCTTGAGTACAAGGGAGGCCGCTCGCTGGTATAGTTTTAGCCTGCCAGCGACTCGAGCCTCCCATGTCTTCAACACCCGCCCCGATCCTGATCACCGGTGCCGGCCAGCGCGTCGGCCTGCATTGCGCCCAGCGCCTGCTGGACGAAGGGCAGCCAGTGATTTTCAGCTACCGCAGCGAACGTCCCGGCGTGCAAGCCTTGCGCGAACGCGGTGCGATCGGTGTGTTTGCCGACTTCTCCAATGAGACCGGTATTCTCGCCTTCATCGACGAACTGAAGACGCACACCCAAAGCCTGCGGGCGATCATTCATAATGCCTCGGCCTGGGAAGCGGAAGCGCCCGGCGACGAGAGCCGCGCCTTTACCGACATGTTCAGCGTGCACATGCTTGCGCCGTACCTGATCAACCTGCATTGTGCTTACCTGCTCCAACGCTCCACGCCTGCGGATATCGTGCACATCAGCGATGACGTGACCCGCAAGGGCAGCCGCCAGCACATTGCCTACTGCGCCACCAAGGCCGGGCTCGACAGCCTGACCTTGTCGTTTGCCGCGCAGCTTGCACCGGATATCAAGGTGAACGGCATTGCCCCGGCAATGGTGATGTTCAACGAGGGCGACGACGCGGCCTACCGCGCCAAGGTCCTGGCCAAGGCGGCACTGGGCATCGAGCCCGGCCCCGAGGTGATTTACCAGAGCGTGCGCTACCTGCTGGATAACCCTTATGTCACCGGTACCACCCTGACCGTCAACGGCGGGCGGCATATCAAGTAAGCCGTTTGCGAGGATGTTGTATGACTTTGTCCCTGCCCCACCACTACCGCGAGATCCTCAAGGGCCTGGGTGAAGACCCCGAGCGCGAGGGTTTGCTCGACACGCCAAAGCGTGCCGCCAAGGCCATGCAGTACCTGTGTCACGGCTACGAGCAGAACCTGGAAGAAATCGTCAACGGTGCGCTGTTTTCCTCCGACAACGACGAGATGGTGATCCTCAAGGACATCGAGCTGTATTCGCTGTGCGAGCATCACCTGCTGCCCTTTATCGGCAAGGCCCATGTGGCCTATATTCCGACCGGCAAGGTGCTCGGCCTGTCGAAGCTGGCGCGTATCGTCGACATGTTCGCCCGTCGCCTGCAGATCCAGGAAAACCTCACGCGCGAAATTGCCGACGCCATCCAGACGGTGACCCAGGCCGCCGGCGTGGCGGTGGTGATCGAAGCCAGGCACATGTGCATGATGATGCGCGGTGTCGAAAAACAGAATTCAACCATGAACACCTCGGTGATGCTCGGCGCCTTCCGCGAGTCGAACACCACGCGCATGGAGTTCCTGCAACTGATTGGACGGAGCAAGTAGCAATGCCACAACTTCAGCCAGGCATGGCGCGCATCCGGGTCAAGGACCTGTGCCTGCGCACGTTTATCGGGATCAACGAGGATGAAATCCTCAACAAGCAGGATGTGTTGATCAACCTGACCATCCTGTATGCCGCCCAGGAAGCCGTGCGCGACAACGACATCGACCACGCGTTGAACTACCGCACCATCACCAAGGCGATCATCGCCCATGTGGAAGGCAACCGCTTTGCCCTGCTGGAGCGCCTGACCCAGGAGATCCTCGACCTGGTGATGAGCAATACATCGGTGCTGTACGCCGAAGTCGAAGTCGACAAACCCCATGCGTTGCGTTTTGCCGAATCGGTGTCGATCACCCTGGCGGCCAGTCGCTAACCCTTACCTTTGCAGTGAGCATCATGAACGATCAACAACGCCTCGAACTCGAAGCCGCCGCCTTCCGCCGGCTGGTGGCCCACCTGGACAGCCGCAAGGATGTGCAGAACATCGACCTGATGAACCTCTCGGGCTTCTGTCGCAACTGCTTGTCCAAGTGGTACAAGGCCGAGGCCGACGAGCGCCAGATCGAGCTGAGCCTCGATGACGCCCGTGAAGTGGTGTACGGCATGCCGTACGCCGAGTGGAAAGCCCAATACCAGCAAGAAGCCAGTGCCGAACAGCAAGCGGCATTCGCCAAAGGAAAACCCCATGACTGACCTGAACACCCTGCGCGCCAGCCTCAACAGTGGCGAACATGTTTTTGCCGATACCCTGGCCTTTGTGGCTGCGGGTTACGACTACCAGCCACAAGCGTTCACCAATGGCAGCGTGGAAAACGCCGCCGGGCAGAACGAAGGTTCGTGCAAGACCCTGGGCCTGGCGCTGCTGGAAGGCTTGAGCGACCAGGAAGCGCTGTTGGCGTTTGGCGAGCATTACCGTTCGGTGCTGGCCACGCCTGAAGGCAGTGACCATGGCAACATTCGTGCGCTGATCGAGCATGGGTTGGCGGGTGTGAAGTTTGCCGCACAGCCACTGACCCGCAAATCCTGAGTCAGACATAGATCAAAATGTGGGAGCGGGCTTGCTCGCGAAAGCAGAGTGTCAGTCAATACATCGGGTGACTGACACACCGCTTTCGCGAGCAAGCCCGCTCCCACATTTGGACTGCGGTGATCATCAAATCCCGTGCATAAAAAAACCGGCCTCGCAGCCGGTTTTTTTGTTTCTGCGGTTTAGAACGAAGCGTCCTTCAAACCGTCGAGGTAACGCTCGGCATCCAGTGCCGCCATGCAACCGGCGCCGGCGGAGGTGATCGCCTGGCGGTACACGTGGTCGGCCACGTCACCGGCAGCGAAGATACCTTCGATGTTGGTGGCAGTCGCATTGCCTTCACGGCCGCCCTGCACGATCAGGTAACCATCTTTGGCATCCAGCACGCCTTCGAACAACGAGGTGTTCGGAGTGTGGCCGATGGCGATGAACACGCCGTCGACTTTCAGCTCGTCGAAGCTGCCGTCGTTGTTCTTCAGGCGAGCACCGGTCACGCCCATGTTGTCGCCCAGGACTTCATCCAGGGTGGCGTTGAGTTTGAGGATGATCTTGCCTTCGGCCACGCGGGCATGCAGCTTGTCGATCAGGATCTTCTCGGCGCGGAAGGTCTCGCGACGGTGAACCAGGGTCACGGTGCTGGCGATGTTGGCCAGGTACAGCGCTTCTTCCACCGCGGTGTTGCCGCCACCGACCACAGCCACTGGCTTGTTGCGGTAGAAGAAACCGTCGCAGGTTGCGCAGGCGGAAACGCCCTTGCCCATGAACGCTTCTTCCGACGGCAGGCCCAGGTAACGAGCGCTGGCGCCGGTGGCGATGATCAGCGCGTCACAGGTGTACACGCCGCTGTCGCCGGTCAGGCTGTAAGGCTTCTTGGAGAAGTCGACCTTGTTGATGTGATCAAACACGATCTCGGTTTCGAAACGCTCGGCGTGCTCTTTCATGCGCTCCATCAGCACCGGGCCGGTCAGGCCGTGGACGTCGCCCGGCCAGTTGTCGACTTCAGTGGTGGTGGTCAACTGACCGCCCGCTTGCATGCCGGTGATCAGCAACGGCTTGAGGTTGGCCCGGGCAGCGTAGACGGCAGCGCTGTAACCGGCAGGGCCGGAACCGAGAATAATCACTCGCGAATGACGGGTATCAGACATGACTCACTCCTATCGACCGCCCGGACTACAGAACGGCTGGAATAAAAAAGGACCGCGAAGCACTTGGGGAAGGCTTGAACTCGCAGATCCTGAAAATAATGGGTGCAGCGTATAGAGGGAGGCAAGATTAAGGAAATACGGATTAACAATCCAGCTCATAGGTGGTCTCTATCCCATGCCTTCTATTAATCGACACCTTTGTTACCGTTAATGTCGCGATGCGGGCCGTGCTTTCCCGGTACTCCCAAAGCCGGTAAGGTCGGCGCGTTCGCCCCTATTGCCCGGAGTTATCCATGCCCGCCCCCGTTCTTTCAGGCCCACAGTACCTGCGCGAAGGTCTCAAACTGGTACTCAGCCCCGGCCTGCGGCTGTTTGTGCTGCTGCCGCTGGCAATCAACCTGATCCTGTTCGTCGGATTGATCTACTTCGCCGGCCATCAGTTCAGCCTGTGGGTCGACACGCTGATGCCGACCCTGCCGAGCTGGCTGAGCTTCCTCAATTACCTGCTGTGGCCTTTATTTGTGGTGCTGGTGGTGCTGATGGTGTTTTTCACCTTCACCATGCTTGCCAACATCATTGCCGCGCCGTTCAACGGCTTTCTGTCGGAAAAGGTCGAAGTGGTGGTGCGCGGCACCGATGATTTCCCGGCGTTCAGCTGGGGCGAACTGGCGGCCATGGTCCCGCGCACCCTGGCCCGGGAAATGCGCAAACTGGGTTACTTCCTGCCCCGGGCTATCGGCCTGTTTATCCTGTCGTTCATCCCGGTGGTCAATCTGGTGGCGGCGCCGCTGTGGCTGCTGTTTGGTGTGTGGATGATGGCGATCCAGTACATCGACTACCCGGCGGACAACCACAAGCTGGGCTGGAACGAAATGCTCGCCTGGCTGCGCCAGAAGCGCTGGCAGAGCATGAGTTTTGGCGGCATCGTCTACCTGGTGCTGCTGGTGCCAGTGGTCAACCTGCTGATGATGCCGGCAGCGGTGGCTGGGGCGACGTTGTTCTGGGTGCGTGAGCAAGGCGCCGAGGCCATGGCCATTAAAAAGGCCTGAGCCGTCACAAATCCATCATCCAAAAGACACAATGACGACATGGCCCACGCCGACACTGTGGGTCATGACGACAGCTTCGCTCCACATCACCCTGATCACCGAAACCTTCCCGCCAGAGATCAACGGGGTGGCCAATACCCTTGGCCGCCTGTGTGACGGTTTGCGCGCGCGCGGGCATCAAGTCGAACTGGTTCGCCCACGACAGGGCAGCGACCAGAGCCGGCCCAGCGACGACGGCCTGATGCTCTGTCGCGGCTGGCCGCTGCCGGGCTACCCGGGGCTGCAATGGGGCCAGTCGTCGATGCACAAGCTGTTGCGGCGCTGGACCCGCCAGCGCCCGGATGTGTTGTATATCGCCACGGAAGGGCCGCTGGGTTTGTCGGCGTTGCGGGCGGCGCGGCGCCTGGGGATCAGCGTGGTGAGTGGCTTTCACACCAACTTCCAGCAGTATTCCAACCAGTACGGCCTGGGCATGCTGAGCCGGGTGCTGACCCACTATCTGCGCTGGTTCCATAACCGCTCGACCCTGACCCTGGTGCCCAGCGCCAGCCAGCGACTGGAGCTGGAGCGGCGCCATTTCGAGCGCCTGGGCATGCTCGCGCGCGGTGTCGACAGCCAGCTGTTTCACCCGGCCAAACGCGACAATGCGTTGCGTGAAAGTTGGGCACTGACCAGTGAGCAAACTGCCGTGCTGCATGTCGGCCGCCTGGCCCAGGAAAAAAACCTCGGGTTACTCAAGCGCTGTTTCGAGACGCTGCAGGACACCTATCCACTGCGCCAGATGAAACTGATCATCGTCGGCGATGGCCCGCAACGGGCGATGCTGGAAAAGGAACTGCCGGAGGCGATTTTCTGCGGCACCTTGCGCGGTGAAGAACTGGCCCGGCATTACGCGTCCGGGGATGTGTTCCTGTTTCCCAGCCTGACCGAAACCTTCGGCAACGTGGTGCTGGAGGCCATGGCTTCAGGGTTGGGCGTGGTGGCATACGACCAGGCGGCCGCAACCCAGCACATTCGCCATGGCTACAGCGGCGTGCTGGCGATGCCGGGGGATGAAGAAGCGTTTTGCGATGCGGCCAATTGGCTGCTGGAAGAGCGCGAGAGCTTGCGCCGGGTGCGGCTCAATGCCCGGCAACACGCCAGCCGTCAGGGTTGGCCGGCGATTATCGAGCAGTTTGAGCGCCAATTACGCGGGGTGTGCGAGGACGAGCAACCGGTGCCCGCCCTGTCGCCCCTTACACCAACGTCGTCAACGCCTCACGACTGAACGGCAGGATGTCGCCTTCACGGCCTTCGCGAACCTTCAGTGCCCAATCCGGATCCACCAGCAGCGCACGGCCCACAGCGACCAGGTCGAACTCGTCGTTGTTCAGGCGCTCCAGCAGTTTTTCCAGGCTGGCGGGTTGCGCCACTTTGTCGGTGTTGACCATGAACTGCAGGAACTCGCCATCCAGGCCGACGCTGCCCACGGTGATGGTCGGCTTGCCGGTGAGCTTGCGGGTCCAGCCGGCCAGGTTCAGCTCGGAGCCTTCGAATTCCGGTTCCCAGAAACGGCGGGTGGAGCAGTGGAAAATATCCACGCCAGCGTCAGACAGCGGCTTGAGGAATTCACCCAAGGCTTCCGGGGTTTGCACCAGGCGCGCGGTGTAGTCCTGCTGCTTCCACTGGGAGAAACGCAGGATGATCGGGAAGTCCGGGCCCACGGCGGCGCGGACGGCCTGGATCAATTCGATGGCGAAACGCGAACGGTTGGCCAGGCTGCCGCCGTATTCGTCGGTGCGCTGGTTGGTGCCTTCCCAGAAGAACTGGTCCACCAGGTAGCCATGGGCGCCGTGGATTTCAACGCCGTCCATGCCGATGCTCTGGGCATCCTTGGCAGCCTGGGCGAACGCGGCGATCACGTCCTTGATGTCTTGCACGGTCATGCCGTGGACGACGACGTTGCCGTCCTTGAGTTTTTCGGTGGGGCCGTAAGCCGGCACGCTGGCATCCGGCTCGGTGCCGATGCGCCGTACGCTGCCCACATGCCACAGTTGCGGAACGATCTTGCCGCCTTCGGCATGTACCGCGTCGACTACTTTCTTCCAGCCGGCCAGGGCGGCTTCACCGTAGAAGTGCGGGACGTTCGGGTAGCCGTTGGAAGCCGGGTGGCCGACCACGGTGCCTTCGGTGATGATCAGGCCTACACCGGCGGCGGCGCGGCGGCGGTAGTACTCGATCACTTTGGAGTTGGGCACGCCACCCGGAGAAAAGGAACGGGTCATCGGCGCCATGACCACGCGACTCGGCAGTTGCAGTGCACCGAGCTGGAACGGTTTGAACAAGGCTTGGACAGGCATGGGAGCACTCCATCGGAAAGGAATTTATGATGTGGATAATATGGAGTGTGCAGCGTGTTGGATAGCACTATTGATTGGGGTGATTAAGGGGTAAAAGCGGGAGGGCATGGGGCTGCTTCGCAGCCCAGCGGGAGCAAGCTCCCTCGCCACAGCAAGCTCCCTTGCCATAGGAAACTCCCTGCCACAGGAAGCTCCCTTGCCACAGAAACTCACTCGACAATGCTGAAAGTATCAGCTCAATGCTTTTTCGATCGCCTGAATAATGGAGGGGTCATCCGGCGGTGTACGCGGCGAGAAACGCGCCAGCACCCGGCCGTCCTTGCCCAACAGGAATTTCTCGAAGTTCCAGGTGATGTCCCCGGGAAATTCGGCGCCCTCGCCCGCCAGCAATCGATACAGCTGGTGGCGATCGTGGCCATTCACCTCAAGCTTGCTGCCCAGGGGAAAGGTCACGCCGTAGTTGAGGCTGCAGAATTTCTGGATTTCTTCTTCAGTACCCGGTTCCTGCCCGGCAAATTGATTGCACGGCAGCCCGAGTACGGTGAAACCCTGGTCTTTGTATTGCTGATAGAGGTTTTCCAGCGCGGCGTACTGTGGGGTCAACCCACATTTGGAGGCGACGTTGACCACCAGCACGACTTGCCCCTTGAAGGGCGCCAGAGGCAGCTCCTGACCATCCAGGGCTTTGAGTTTAAGGTCGTGGAAAGCACTCATGACGAACTCCAGATATCCCATGTTCTTCGTAACGGCCATTCGAGATTACAGCCGCCAAGTCGGCAAGAATAGCCGCCAAATGAAAAAGGCGCCCGAAGGCGCCTTTTTCCAACTGACAGAGCGTCGCTCAGTCAATTAATGGTGGTGACCACCTTCGCCGTGCACGTGGCCGTGGGCCACTTCTTCCTGGGAAGCGTCACGGATAGCGACGATCTTCACCTGGAAGTTCAGGCGCTGGCCAGCCAGCGGGTGGTTGCCGTCGACGGTCACGTCGTCGCCGTCCAGGTCACGGATGGTGACGATTTGCATCTGGCCGTCCGGAGCGGAAGCGTGGAACTGCATGCCCACTTCCAGCTCGTCGACACCTTCGAACATGCTGCGGCTCAGGGTGCTGACCAGTTCGGCAGCGTATTCGCCGTAGGCATCTTCAGGTTCTACGGCAACGGTCAGTTCGTCACCGACCTCTTTGCCTTCCAGGGCCTTTTCCAGGCCCGGGATGATGTTACCTGCACCTTGCAGGTAGACCAGCGGCGCGCCGCCGGCAGAACTGTCGATGACCTCACCAGCGTCGTTGGTCAGGGTATAGTCAATGGAGACAGCCTTATTGGCGGCGATCGGCATGGGGCGAGACCTTTTGCAGAAGAATGAAGAACGGACAAGTCTAAACAAGGATTTGCCCGAAAGCGAACACAACCCGGACGGACGGGGTCGAACAACTGACCCGACGGTCGTCGGATTTCACCAGGACGAAGACCGGCACTGGGTCGTCGAGCTTTCCTGCGGCCACACCCAGCACCTGCGCCACCAGCCACCCTGGCAATCCCGGGCCTGGGTCACGGACCCGGCGCAACGCCTTGAAAAAATAGACAAGCCCTTTACGTGCGGCTGGTGTGCGCAAGGCTCAGATAAAGATAACCTTGGCACCTGATTCCCGGTAGGCAGCCAGCCATAGGCCGCCACCGAAGCCATGCACCTCCAGAGAATTCGCATGCAGACTTTTTTTATCGCGCCCACCGATTTTGGTGTGGGTCTGACCTCCATCAGCCTTGGGCTGGTGCGCACCCTTGAACGGGCCGGGCTGAAAGTCGGCTTCTTCAAACCGATTGCCCAGCCGCACCCCGGCGACACCGGCCCCGAGCGCTCCACCGAGCTGGTAGCCCGCACCCACGGCCTGAAACCGCCCCAGCCTCTGGGCCTGGCCCATGTCGAACGGATGCTCGGCGACGGCCAGCTCGACGAGCTGCTGGAAGAAATCATCACCCTTTACCAGCAAGCCGCCGTGGGCAAGGACGTGCTGATCGTCGAAGGCATGGTGCCGACCCGCAGTGCCAGCTATGCGGCCCGGGTCAACCTGCACCTGGCCAAGAGCCTGGACGCCGAGGTGATCCTGGTCTCGGCCCCGGAAAACGAAGTGCTGACCGAACTCTCCGGCCGCGTGGAATTGCAGGCCCAGCTGTTCGGCGGCCCGAAAGATCCAAAAGTGTTGGGCGTGATCCTCAACAAAGTGCGCACCGACGAAAGCATGGAGGCGTTCTCGGCACGGCTCAAAGAGCATTCGCCGTTGTTGCGCAGCGGCGATTTCCGCCTGTTGGGCTGCATCCCCTACCAGCCGGAACTCAACGCCCCGCGCACCCGCGACGTGGCCGACCTGATGGGCGCGCAGATCCTCAACGCCGGTGACTACGAAACCCGGCGCATGACCAAAATCATCATCTGCGCCCGCACCATGCGTAACACTGTGGAGCTGCTCAAGCCCGGCGTATTGGTGGTGACCCCCGGCGACCGCGACGACATCATCCTCGCTGTCAGCCTGGCCGCCATCAACGGCGTGCCGTTGGCCGGCCTGCTGCTGACCAGTGACACCCTGCCCGACCCACGGATCATGGACCTGTGCCGGGGCGCGTTCCAGGCCGGTTTGCCGGTGCTGTCGGTGAGCACTGGCTCCTACGACACCGCCAACCAGCTCAACAGCCTGAACAAGGAAATCCCGATTGATGACCGCGAACGTGCGGAGATCATCACCGATTTCGTCGCCAGCCACCTCGACGCCCGCTGGCTGCACCAACGCTGCGGCACGCCGCGGGAGATGCGCCTGTCGCCGGCGGTGTTCCGTTATCAACTGATCCAGCGCGCCCAGGCGGCCAACAAGCGCATCGTGTTGCCCGAAGGCAGCGAGCCGCTGACCGTGCAGGCCGCCGCCATCTGCCAGGCACGCGGGATCGCCCGTTGCGTACTGTTGGCCAAGCCGGCCGACGTGGAAGCCGTAGCCCGCGCCCATGGCATCGAGCTGCCCGAAGGCCTGGAGATTCTCGACCCCGACCTGATTCGCCAGCGCTACGTGGAACCGATGGTGGCCCTGCGCAAAACCAAAAGCCTCAACGCGCCGATGGCCGAGCAGCAACTGGAAGACACCGTGGTGATCGCCACCATGATGCTCGCCCTGGATGAAGTGGACGGCCTGGTCTCCGGCGTCATCCACTCCACTGCCAATACCATTCGCCCGGCCTTGCAACTGATCAAGACCGCGCCGGGCTGCACCCTGGTCTCGTCGGTGTTTTTCATGCTGTTCCCCGAGCAAGTGCTGGTATACGGCGACTGCGTGATGAACCCGCACCCCAGCGCGGCGGAGCTGGCGGAAATCGCCCTGCAAAGCGCCGACTCGGCCGCCGCATTCGGTATCACGCCACGGGTGGCGATGATCAGTTACTCCAGCGGTGATTCGGCCACGGGCGAGGAGGTCGAGAAGGTCCGCGAAGCCACCCTGCTCGCCCACGAAGCCCAAAGCTCGCTGCTGATCGACGGCCCGTTGCAGTACGACGCCGCCGCCAACGAAAGCGTGGCCCGGCAACTGGCGCCCAACAGCCTGGTGGCGGGCAAGGCCACGGTGTTCGTGTTCCCGGATCTCAACACCGGCAATACCACCCACAAGGCGGTGCAGCGCAGCGCTGATTGCGTGAGCCTGGGGCCGATGCTGCAAGGCCTGCGCAAACCGGTGAACGACCTGCCCCGCGGGGCGCAGGTGGACGACATCGTGTACACGATCGCATTGACCGCGATTCAAGCCGCCAACCGACCTATGGATGTCTAAATGCTGGATTTTCTACCTGCCGCCGTGCGCGGGGTGATCGCCTCGCTGTTGCTGGCGTTGAATACGATTTTGCTGTGCTCGTTCCTGTTTATCGTGGCGCTGTTCAAGGCGCTGCCGTTTGCCAAGCGCTTCAGCGAATGGCTGATGAACCAGACCCACGAGGCCTGGATCAGCAACAACAAGGCCTGGATGAACCTGGTGCGACGCACCCGCTGGCACCTGAAAGGCCTGGAAGGCCTGGACTATGAACACTCATATCTGGTGACCAGCAACCACCAGAGCTGGGTCGATATCATGGTGCTGCAATACGTGCTCAACCGGCGCATTCGCCCGCTGAAGTTCTTCCTCAAGCAAGAGTTGATCTGGGTCCCGGTGATTGGCTTGGCGTGGTGGACGCTGGGCTTCCCGTTCATGAAGCGCTACACCAAGGCGTACCTGGAAAAGCACCCGGAGAAGAAAGGCAAGGACCTGGAAACTACCCGCAAGACCTGCGCGAAGTTTCGCCACAACCCGGTGGGCATTTTCAACTTTGCCGAAGGCACGCGGTTTACCCCGGGCAAGCATGCACAGCAACAGTCACCGTTTCGCTACCTGCTCAAGCCCAAGGCCGGCGGCATTGCCTTTGTGCTGGATGCCATGGGTGAACAGCTGAAGTCGCTGGTGAACGTGACCATTCACTATCCTGGTGGGCGCCCCGGTTATTGGGATTTGCTGTGCGGGAATGTGAAGGACGTTGTCGTGCAGTTTGAAGAGGTGCAGATTCCGGCCGAGTTTATCGGCAAGAATTACGAGCAGGATGGGGAGTATCGGTTGGCGTTCCAGGGCTGGATCAACCGGTTGTGGGAAGAGAAGGATGTGCTGCTCGCCAAATTGCACACAGATTATCCCGCCAGTCACTGATCAAAATGTGGGAGCGGGCTTGCTCGCGAATGCGGTGTGCCAGCCTATACATGTGGCGGCTGACACTCTGCTTTCGCGAGCAAGCCCGCTCCCACGTTTGACCGAGTTGTTTCCAAGGCCCCATAAAAAAGCCCGCCAACATGGCGGGCTTTTTTGCGCGCGTGAAGCTTAGATCGCGCCGCGCTGGCGCAGCAGTTCCAGCACTTGCTTGACGCTGTCTTCCAGCGACAACGCCTGGGTGTCGATCACCAGGTCCGCATTCAACGGTACGTCATACGGGAACGACTCACCCGGGATGTTATCGCCGCCCGCCGCGTACAAACCTTGCGGATCACGCTCGGCACACACCAGCGGCGAAGCCTGCACGTACACGGTCAGCAAACGATCACCGCCGATCAGCGCCTTGGCCTGTTCACGCCCTTCAGCATCCGGGGCAACAAACGCCGCCAACGTCAGCAAGCCGGCTTCGTTGAACTGACGCGCCACGTGCGCGGCACGACGCCAGTTCTCGGTACGCCCGGCACGGTCCTGCGGCAAGCCCTTGTTCAGGTCGTGGCGCAGGTTCTGGCCGTCCAGCACAAACACCGCACGGCCCATGTCGAACAGCTTGCGTTCAACCGCGTAGGCCAGGGTGCTTTTGCCGGCGCCCGACAAGCCGCTGAACAACACGGTCGCCGGTTGCTGGCCGAAGCGCTGGGCGCGTTCTTCGGTGGCCACGTGAGCCAGTTTGCCGTGCTGCGCCGCGCTGCCATGGGTCACCGGCGGCGCGATGATCATGCCCGCAGCCACGGTGCCGTTGGTCAAACGGTCGATGACGATGAACGAACCGGTGGTGCGGTTGCTCGCGTAACCGTCCAGGGCGATGACCGTGTCGAGGCTGACCTTGACCCGGCCAATCTCGTTCAACTGCAAGGCGCTCGCCGGGCCTTCTTCCAGGGTGTTCACATCCACGCGATGCACAATGCTGGTGATGGAACCCGGCACGTAGCTGGTGGCGCGCTTGATGTCGTATTTCTTGCCCGGCAGCATCGGTTCTTCAGCCATCCACACCAGCATGGCGTCGAAAGCATCGGTCACTTGCGGCACATTGTCGGCATGCACCAGCAGGTCGCCACGGGAGATGTCGATTTCGTCTTCCATGGTCAGGGTCACGGCCTGGCCGGGACCTGCGTTTTCCAGTTCACCTTCAAAGGTGACGATGGATTTGACGCGGCTGCTCTTGCCCGACGGCAGCACCACGACTTCGTCGCCCTTGTGCACGATGCCGCTGGCCAGGGTGCCGGCAAAACCACGGAAGTTCAGGTTCGGACGGTTGACGTACTGCACCGGGAAACGCAGGTCGGTGTAGTTGCGGTCATTGGCGATCTCGACGGTCTCGAGGATCTCCATCAGCGACTGCCCGGTGTACCAGGGCGAACGCTCGCTCTTGTTCACCACGTTGTCGCCCTTGAGGGCCGACATCGGCACGAAGGCCAGGGTGCTCGGCTTGAACGCGATACCGTCGGCAAACTTCAGGTAATCAGCCTTGATCGACTCGAATACGCTTTGGTCAAAGCCATTGATGTCCATCTTGTTGACGGCCACCACGATGTGCTTGATGCCCAACAACGAGGCGATGAAGCTGTGGCGACGGGTCTGGGTCTGCACGCCGTAGCGGGCGTCGATCAGGATGATCGCCAGGTCACAGGTGGAGGCACCGGTGGCCATGTTGCGGGTGTACTGCTCATGGCCGGGGGTGTCGGCGATGATGAATTTGCGCTTGGCGGTGGAGAAGTAGCGGTAGGCAACGTCGATGGTGATGCCCTGCTCACGCTCGGCCTGCAGGCCGTCGACCAGCAACGCCAGGTCGATGTCGTCACCGGTGGTGCCGGATTTTTTCGAATCGCGGGTGATGGCTTCCAGGTGATCTTCATAGATCATCTTGGAGTCGTGCAGCAGGCGCCCGATCAGGGTGCTCTTGCCGTCGTCGACGTTGCCACAGGTCAGGAAGCGCAACATTTCCTTGCGCTCGTGCTGGCCCAGGTAGGCGAGGATGTCCTCGCTGATCAAATCAGATTGATGCGACATGACAGCCCCTTAGAAATAGCCTTGACGTTTTTTATCTTCCATCGAGCCTGCACCATCGTGGTCGATGACACGGCCCTGGCGCTCGGAAGTTCGCGTCAGGAGCATTTCCTGAATGATGTCCGTCAGCGTCTCGGCTTCGGACTCCACCGCGCCCGTCAACGGGTAGCAGCCAAGGGTACGGAAACGTACTTTCTTTTTGACGATTCGGGCTTTGTCTTCGTCGGACAGGTGCTCGAGGATGCGGTCGTCGTCGATCATGATCAACGTGCCGTTCTTCTCGATCACTTCGCGTTCGGCGGCGAAGTACAGCGGGACAATCGGGATTCCTTCCAGGTAGATGTACTGCCAGATGTCCAGCTCGGTCCAGTTGGACAGCGGGAACACACGGATCGACTCGCCTTTGTTGACGTTGCCGTTGTAGACGTTCCACAGCTCCGGGCGCTGGTTTTTCGGGTCCCAGCGGTGCTTGCTGTCGCGGAACGAGTACACGCGCTCTTTGGCACGGGATTTCTCTTCATCGCGACGGGCACCGCCGAATGCAGCATCGAAACCATACTTGTCGAGCGCCTGTTTCAGGCCCTCGGTCTTCATGATGTCAGTGTGCTTGGCGCTGCCGTGGGTGAACGGGTTGATGCCCTGCGCCACCCCGTCCGGGTTGACGTGAGTGATCAACTCAAGACCAAGCTCTTCGACCATCTTGTCGCGGAACTTGTACATCTCCTGGAATTTCCAGCGGGTGTCGACGTGCATCACCGGAAACGGCAGCTTGCCCGGAAAAAAGGCCTTGCGTGCCAGGTGCAGCATCACGGCGGAGTCTTTACCGATCGAGTAGAGCATCACCGGGTTATCGAACTCGGCGGCGACCTCGCGGATGATGTGGATGCTTTCCGCCTCCAGCTGTTTCAGATGCGTCAGTTTGTCGACCATGGTTACTCACGGAAAAACGATCTTATGGACGGCCAGCGGGCCGTGTTCGAGCGGGGCATGCTAGCACAGCGCCTGATTCTATTGAGGGGGCTGGCTAGATCGAAACGGTATATCAATATACCGCTGGGTTTGGCTCGACTCGATCAAATGTGGGAGCGGGCTTGCTCGCGAATGCGGTGTGTCAGTCAATGCATATGGCGACTGATGCACCGCATTCGCGAGCAAGCCCGCTCCCACATGTGTCCGGTGGTGTTCGTCAGATCGGGTTTGGGCAATCGATGAAGAGGTGTTCGAGGGCGAAGCGTCGCGCCAGGTAATCACCCAACGCCTGTACACCATACCGCTCGGTGGCGTGGTGCCCGGCCGCGATAAAGCTGATGTCGTTTTCCCGGGCGCTGTGGAAGGTCTGCTCCGAGGCTTCGCCGCTCAGGTACAGGTCAACCCCGGCGAGCACCGCCTGGTCGATATAGCCCTGGCCGCCACCGGTGCACCAGCCCACGCGGCGAATCATCTCGCTGCCTTCGATCAGCAGCGGCTCGCGGCCCATGGCTTCCTGCACGCGGCGGGCAAAATCACGGGGCGACGCCGGCTCGGCCAGGGAGCCCACCAGGCCGACGACCTTGAGGTTGTCCGGGTCCAGCGGGCCTTCGACGGTGATGTCCAGTTGCCGGGCCAGTTGCACGTTGTTGCCGACCTCAGGGTGCAGGTCCAGCGGCAAGTGATAGGCCAGCAGGCTGATGTCGTGCTTGAGCAGGGTTTTCAGGCGGCGCTGCTTCATGCCGGTGATGCACGGGCTTTCGCCTTTCCAGAAATAACCGTGGTGCACCAGCACCAGGTCGGCCTGGGCTTCGACCGCCGCGTCCAGCAATGCCTGGCTGGCGGTCACGCCGCTGACGATGCGCAGCACTTGCGGACGGCCCTCGACCTGCAGGCCGTTGGGGCAGTAATCGGCGATTTTGGCACTATTAAGGTAGCGGTCCGCTTCCTCGACTAAGGTGCTCAGGGCAACGGCCATAAAAGACTCCTAAATATCCCGTTCAGAGGCGCTCACGGCCTCGTATAATGCGCGACATTATGGGCGCTCTCCCGCCCCCTGCAACCTGTCAGGATTTTTCTTAATGCTCAAGGCACTGCGTTTTTTTGGATGGCCATTGTTGGCTGGCGTGCTGATCGCGATGCTGATTATTCAGCGTTATCCACAACTGGTCGGCCTGCCGACCCTTGATGTCAACCTGCAACAGGCACCGCAAACCAGCGCGGTGGTACAAGGCCCGGTGACTTACGCCGATGCGGTGGTGATCGCCGCCCCCGCCGTAGTCAACCTGTACACCACCAAGGTCATCAACAAACCGGCGCACCCGCTGTTTGAAGACCCACAGTTTCGTCGCTATTTCGGCGACAACTCGCCCAAGCAGCGGCGCATGGAATCCAGCCTCGGCTCCGGCGTGATCATGAGCCCGGAAGGCTACATCCTCACCAACAACCACGTGACCACCGGCGCCGACCAGATTGTGGTGGCCCTGCGTGATGGCCGGGAAACCCTGGCCCGCGTGGTCGGCAGCGACCCGGAAACCGACCTCGCGGTGCTGAAAATCGATTTGAAAGGCCTGCCCTCGATCACCATCGGGCGCTCCGAAGGGCTGCGCGTAGGTGACGTGGCGCTGGCCATCGGCAACCCCTTCGGCGTCGGCCAGACCGTGACCATGGGCATCATCAGCGCCACCGGGCGTAACCAGTTGGGCCTCAACAGCTACGAAGACTTCATCCAGACCGACGCGGCGATCAACCCGGGCAACTCCGGCGGCGCGCTGGTGGATGCCAACGGCAACCTGACCGGCATCAACACCGCGATCTTCTCCAAGTCCGGCGGCTCCCAGGGCATCGGTTTCGCGATTCCGGTGAAGCTGGCCACTGAAGTGATGAAGTCGATCATCGAGCATGGCCAGGTGATTCGTGGCTGGCTGGGGATTGAAGTCCAGCCGCTGACCAAGGAACTGGCCGAGTCGTTTGGCCTGACCGGGCGCCCTGGCATCGTGGTCGCCGGGATCTTCCGCGACGGCCCGGCGCAGAAAGCCGGCCTGCAACTGGGGGATGTGATCCTCAGCATCGACGGCGAGCCGGCCGGGGATGGTCGCAAGTCGATGAACCAGGTGGCGCGGATCAAACCCACCGACAAGGTGGCGATCCAGGTGATGCGCAATGGCAAGGAAATCAAGCTGTCGGCGGAAATCGGCCTGCGTCCGCCGCCTGCACCGGTGAAAGAAGAGGAATAACGGCTTCGGGAGCCCGCTCGCGGGCTCCTGTTACCTAATATTTCAAAAGAAATTCATTCTCATTAGTCATGTTATATTGTTTCAATATCGCTATTGGAACGCTCTATCATGCCGTCTCGAAGATTTGCCCCGCTGGCGGGAATCGCCCTGGGTTTGCTGGTGGACCCGGCCTACGCCGAAGACACCGCCCCCGTTGAACTGGAAGCCACCCGCATCACCAGCGAGGCGTACGAATCAGCCACCGGCCCGGTCAAGGGCTATCGCGCCACCCGCTCCGCCAGCGCCACAAAAACCGACACCGCCTTGCGGGATATCCCACAGTCCATCAGCGTGATTCCCGCTTCGGTACTCAACGACCTGGGCAGCACCAACGTCGAGCGTGCCCTTGAGTTTGCCGGCGGCGTGTCCAAACAGAACAACTTCGGCGGCCTGACGCTCTACGAATACAGCGTTCGCGGCTTCACCACGTCAGAGTTTTACGTGGACGGTTTCAGCGCCAACCGCGGTTACCCGAGCACGCCGGACGCGGCGAATATCGAGCGCATCGAGGTGCTCAAGGGCCCCGCCGCCAGCCTGTATGGCCGTGGTGACCCAGGCGGCACGGTGAATATCGTCAGCAAAAAGCCGCAGCCCGAGGCCTTCACCACACTGCAGACCAGCGCCGGCAGTTGGGACCGCTACCGCACCGCGCTGGACGTGAACACGCCGCTGGACAGCGAGGGCAACGTGTTATCGCGGGTCAACCTGGCGGTGGAAGACAACCACAGCTTCCGCAACCACGTTGAGGCCAAACGGGTCTTCGTCGCGCCCTCCATCAGTTGGCAACTGGACCCGGACACACACCTGCTGGTGGAAAGTGAATTCGTGCGTCACCGCTCCACTTTCGACCGCGGCATCGTCGCGCCCAACAACCGCTGGAGCGGCGTCTCCCGCTCGACCTTTCTCGGCGAGCCCGACGACGGCGATATCCGCAACCACAACAACCGCCTGCAAGCCAGCCTCGAACATCACCTCAACGATGCCTGGCAACTGCGCCTGGCCAGCCATTACAAACAAGGCAGCCTGTGGGGCAACGCCTCGGAAAACCGCGCGCTGGATGCCGATGGCCACACCCTCAGCCGCCGCTACCGCGAGCGCTCCACCGGTTGGCATGACAGCATCACCCAGCTCGAACTGCGCGGTCGGTTCGACATCGGCAGTTGGCAGCACGAATTGCTGATCGGCACCGAGTACGAGGACTACCGCAAGAAAGAACGGGTGACCGCCATCGCCGGCGGCGATTACGCCATCGACATCTATGACCCGGTCTATGGCCAGCCCAAACCGAACGGCAAGCGCTCCGGCACTGACTTTTTCGAACAGGTGAAAAGCCAGGCGCTGAACCTGCAAGACCAGATCATCTTCACCAACCGCCTGCGGGGGATGATCGGCGCGCGGTTCGAACACTTCGAGCAGCGCACCGACGACTTCAGCCGCAACCATGCCAAAAGCCGGCAGACCCACGACGCCCTGACCCAACGCGCCGGCCTGCTCTACCAACTGACGCCTGAAGTGGGCCTGTTCGCCAACGCCTCCACCTCGTTCAAACCCAACAATGGCCTGGACGCCGGCGGCAAATCCTTCAAGCCGGAAGAAGGCGTGGGGTATGAAATCGGGATCAAGAGCGAGCTGTTCGACGACCGCCTGAGCACCACCCTCGCCGCCTTCCATATCGAGAAAGAAAATGTCCTGGCCCTGGACCCGGCTACCGACACACAGCGCGCCATGGGCAAGGCCCGCAGCCAGGGTTTTGACCTGCAACTGACCGGCCAGGTGACTGACGCCGTACGGATGATCGGCGCCTTTGCCTACATCGACGCCGAAGTGACCAAAGGCGACAAAGCCATCCCCACCGGCAGCCGGATTCTCGGCGTAGCCAAACGCAGCGGCAGCTTGCTCGGGGTGTATGAATTCCAGGACGGCCTGTTGCGTGGCTCCGACCTCGGCGCGGCCTTTACCTACGTCGGCGACCGCTCCGGTGAAGCCGGGGGCCGCTTTGAATTACCGGCCTACCACACCGTCGATTTACTGGCCCATTACAAGGCCAGCGACAACGTCACCGTGGGCCTGAACCTCAACAACCTGTTCGATGAAAAGTACTACGAGCGCTCCTACAGCAACTACTGGGTCAATCCCGGCGAGCCGCGCAACTTCACCGTCAGCCTGACCCTCAACCTGTAAAAGGACGTCACCATGCAAGCCTTCAAATCCCTGGCCGTGCTCGGCCTGCTGTTTGCCACCCAAGTCTCGGCCCACGGACTGTGGACCGAACAACGGCGCGGCAATATCGAAGTGATCTACGGCCACGGCGCCGAAGACAACGCGTTCAAGGCGCAGAAAATCAGCGGCGCCTGGGCCTACGACGCCAGCGGCAAAATGATCCCGGTGACCGTGGAACGTCTGCCCGACCATGCGCGCCTGAAGCCGCTCAAATCGCCGGCTGTACTGGCGGTCGCCCTGGATAACGGGATGTGGTCACAGACGCCTGACAAGAAGTGGATCAACGAGGGCCGCAGCAAGGTGCCGGGGGCGATTGAGTCGACCCAGACCTTCAAGTACAGCCTGGCGATCTACCAGCCGGGGGCGAAGTTGCCGAAGCTGGATCAGATCAAACTGCTGATCTTGCCGGAAGTTGATCCGCTGACGGTCGGCCCGGGTAAATCACTGCCGGTACGGGTGCTGCTGGATGGCAAGCCGGCGGCTGGGGTCAAGCTGATCGGAGACTATCGCAACGCACCGAACACCCTGAGCACCGAGACCGATAAAGACGGTCGCGCCCGGGTGCTGGTGAGAAATGAAGGATTGAATGTGATTGCGGCGCAGGTGGAAATCCAGCTCAAAGACAATGCTGATGTCGCGACTCGCGGACTGTTCAGTTCCCTGACTTTCCTGGGCGAGCCGCATCACGAGTAACCCCGCAAATCCAAAGTGGGCACAGTCAATGTGGGAGCGGGCTTGCTCGCGAAAGCGGTGTTTCAGTCGCCATCTTCATTAACTGACCCACCGTCTTCGCGAGCAAGCCCGCTCCCACATTCAGTCCTCACTCGGCTTGATTACAGCGCGACCGGCGCTCTTTCCAGTTCCCTGAGCTTTCAGGGCGAGCCGCATCACGAGTAACCCCGCAAATCCAGAGTGGGCACAGTCAATGTGGGAGCGGGCTTGCTCGCGAAAGCGGTGTTTCAGTCGCTATCTTCATTAACTGACCCACCGTCTTCGCGAGCAAGCCCGCTCCCACATTTAGTCCTCACTCGGCTTGATTACAGTGCAACCGGCGCTCTTTCCAGTTCCCTGAGCTTTCAGGGCGAGCCGCATCACGAGTAACCCCGCAAATCCAGAGTGGGCACAGTCAATGTGGGAGCGGGCTTGCTCGCGAAAGCGGTGTTTCAGTCGCCATCTTCATTAACTGACCCACCGTCTTCGCGAGCAAGCCCGCTCCCACATTTAGTCCTCACTCGGCTTGATTACAGTACAACCGGCGCTCTTTCCAGTTCCCTGACCTTCCTGGGCGAGCCGCATCACGAGTAACACCGCAAATCCAAAGTGGGCACAGTCAATGTGGGAGCGGGCTTGCTCGCGAAGGCGGTGGGTCAGTCGCTATCTTCATTAACTGACCCGCCGTAATTCGCGAGCAAGCCCGCTCCCACATTCAGTCCTCACTCGGCTTGATTACAGTGCCACCGGCGCTCTTTCACACAGGGTATTGAGCGCCGCCGCCCACTGCGGGTCATCATTCAGGCACGGCACCAACACCAACTCTTCGCCCCCCGCCTCGCGGAATTGCTCCAGGCCGCGATCACCAATTTCCTCCAGTGTCTCGATGCAGTCCGCAACAAACGCCGGGCACATCACCAGTAGCTTCTTCACGCCCTGTTGAGCCAACGCTTCAAGGCGTGCCTCGGTGTACGGTTCGATCCACTTGGCCCGGCCCAGCCGCGACTGGAACGCCACCGACCATTTGCCATCCGGCAAGCCAAGGCGCTCGGCAAAATCCCGCGCAACGCTGAAACACTGCGCGCGATAGCACGTGGCAAGCACCTCGGGAGAGGCGTTCTGGCAGCAGTTGGCGCCCTTGAAGCAGTGTTGCCCCGTAGGGTCGAGCTTTTTCAGGTGGCGCTCGGGCAACCCATGAAAGCTCAGCAGGAGGTGATCGAAATCCGTTTCCACATAGGCTCTGGCGCTGTTGGCCAAGGCATCCAGGTACTCCGGTTCATCGTAGAACGGCTGCAGAATCGAAAACTCGATCGCCAGCTTTTTGTGCCGCACCACGCGCCGGGCCTCTTCGATTACCGTGGTCACGGTGCTGTCGGCAAACTGCGGGTACAACGGCGCCAGGGTCACTTTCTGGATGCCTTGGGACGCCAGCCGGGTCAGTACGCTTTCAATCGACGGCTCGCCATAGCGCATGGCCAACTCCACCGGCCCCTGGGTCCACTGTGCAGTCATCTGTTGTTGCAAGCGACGGCTAAGAACTACCAGCGGCGAGCCTTCGTCCCACCAGATCGAGGCGTAGGCATGGGCCGATTGCTCCGGGCGCTTGATCAGGATCAGCGACACCAGCAAACGCCGAACCGGCCATGGCAGGTCAATGACGTAAGGGTCCATCAGGAACTGATTGAGGTAGCTGCGCACATCCGCCACCGAAGTGGACGCCGGTGAACCCAGGTTGACCAGTAACAACGCGTGATCCGTCATGCAACATCCTATCTCTAGAGGCGGCTGGACAAGTCGTCCAGGGCCGCATGCAACTCAGTGAACTGGAAAGTGAAACCGGCCGCCAACAGCCGCTGCGGCAAAGCCCGCTGGCCACCCAGCAACAAACCGGACAACTCGCCCAGGCCGATACGCAAGGCAAACGCCGGCATGGGCATGAACGCCGGGCGGTGCAGCACCTTGCCCAGGGTCTTGGCGAACTCCAGGTTGCGTACCGGGTGTGGCGCGCAGGCATTATAAGGACCGCTGGCATCGGTCTTGTGCAGAAGAAAATCAATCAGGGCGATTTGATCCTTTATATGGACCCATGGCATCCACTGCCGACCATTGCCGATAGGCCCGCCCAGCGCCAGTTTGAACGGCAGCAACAGCCGCGACAAAAAGCCGCCCTCCGCCGCCAGCACCAGCCCGGTACGCACCAGCACCACGCGGATGCCCAATGCCTCGGCACGCTGGGCGGTTTCTTCCCAGGCAATGGAGAGCTGGCTGCCGAAATCGTCCTGCACCGGACCGCTGTCTTCGGTCAGCTCGCGCTCACCGCCGTCGCCGTACCAGCCCACCGCGGAACCGGAGATCAACACCGCCGGTTTGTGCTCAAGGTCCTCAAGCCAGGCCAGCAGGGTTTCGGTGAGGCCGATACGGCTGCTCCACAACAGCGCCTTGCGTTTATGCGTCCAGGGCCGGTCGGCAATCGGCGCGCCGGCCAGGTTGACCACCGCGTCCACCGCCTCGTTTATGTCCTGCAGGCGGGCGACGCCACGCACCTGGGCGCCGCACAATTTAGCCACTTGTTCGGGATGGCGGCTCCAGACCGTGAGGCGATGGCCCTGGGCAAGCCAGTATTGGCAAAGTTGACGGCCGATCAAACCGGTACCGCCGGTCAGCAAAATGTGCATGAGTTGTTCCTCGTGTAACGTTCGCCGACCACCGTTAGTCTATTTTATAAACAGGGATGTTTTAATCGGGCGCAACGCTGGTTAAACCTTCAGGTTTAACCATAGGTCACGCCAAACGATCAGGTACGCCAAAACTTATACCAAAAAACAATATTGTACAGCTATTGGTGTCGGCGTAGTCTGTACCCAACGGTAAAACGAGGCCTCCCATGACTGTTCCCATCGCGATCATTGGCACCGGCATCGCCGGTCTCTCCGCCGCCCGAGCGTTGAAAGACGCGGGGCACGTTGTACAACTCTTCGATAAAAGCCGCGGCAGTGGCGGTCGCATGTCCAGCAAGCGCAGCGATGCGGGCTTGCTGGACATGGGCGCACAGTACTTCACCGCCCGCGACCGGCGCTTCGTCAACGAGGTGCAACGCTGGCAGGCCAATGGTTGCGCCGAGCAATGGAAGCCACAGCTGTACAACTTCAAGTCCGGCCAACTGACGCCCTCCCCCGATGAACAGATCCGCTGGGTCGGCACGCCGCGCATGAGTGCGATCACCCGCGCCCTGCTCGATGACTTGCCGGTGCAGTTCGGTTGCCGCATCACCGAAGTGTTCCAGGGTAAACATCACTGGAACCTGCTGGACGCCGACGGCGAAAGCCACGGCCCGTTCAGCCACGTGATCATCGCCACCCCGGCGCCCCAGGCCACTGCCTTGCTGGCCGCTGCGCCCAAGCTGGCGAGTGTCGCCGCCGGGGTCAAGATGGACCCGACCTGGGCCATTGCCCTGGCCTTCGACAAGCCGCTGGATACGCCCATGGAAGGCTGCTTCGTCCAGGACAGCCCGCTGGACTGGCTGGCGCGCAACCGCAGCAAACCGGGGCGCGACACCACCCTCGACACCTGGGTTTTGCACGCCACCAGCACCTGGAGCAAGCAACACCTGGACCTGTCCAAGGAAGCCGTGATCGAACACCTGCACGGCGCCTTCGCCGAACTGCTGCACAGCGCCATGCCGGCGCCTTCCTTCACCCTCGCCCACCGCTGGCTGTACGCGCGGCCGTCCACCAGCCATGAATTTGGCGTGCTGGCCGACGCCGACCTGGGCCTGTATGTATGTGGCGACTGGTGCCTGTCAGGCCGCGTGGAAGGTGCGTGGCTCAGCGGCCAGGAGGCGGCGCGGCGGTTGATCGAGCACCTGCGATGAACCGCATCAATCCCGCCAAGTTGCTGCTGTCGAAGTGGACAGCAGCCCGCCCGCAGCACAAGGAAAAACATTTTCTGGTGACCAAACTGCTGCGTGATGACGAAGGCGATGTGCAGGAAATCGAGCTGGAAGCCGTGATGAGCCATCGCGTGCAGCGCCTGGCCTGGCAAACCCTGCAGAACGCCGAAGACTGGAAAATCGGCTGGAAATAGCCATTCCGCAAATACCTGTACAAATTATTTGACTTGTACAGCTTCAAACCTATGATGAGATTAAGTTGTACAGAAATTTAACCCTGTACAGGAATTTCATCGAGGTTTGGCCATGTCCAGCACCCTGCCCGCCACCGGCAAACCGAAAATCGCCATCAGCGCCTGCCTGTTGGGCGAGAACGTGCGCTTCAACGGCGGGCATAAACAATCCCAGCTGTGTAGCCAGACCCTGGCCGATTATTTCGACTTCGTGCCGCTGTGTCCTGAAGTCGCCATTGGCCTGGGCATTCCCCGCGAGCCGATTCGCCTGGTGGGCGACCCGCTCAATCCCCAGGCCGTTGGCACCGTAAACCGCGAACTTAACGTGACCCAGCCGCTGGACGATTACGGCCAGCAAATGGCTGCTGAACACACCGACCTCTGCGGTTACATCTTCATGCAGAAATCCCCGTCCTGCGGCCTGGAACGGGTCAAGGTCTATCAGGACAACGGCATGCCCATCGACGGCGGCGGGCGCGGCATCTACGCCCAGGCGTTTTGTGCGCGCCACCCCAACCTGCCGGTGGAAGAAGACGGTCGGCTGAATGACCCGGTGCTGCGGGAAAACTTCCTGACCCGGGTGTTCGTCTACGCCACCTGGCAGCAACTGCTCGCCGAAGGCCTGACCCGTCACCGCCTGCTGGAATTTCACTCGCGCTACAAATACCTGCTGATGGCCCACAGCCCGGTGCATTACAAAAGCCTCGGCAACCTGCTGGGCAGCATGCCCAGGGACGTCGACCTCGACGCCTTGGCCGCCGGCTACTTCAGCGAACTGATGAGCGCCCTGTCCCAGTGCGCCACACGCGGCACCCACACCAACGTGCTGCAACACATCAGCGGCTACCTCAAACAAGCCATCAGCGCCGAAGACAAACAGGAAATGCAGACCATCATCAGCCAATACCGCCAGGGCATCGTGCCGCTGGTGGTACCGCTGACGCTGCTCAAGCACCACTTTCGCCAGCATCCGGACCGCTATATCGCGCAGCAGGCCTACCTGCAACCGCACCCGGAAAACCTCAGCCTGCGTAATGCGATTTAACCTATGACTTTTCCCCTGCAAGAACCTGGCGAAGACATCGCCGAGGCCATCGAACAAGGCTGGCTGCCGATCCGCGAAGTGGCGCGCCAGACCGGCGTCAACGCCGTGACCTTGCGCGCCTGGGAGCGGCGCTACGGCCTGATCGTGCCCCAGCGCACGCCCAAGGGGCACCGCCTGTTCAGTGCCGAGCACGTGCAACGCATCCATACCATCCTGACCTGGCTCAACCGCGGTGTGCCGGTCAGCCAGGTCAAGAGCCTGATCGACACCGCGCAAGCCACCAGCGAGCCGCCGGTGGAAAACGAATGGCACAACCGCCGCCAGCACCTGGTGCAGGCCATCAGCGAACTGGCCGAGCGCCGGGTGGATGATGCCTTCAACCAGGCCATGGCGCTGTACCCGCCGCGCACCTTGTGCGAGCAACTGTTATTGCCGTTGCTCAAGGAGCTCGAGCTGCGCTGGCAAGGCCAGTTCGGCGCGCAGATGGAACGGGTGTTTTTCTATTCCTGGCTGCGCAGCAAATTCGGTGCGCGGATGTATCACAACAACCGCCAGCTCAACGGCGCCCCCCTGTTGCTGATCAACCATTCCGACCTGCCGCTGGAGCCGCACCTGTGGCTCACCGCCTGGCTCGCCAGCAGCGCCGATTGCCCGGTGGAAGTTTTCGACTGGCCATTGCCGGTGGGCGAACTGGCCCTGGCCGTCGAGCATCTGCAACCCCGCGCGGTACTGCTGTATTCGAGCAAGGCACTCCATACCTCGGTGCTGGGCAAACTGTTGAGCGGCTTCAGTTGCCCAAAACTGATAACCGGACCAACGGTATGCATCCACCAGGCGGAGCTGTCCGTATTAACCCAAGAGATTCCTGAATTGCTCCTGGCCGAAGACCCGTTGTCGGCCCATCAGGTACTGATCCAGCGTGGACTTATTTAAATGCACTTGATCTGGCTGCGCACCGACCTGCGCCTACATGACAACACCGCCCTCGCCGCCGCCGCACAGCGTGGCCCGACAGCGGCCGTCTACCTGATCAGCCCCGGGCAATGGCTGGCCCACGATGACGCGCCGTGCAAGGTCGATTTCTGGCTGCGCAACCTGCAGCGCTTGAGCTCAGCGCTGGGCGAGTTGAACATTCCGTTATTGATCCGCCATGCCGACACTTGGGATCAAGCACCTGAAGTTTTGGCAGGCCTGTGCCAGGAACTGTCGGTGGAGTCGGTGCACGTCAATGACGAATACGGCATCCACGAAGAGCGCCGCGACGCCGCCGTGGCCAAGGCCCTCGAAGCTCAAGGCATCACGTTCCACACCTATCTGGACCAGTTGTTTTTCCAGCCCGGCAGCGTGCTGACCAAGACCGGCACCTACTTCCAGGTGTTCAGCCAGTTCCGCAAGGTCTGCTACAGCCGCCTGCATGGCGCCTTGCCGCGTTTGGTCGCCACGCCCAAGGCGCAGGCGCAGCTCACACTCAAAAGCGACGAGGTTCCGGATCACGTCGAGGGCTTCGCTACCCCGAGCGAAGCCTTGCGCGCCCTGTGGCCTGCCGGCGAAGCCGAAGCCCGGCGCCGTCTCGACCAGTTCGCCGACGCACAAATCAGCTACTACAAGGACGAACGCGACTTCCCGGCCAAGCCCGGTACCAGCCAGCTTTCGGCCTACCTTGCAGCGGGCGTGGTTTCACCGCGCCAGTGCCTGCATGCCGCGCTGCAAAGCAACCAGGGTGAATTCGAAAGCGGCGACATCGGCGCGATTACCTGGATCAACGAGCTGCTGTGGCGCGAGTTCTACAAACATATTCTGGTGGGCTACCCACGGGTCTCGCGCCACCGCGCATTCCGCCCAGAGACCGAAGCCGTGGCCTGGCGCAACAGCCCGGAAGACTTGAAAGCGTGGCAGGAAGCACGCACCGGCCTGCCGATCATCGACGCCGCCATGCGCCAGCTGCTGGAAACCGGCTGGATGCACAATCGCCTGCGCATGGTGGTAGCGATGTTCCTGACCAAAAACCTGCTGATCGACTGGCGCGAAGGCGAGCGCTTTTTCATGCGTCACCTGATCGATGGCGACCTCGCGGCGAACAACGGTGGCTGGCAGTGGAGCTCGTCCACCGGCACCGACTCGGCCCCGTACTTCCGGATTTTCAGCCCCTTGAGCCAATCGGAAAAATTCGACGGCGAAGGTGTGTTTATCAAGCACTGGCTGCCACAGTTGTCGGCGCTGAACAAAAAGGAAGTGCACAACCCCGACGCCGTGGGCGGCCTGTTTGGTGTGGCCGACTATCCTCGTCCTATCGTCGATTTGAAAAAATCCCGCGAGCGCGCCCTCGCCGCTTTCCGCAGCCTGCCTTCACGCCAGGCGGTCGGAGGTGCTTATGAGTGATTTCCTGCGCCGCTTCGCCCAGGTGTTCGCCAGTGTGGACAAGCACAACCTGCACCTGCTCGACGGCCTGTACAGCCAGGACATCAGTTTCACCGACCCACTGCACGAGGTGCACGGGCTACCGGCGTTGCACCGCTACTTCGCCGAGCTGTACGACAACGTCACTCAGTTGCGCTTTGACTTCCATGGCTTTGATCAAGTAGCGGAAGGCGAAGGCTATCTGCGCTGGAAAATGAGCTTCTGCCACCCGCGCCTGGCCAAGGGCGAAGTGATTCGTGTGGAAGGCTGCTCGCACCTGCTGTGGCGCGACAAGGTGTATCGCCACCGGGATTATTTTGACGCTGGACAGTTGCTGTATGAACACGTGCCGGTCCTTGGCGGTGTGGTCAGCTGGCTGAAAAGGAGAATGGGATGAGCCTTAACCTTCCACGTCGTTACTGGTTGACCGGTGCCAGCAGTGGCATCGGGGCCGAACTGGCGAAGACGCTGCTCGAAAGCGGTGCCCATGTGGCCCTCAGTTCCCGCTCCAAGGCGCCCCTGGAACAGCTTGCCCAGCAATACCCCGGGCAAGTGCTGGTGGTGGCCGGCGACCTGACCAACAGCCAGACCGTGCGCGAGATCGGTGAACACATAGCGGTGGCCTGGGGTTCGCTGGATACGGTGATCCTGAATGCCGGCACCTGCGAATACGTGGATGCAAGGCAGTTCGACGCCTCGATCATCGAGCACGTGGTGCGCACCAACCTGCTGGCCAGCAGTTACTGCATCGAGGCCGCGCTGCCGCTGTTGCGTGCCGGTCATACACCGCACCTGGTCGGTGTGGCCAGTGCGGTGACCTACCTGCCGATGCCTAGGGCGGAAGCCTATGGTGCGTCGAAGGCGGGCCTGCGTTACCTGTTCGAGTCCCTGCGTATCGACCTGTCGCCTGAAGGGATCGACGTCACCGTGGTCAGCCCGGGGTTTGTCGACACGCCGCTGACCGCCCGCAATGACTTCCCGATGCCCCTGAGCTGGCCGGCAGACAAGGCCGCGCGACATATCTTCGCCAAGCTGCAGAGCCGCCCATTGGAAATTGCCTTCCCTGCCCTGTTTATTGCCGCCTTGTGGCCACTGTCGAAACTGCCGAACCGCGTCCAGTTGATCATTGGCAAACGCATGCTGCGCAGCCCGCCGCCGAGAAAGGACGACCTGTGAAGATCGCCATTATCGGCAGCGGCATTGCCGGGCTGACCAGCGCCTACCTGCTCAGTCGCCGCCACGACATCACCCTGTTCGAAGCGGGCGACCGCATCGGCGGGCACACTCACACGGTGAATGTCACGGTGGAAGGCAAAAGCCATGCGGTGGACACCGGCTTTATCGTGTTCAACGACTGGACCTATCCCAACTTCATCAAGCTGCTGGGGCAAATTGGCGTGACGTACAAACCCACCGAGATGAGCTTTTCGGTGTGCGACCCGAACGCCGGGTTCGAGTACAACGGCAACAACCTCAACAGCCTGTTTGCCCAGCGCCGGAATATTCTGTCGCCGGGGTTCTGGGGCATGTTGCGCGATATCCTGCGCTTCAACCGCCAGGCGCCGCTGGACCTGCAAGAGCAACGCATCAGCGCCGAGATGACCCTGGGCGAGTATCTGCAAGCGGGCGGCTACGGCCAGCGTTTTATCCAGCACTACATCGTGCCGATGGGCGCGGCGATCTGGTCGATGTCCCTGGCCGACATGCTCGGGTTTCCCCTGCAATTCTTCGTGCGGTTCTTCAAGAACCATGGTTTGTTGTCGGTGAGCAACCGGCCGCAGTGGTGCGTGATCGAAGGCGGTTCCAGCCGCTATATCGAACCGCTGACCCAGTCCTTCCGCGAAAATATCCGCCTCAATTGCCCGGTCACCCGGGTTGAGCGCTCAGCCATCGGCGCAGTTATCCACAGCGCCGCCGGCAGCGAGGCATTCGACAAGGTGGTGTTCGCCTGCCACAGCGACCAGGCTCTGGCCTTGCTGGGGGATGCGAGCCTGGCCGAGCAACAGATCCTTGGCGCCCTGCCCTACGCCGACAATGACGTCGTCCTGCACACCGATACCCGTCTGCTGCCCGAGCGCAAACTGGCCTGGGCCAGCTGGAATTACCGCCTGGATGGCCGCGCGCAAAAACAGGCGGCGGTGACCTACGACATGAACATCCTGCAGGGCATCGACAGCACCACCACCTTTTGCGTGAGCCTCAATCAAACGGCGCTGATCAACCCGCTCAAAGTCCTCGCCCGCTACACCTACGCCCACCCGCAATACAGCCTGGCCGCCGTGGCCGCCCAAGCGCGCTGGGAAGAACTGCACGGCACGCAGCACACCTATTATTGCGGCGCCTACTGGGCCAACGGTTTCCACGAAGACGGCGTGGTCAGCGCATTGCGCGTGGCCAAGGCGTTCGGGGAAATCCTGTGAACAGCGCCCTGTACAGTGGCTGGATCGCCCATCGGCGGTTTACGCCAAAGGGCCATGCCTTCCGCTACCGGATCGGCCTGCTGTACCTGGACCTCAGCGAACAGGACGAAGTGTTCGGCTTGTCGCCATTGGCGGGCGAGCGCTGGGCGCCGTTCGCGTTTCGCCAGCAGGATTACCTGCGTGAATTTACCCGTCACGGCATGAGCTTGACCGATGCCGTACGCCAAGAAGTCGGCAAGGCCCTGGGGCGCATCCCCTCGGGCGTTATCTGCCTGCTGACCCAGGCCCGCAGTTGGGGCCTGGCCTTTAACCCGGTGAGTTTCTTCTACTGCTTCGAGGCCGACGGAACGCTGGCCGCGATCCTTTGTGAAGTGACCAACACCCCGTGGCGCGAGCGCTATCACTACGTGCTGCCGGCCCAGGCGCTGCCTGCCGGTGAGCATCAGCACTTCGCCGTGGCCAAGGCGTTTCATGTGTCGCCGTTCTTGCCCCGGGACCTGGAATACCGCATGAGCTTCAGCCCGCCCGCCGCCAGGCTCGGCGTGCATATGGCCGACTGGCAGGGCGAACTGAAAGTCTTCGACGCCACCTTGAGCCTGCAACGCGAAGCCCTGAACCGCGCCAGCCTGCACCGCTACCTGTGGCGCTTCCCGTGGATGACCGCCAAGACCTGCCTGGCCATTTATTGGCAGGCCTTGCGCCTCTTGCTTAAACGCACGCCGATTTTTTCCCATCACGCCGCCGAAGGCGCTTCTCGCACCGCAGTCGGTTACACCAAGGATCGCCGCCATGAAATCCCCTAGCTTATCGGTCAAATCCAACCGCTTGAACGTCAACGGCATGACCGCCGCGCTGCTGCGCAAAGCCGTGCTGCGCCAGCTCGGCCAACTGCGCCACGGCCAGTTGGTGGTGATCGAGGACGGCGAACGGCAAGTCTTCGGCGCACGGGAAGCGCACCTGCTGGGGGAGATCCAGATCCTCGATTCAGCCGTGTGGGGGCTGGTGGCGGCCAACGGCTCCATCGGCGCCGGCGAGGCATTTATCCATGGTTACTGGAGCAGCCCGGACCTGACCGCCGTGGTACGAGTGATGGTCAGTAACCTCGACGTGCTGGATGCGCTGGAAGGTGGCCTGGCCAAACTGGCGCGGCCCTTCACCCAGGGCCTGCACTGGCTCAACCGCAATACGCGCAAGGGCTCGCAGAAAAACATTGCCGCCCACTACGACCTGGGCAACGACCTGTTCGAGGAGTTCCTCGACCCGACCATGATGTATTCGGCCGCGCAGTTCCTCACCGCTGACGACACCCTGGAACAGGCGCAGTTGAACAAGCTGGAACGCATCTGCCAGAAGCTCGCGCTGAAACCGTCCGACCACCTGCTGGAAATCGGCACCGGCTGGGGCAGCATGGCGATTTATGCCGCGCAGCAGTACGGCTGCAAGGTCACCACTACGACCCTGTCCAAAGAGCAGTTTGCCTACACTGAAAAACGCATCGAGGCCCTGGGTTTGCAGAATCAGGTGACGTTGCTGCTGGAGGACTACCGCGACCTGACCGGGCAGTACGACAAGCTGGTGTCGATCGAGATGATCGAAGCCGTGGGCCACCGCTTCCTGCCGACCTATTTCAAACAGTGCGCGCAGTTGCTCAAGAGCAACGGCCTGATGTTGCTGCAAGCGATCACCATTCGCGAGCAGCGCTACGAACAAGCCAAGAGCAGCGTGGATTTTATCCAGCGCTATATCTTCCCCGGCGGCGCCCTGCCCTGTGTACAGAAGATGCTGGAGGTCGTCAGCCGCGACACTGACATGAACCTGCTGCACATGGAGGACTTCGGCCTGCACTACGCGCGAACCCTGCGCATGTGGCATGAGAACTTTCGCCGCGCCCACAGCCGCCTGACGGAAATGGGCTACGACGAATACTTCCTGCGGCTGTGGGAGTTTTACCTGTGCTACTGCGAAGGCGGCTTTATGGAGCGCACCATCGGCACCGCGCAGATGCTGCTGGCCAAGCCGGCGGCGCTGACCCAGCCACTGCTCGGGCGCTTTGATGCTTAAACCACTGGCAAATGCCGTGCTGTTCCAGTGCGGCTGGTTTGCCTGTGTGCTGGGCGGCGACAGTCTGTGGCTGTTGGTGGGGTTGGCGGTGCTGGTAATCCATCTGCTGTGGATAAGTTCGTGGTCAGCGGAAGGCCAGGTGATTCTTGCCGTCACCTTGTTGGGCACCGTGATCGACACCGTGCTACGAGCATTCGGCGTGTTTCATTTCAGCCTGCCCGGACCGTTGGCACCATGGTGGCTGATCCTGTTGTGGGCATTGCTGGCGACCACGCTGCGCCATTGCCTGGCCTGGAGCGCGCAGCCCTGGTGGCGTGCGAGTTTGTTGGGGGCGGTGGGCGGGCCGTTGTCCTATTACGCGGGCAGCCAACTGGCCGGGGTGAGTTTCGGCTATGGCACCGTGCCGACCGTCATCGGCCTGGCGTTACTCTGGGGGATGATTTTTCCGTTGTTGCATTGGGTTGCCAGGCAGTTGGCACATTGACGTCCGTCAGGCCTTTCACACACCTATGAGCCGCTTGCCTTACACTGCGCGCCTATGACCAACATCCCCCATACCCAAATCGCCGAACCTGCCGTCACCTGCTCCACCTGCGCCGCGTGCTGCTGCCAGCTGGAAGTCATGCTGATCACTGATACCGGCGTGCCCGATCGCTTTATCGATACCGACGATTGGGGCGGCGAAGTCATGCTGCGCCTGGATGACGGCTGGTGCGCGGCGCTGGATCGCGACACGATGATGTGCACGATTTACGAGAAGCGGCCGCTGATCTGCCGGGAATTCGAGATGGGCGCGCCGGAGTGCATCGATGAGCGCCAGGGGATTGCGACGGTGTATCGCTGATTTCGGAACCAATGAGTAGCAAATGTGGGAGCGGGCTTGCTCGCGAAAGCGGTGTGTCAGTCAACTGATTCGTGGCTGATATACCGCTTTCGCGAGCAAGCCCGCTCCCACAATGGTTTTGCAGTGTGCTTAAAAAACTACAACGGCAGCGTGTAGTGCAGCGAATAACTCTCTACACCATCATTATTGCTGCTGATCCCGGCATTGGAGTAATGGGTGGCCCGAATCCCCACTTCACTGCCACCGACAAAGCGCAAGCCAAAGCCCAGCCGGTCTTCAAACTGGAAAGCCTGGCCGATATTGTTGTCTTCTACCCGCGTGCGGGAGAACACGGCCACACCCACGCCGGCCTCGATGTACGGCTTCACCCTCTCCCCGGCAAACTCATACACAAACACGGGTGAGAACGACAGGCTGCTGACGCTGGCCCGCTTGTCACCGTCCCAGTAGGTGTAGGCGCCGCTCCAGTACCCGGTCACGCGCCCCGTATCGGTCTGCCACCAGCTTTTATCCCAGTCCGAGGTCAGCCCCAACCGATAGGTCATGGTCGAATCGCTCGTACTTCCCACCCCAAGTTCCAGGCCTGCCGCCTGTGCGGAAAAAGAGTGCCCCAACATTGCGGCCGCAATCGCAGCCAAACAGAACAAGCGCTTCATAGAGAAACATCCCTTCCGAACGAAGTTGTATGATTTTGTACCGGCTAACTTGCTATAGAAGCCGCCGTATAGCCAGAAGTTCAGCGGATAAAGGCGTTATTTCACGTTTTTTTCACACGCCAAAACTACTCACAACTCCGGGAGATTTCCATAGGGTCGGTAGGATATTTCTTAGATGCTGCGGATCGCCGCTGGTCCAGAACTGTACAGGCGGCGGATTGCCAGTGGCCAGCAGTTCGCGATCACTCAAAAGACGCTGCAATTGACGCGCTACTGCCGCCCCGGTGTCGATCAAAATGATCGTCGGCGGGAGCATCTCGGCGAGCAGGGGCTTGAGGAACGGGTAGTGGGTGCAGCCGAGGATGATGGTGTCGCAACCGGCCGCAATCAGCGGCTCCACGTAGCCTTGCAACAGCAGGCGCAGGGCCGGGCTGTCCAGGTCGCCGGTTTCGATCAGCTCCACCAGGCCCGGGCAGGGTTGGGTGATCACCCGCACATCGGTGGCGAAGCGGTCGAGCAAGGCGGCGAACTTGGCGCTTTGCAGGGTGCCGGTGGTCGCCAGCACGCCGACGACGCCACTGCGGGTCGCGGCAGCCGCGGGTTTGACTGCCGGTTCCATGCCCACCAATGGCCAGTCGGGATAGTCCTGGCGCAAATCGGCAACCGCCGCAACGGTCGCCGTGTTGCAGGCAATCACAAACGCTTTGGCGCCCTTCTCACGGAAGAACTCCGCCACCTGTCGCGAACGATCGAGGATGAACGCCGGGGTTTTCTCGCCGTAGGGGATATTCCCGCCATCCGCCACGTACAGCAGCGACTCATGGGGCAGCAGACGCTGGATTTCGTCCAGCACCGACAGGCCGCCGACACCGGAGTCGAACACACCAATCGGCGCATCCTTAACCATGTTGGCTACCGCAGACGATGCAACCGGGATCGCGCTTGACCCGCAACTCGCGAAAACGCGTGGTCAGGGCGTCGATCAACAACAGCCGCCCCACCAACGGCTCGCCGAAACCGGCCAGCAATTTCAAGGCTTCCAGGGCTTGCAGGCTGCCGACCAAACCCACCAGCGGGCCGATGACACCGGCTTCGCTGCAGGTCAGTTCGGCGTCGCTGCCGTGCCCGTATAAACAGTGGTAGCAGGGGCTTTCGGCGCGACGAGGGTCGAACACCGACAACTGGCCTTCGAGGCGAATCGCCGCACCGCTCACCAAAGGCTTGCCGGCAGCGACACACGCAGCGTTGACCGCTTCGCGGGTGGAGAAGTTGTCGCTGCAGTCCAGTACCACATCGACCACCGCCACGGCGGCCGCGAGGGAATCCTCATCCAGCGCGCTGCGATGGGCAACCAGCTGTATTTCAGGATTGATCGCGCTCAGGCGGCGAATCGCCGAGTCGACCTTGCTCAGGCCGACGCTGTCGGTGTCGTGAATGATCTGGCGTTGCAGGTTGGTCAGGTCGACAGTGTCGAAATCCGCCAAATGCAGCTCACCCACACCCGCCGCCGCCAGGTACAGCGCCACCGGCGAACCGAGGCCACCCAGGCCGACGATCAGCGCGCGGCTGTTTTTCAGGCGCAACTGGCCTTCGATGTCGACATGCTGCAACAGAATCTGCCGGCTATAGCGCAACAGCTCCTGGTCGTTCATCACGGGCGGCGTCCCAACGTAATGCGTTCGTGGCCGCCCAGGTCGATGCGGCTGTGGACTTCTTCAAAGCCTTCCCCCAGCAGCAGGTCGCGCACGGCGGGCGCCTGGTCGTAACCGTGTTCCAGCAGCAACCAACCCGCGGCGTCGAGGTGCGCAGGCGCCTGGGCGATGATCAGCCGCAGGTCGTCCAGGCCGTCATGCCCGGATACCAGCGCGCTGGCCGGTTCAAAGCGCACGTCACCGGCCACCAGGTGCGGGTCGGTGTCGGCTATATAAGGTGGGTTGCTGATGATCAGGTTGTAAGTGTGGCCTTCGAGGGCACTGAACCAATGGCTGTTCAGCACCGTGGCGTTGTTCAGGTGCAGGCGCTGGCGGTTGCGTTCGGCCAGGGCCACAGCTTCCAGCACGCGGTCGACCGCCGTGACTTGCCAGGCCGGGCGTTCGCTGGCCAGGGCCAGGGCAATCGCGCCGCTGCCGGTGCCCAGGTCCAGGACCTTGGCCGGTGTGGCAGGCAGCAATTCCAGGGCGGCTTCCACCAGCATCTCGGTTTCCGGACGCGGGATCAGCGTGTGCGGTGCCACTTCCAGGTCGAGCTTCCAGAAGCCTTGCTGGCCGAGGATGTAGGCCACGGGCTCGCCGGCACGACGGCGTTGCAGGTAGTCGGCAAAGGTCAGCGCGTGTTCACTGCTGACGATTTTTTCCGGCCAGGTGTGCAGGTAGCTGCGGGACTTGCCCAAGGCGGCGGCCAGCAACAATTCCACGTCCAGGCGCGCAGTCGGCGAGTCCGGCAGGTCGGCGGCGCGTAACAAACTGGCAATAATGGTCATTTATTCACCTATCGCCGCAAGCTGGTCGGCCTGGTATTCGGCCAACAACGGCTCGATTACCGCATCGACGCCACCGGCGAGGATTTCGTCCAGGGAGTACAGCGTCAGGTTGACGCGGTGGTCGGTGACCCGGCCCTGGGCAAAGTTGTAGGTACGAATGCGCTCGGAACGGTCGCCCGAGCCCACCAGCAACTTACGTTCGCTGGCAATCGCATTGGCGGCGGCGCTGGTCTGCTGGTCATTCAGCTTGGCCGACAGCCAGGACATGGCCCGCGCACGGTTCTTGTGCTGGGAACGTTCTTCCTGGCACTCCACCACGATCCCCGAAGGCAAGTGAGTGATACGGATCGCCGAGTCGGTCTTGTTGACGTGCTGGCCACCGGCGCCCGATGAGCGGTAGGTGTCGACCCGCAGGTCTGCCGGGTTGATCTCGATGGCTTCCTGCTCGTCGGGCTCGGGCAACACGGCCACGGTGCACGCCGAGGTGTGGATACGGCCCTGGGATTCCGTGGCCGGCACCCGCTGCACGCGGTGCACGCCGGATTCGAACTTCAGTTTGCCGTAGACATTCTCGCCCTCAACCCGGGCGATGACTTCTTTATAGCCGCCGTGTTCGCCTTCGTTCTCGGACAGGATCTCCACACGCCAGCCGCGACGCTCGGCATAGCGCGAATACATGCGGAACAGGTCGCCGGAGAAAATCGCCGCTTCGTCACCGCCGGTGCCGGCGCGGATTTCAAGGAATACGTTGCGCCCGTCGTTCGGGTCCTTGGGCAACAGCATGCGTTGCAGGTCGCCTTCCAGTTCGATCAGCTTGTCCTTGGCTTCTCGCACTTCTTCAACGGCCATTTCGCGCATGTCCGGGTCGCTGTCCTTGAGCAGCGCCTGGGCGCCTTCGAGGTCAGCCTGAACCTTGAGCAACTGTTTATAGGTGCCCACGATCGGTTCAACTTCCGCGTATTCCTTGGAATAGGTGCGGAACTTGGTCTGATCGGAGATGACCTCGCCATCGCCGAGCAAGGCGGTCAGTTCTTCGAAACGGTCCTGAAGGACGTCCAGTTTATTGAGCAGTGACGCTTTCATTGCGGTTTTTTATCCGAAGAGCTTTCTGTCGCGCCCTCACCGAGGGCAAAGAGTTCCTGAGCCATGGCCAGCGCATCGAGGCGGCCTTCGGCGGTAAGCTTTTTCAACTGGACACTGGGAGCGTGCAGCAATTTGTTGGTCAGGCCGCGCGCCAACTGCATCAGCACGTCTTCGGCGCTGCTGCCGTTGGCGAGCATACGCTGGGCCTTGATCAATTCCTCGTCCCGCAGGCGTTCGCCTTGCTGACGGTAGGCCTTGAGCACGTCCACTGCCGCCAGTTCACGCAGGCGCACCATGAAATCGTCGGCACCGGTGCTGACCATTTCCTCGGCAGCCTGGGCAGCGCCCTGGCGACTCTTGAGGTTTTCGGCGACCACTTCGTGCAGGTCGTCGACGCTATAGAGGTAAACGTCGTCCAACTCGCCGACTTCAGGCTCGATATCCCGCGGAACGGCGATATCCACCATGAAGATCGGCTTGTGCTTGCGCAGTTTCAGGGCGCTTTCCACCGCGCCCTTGCCGAGGATCGGCAACTGGCTGGCAGTAGAGCTGATGACGATGTCGCTGCGCACCAGCTCGGCCGGGATGTCGGAGAGCAACACCGCGTGGGCACCGAACTGCTCGGCCAGGATGCTGGCGCGTTCCAGGGTACGGTTGGCGACGACGATGCGCTTTACGCCCAGTTCGTGCAGGTGGCGGGCGACCAGGGTGATGGTCTCGCCGGCGCCGATCAGCAGGGCCTGGCTGCGCTGCAAGTCACTGAAAATCTGTTTGGCCAGGCTGACGGCGGCAAACGCCACGGACACCGGGTTTTCACCGATGGCGGTGTCGGTGCGCACCTGCTTGGCGGAGTTGAAGGTGGCCTGGAACAGGCGCCCCAGCAGCGGGCCGATGGTGCCGGCCTCGCGGGCCACGGCGTAGGCGGACTTCATCTGGCCGAGAATCTGCGGTTCGCCCAACACCAGCGAATCCAGCCCGGAGGCGACGCGCATCATGTGACGAACTGCCGCATCCTCTTCGTGCACATATGAGCTTTGGCGCAGCTCATCGAGGCTCAAATGGTGGTAATCGGCCAGCCAGCGCAGCACCACATCCGCTGAAAGATGTTCCTGCTCTATATAGAGCTCGCTGCGATTACAGGTCGAAAGGATCGCAGCTTCGCGACTGTCGGTGAGCCGGCAGAGCTGCTGCAAGGCCTCAACCAACTGCTCGGGAGTAAAAGCCACGCGCTCGCGGACGTCTACAGAAGCAGTCTTGTGGTTAATACCGAGTGCAAGGAAGGCCATTCAATATCGCTGATGATGTCGGGAAGCCGACAATTGTCCTACTTCGAATGATTCAGAACAACCACCGTAGGCTATTGTCCTAGTAGCTTACGCCTATAAAGGCCATCTGTAGGAGCGAGCTTGCTCGCGATGGTCGTTAACGATAACGCTGGCTTACGGGATAAAACGCGTTGTCCTCTGGTTCTTCGCGAGCAAGCTCGCTCCTACACGGTTATGTTTGGCCGAAGGCTTGTGTCATGATGATCCGACCGCAGGTTAGTCGTCCTCTTCCTATATGAATAGATCTTCCGCGTTGCTCCTTGCTTTTGTCTTTCTCAGCGGCTGCCAGGCCATGGCACCCGTGTCGCCGGACGGTACGCCGCCGGTAGAAGACAGCACCCCCGCCCCTGAAAAGCCCAAGGTTTATTCCTCGTTCAGTGAAGAGACGATCTTCAGCCTGCTGAGCGCGGAGCTGGCCGGCCAGCGCAATCGTTTCGACATTGCCCTGGATAACTACGTGACCCAGGCCATCAATACTCAGGATCCGGGGATTTCGGAGCGGGCGTTTCGCATCGCCGAGTACCTGGGCGCCGATCAGGCGGCCCTGGACTCCTCGCTGATCTGGGCGAAAAACGCCCCGGACGATCTCGAGGCACAACGGGCAGCGGCCATTCAACTGGCCCGCGCCGGGCGCTATGACGACTCCATGGTGTATATGGAGAAGGTCCTGCAGGGCAAGGGCGACACGCATTTCGACTTCCTCGCGCTGTCGGCCGCCGACACAGATCAGGACACCCGCAACGGCCTGATGAAGAGTTTCGACCGCCTGCTGCAAAAACACCCGAACAACAGCCAGCTGATTTTCGGCAAGGCGCTGTTGTTGCAACAGGATGATGAGCCCGAGGCTGCGCTGAAGTTGCTGGAGCAACACCCGCCGGAAGAGGGCGAGATTGCGCCGATCCTGCTGCGCGCCCGCCTGCTGCAAAACCTCAACCGCGGCAAGGAAGCGATTCCGCTGCTGGAAAAAAGCATCAAGAAGTACCCGGGCGACAAACGCCTGCTGCTGACCTATGCCCGCATGCTGGTTGAACAGGACCGCATGGAAGACGCCAAGGTGCAGTTCGCCAACCTCGTGCAGCAATACCCGGACGATGACGAATTGCGCTACTCCCTGGCGCTGGTGTGCCTGGAAGCCAAGGCCTGGGATGAGGCCAAGGGTTACCTGGAAGACCTGATCGCCCGCGAGAGCCACGTGGATTCGGCGCACCTGAACCTGGGCCGCATCGCTGAAGAGCGTAACGACCCGCAGGCTGCATTGCTTGAATACGCTCAGGTCGGCGCCGGCAATGACTACCTGCCGGCGCAACTGCGCCAGGCCGATATCCTGATGAACAACGGCCGCACCGACGAGGCGGAAAAACGCCTGGCTGCCGCACGGGATGCCGAACCGGACTACGCGATCCAGCTGTACCTGATCCAGGCCGAGACCCTGTCGGCCAACAAGCAGGGCGATCGCGCCTGGAAAATTCTCCAGCAAGCCTTGCTGCAATATCCGGACGACTTGAACCTGCTGTACACCCGCGCCATGCAGGCGGAAAAACGCAATGACCTGGCGCAGATGGAAAAAGACCTGCGCCTGATCATCAAGCGCGACCCGGACAATGCCATGGCACTGAACGCCCTGGGTTACACCTTGTCCGACCGTACAACGCGTTACGCCGAAGCCAAGGAGCTGATTGAAAAAGCTCACCAGCTCAACCCGGAAGACCCGGCCGTACTCGACAGCCTCGGCTGGGTGAATTACCGCCTGGGCAACCTGGACGAAGCCGAACGCTTGTTGCGCCAGGCGCTGGAGCGCTTCCCCGACCAGGAAGTCGCCGCACACCTGGGCGAAGTGCTCTGGGCCAATGGCAAGCAGCGTGAAGCGCGACAAATCTGGGAGAAGTTCCTCAAGGAACAGCCCGAAAGCCCAATCCTGCGCAGCACCATCAAGCGCCTGACCGGATCCGAGACCCTTTAACTTTATGTTTTTGCGCCACGTTATCGTTTTCAGCTTTATTGCCCTGCTTGCCGGCTGTTCCGGTCTTGGCACCCGTGAATCTGTCGAAGGCCCGGGCAACCCGGCGCAGTGGCAGCAGCACAAGGATCAACTGAGCAGCCTTGATGGCTGGCAGATCGAGGGCAAGGTGGGCATTCGCGCCCCGAAAGATTCGGGCAGCGGCACCTTGTTCTGGCTGCAACGCCAGGACTATTACGACATTCGCCTGTCTGGCCCGCTGGGCCGCGGTGCGGCACGCCTGACCGGCCGGCCGGGGCAAGTCAGCCTGGAAGTGGCCAATCAGGGCCGCTATGAAGCGCCAACGCCGGAAGCCCTGCTGGAAGAACAGATGGGCTGGAAACTCCCCGTATCGCACCTGGTGTGGTGGGTACGCGGTCTTCCTGCGCCAGACAGCAAGAGCCGCCTGAGCCTCAATGGCGACAGCCGCCTGGCTTCGCTGGAACAGGATGGCTGGCAGGTCGAATACCTGAGCTATGTGCAACAGAACGGTTACTGGCTGCCCGAGCGCATCAAGCTGCATGGCACCGACCTTGACGTCACGCTGGTGATCAAGGACTGGCAACCGCGCAAGCTGGGGCAGTGAGATGAACGAGCAACGCCTGACCCTGCCCTCCCCGGCCAAACTGAATTTGATGCTGCACATTCTCGGTCGCCGTGAAGACGGCTATCACGAGTTGCAGACGATTTTTCAATTTCTCGACTACGGCGATGAGCTGACCTTCGCCGTTCGCGATGACGGCGTGATCCAGTTGCACACCGAATTCGACGGCGTGCCTCACGACAGCAACCTGATTGTGAAGGCCGCGAAAAAACTCCAGGAACAATCCGGTTGCCCGTTGGGCATCGACATCTGGATCGAAAAAATCCTGCCCATGGGCGGCGGCATCGGTGGCGGCAGCTCAAATGCCGCAACGACATTGCTCGGCCTGAATCACTTGTGGCAACTGGGTTGGGACCACGATCGCCTGGCGGCGCTGGGCCTGACACTGGGCGCGGACGTCCCGGTTTTCGTGCGTGGGCACGCCGCTTTTGCCGAAGGCGTGGGGGAGAAACTCACCCCTGTAGACCCCGAAGAGCCGTGGTATGTCGTGCTTGTTCCGCAAGTATCTGTAAGTACAGCAGAAATTTTTTCAGATCCACTGTTGACACGTAACTCTCCTCCCATTAAAGTGCGCCCCGTTCCCAAGGGAAACAGTCGAAATGACTGCTTACCGGTTGTAGCAAGGCGTTATCCAGATGTACGTAACACTTTGAATTTGTTAGGTAATTTTACCGAAGCAAAATTAACCGGAACTGGAAGTTGTGTGTTTGGGGGCTTCCCAAGCAAAGCTGAAGCTGATAAAGTCTCGGCCCTTCTTACAGAGACCCTTACAGGGTTTGTAGCAAAGGGAAGCAACGTTTCGATGTTGCATCGCAAGCTGCAAAGTCTGCTCTAAAGGAACCGAGTACTGGGTACTCGTTGCAACAGATACAGGGGCGTCGCCAAGCGGTAAGGCAGCAGGTTTTGATCCTGCCATGCGTTGGTTCGAATCCAGCCGCCCCTGCCATTTTCTATACTCATCCAGGTTACCCTCAGCCTCTAGGTACTGCGCGTGTCCAAGATGATGGTCTTTACGGGGAATGCTAACCCCGATCTGGCTCGGCGTGTTGTACGTCAGCTGCATATCCCTCTCGGTGACATCTCTGTCGGTAAATTCTCCGACGGCGAAATTACAGCCGAGATCAATGAAAACGTCCGCGGTAAAGATGTCTTCATTATTCAGCCGACTTGCGCTCCGACCAACGATAACCTGATGGAACTCGTCGTGATGGCTGATGCCTTCCGCCGCTCCTCAGCGACTCGAATCACAGCTGTAATCCCTTACTTTGGTTATGCCCGTCAGGATCGCCGTCCGCGTTCCGCACGTGTGGCTATCAGCGCGAAAGTCGTTGCTGACATGCTGACCGTGGTAGGTATCGACCGTGTTCTCACGGTTGACCTGCACGCTGACCAAATCCAGGGGTTCTTCGATATTCCGGTAGATAACATCTACGGCTCCCCCGTCCTGGTGGATGACATCGAAGACCAGCGCTTTGAAAACCTGATGATCGTGTCCCCGGACATTGGTGGCGTCGTGCGTGCACGGGCTGTTGCCAAATCCCTGGGCGTGGATCTCGGGATCATCGACAAACGCCGCGAGAAAGCCAATCACTCTGAAGTGATGCATATCATCGGTGATGTCGAAGGGCGTACCTGTATTCTGGTTGATGACATGGTCGACACCGCCGGCACCCTGTGCCACGCGGCGAAAGCCTTGAAAGAGCACGGTGCAGCAAAAGTCTTCGCCTACTGCACACACCCTGTGCTGTCGGGCCGAGCGATCGAGAACATCGAGAACTCAATGCTGGACGAACTGGTGGTGACTAACACCATCCCGTTGTCCGCTGCCGCTCAAGCCTGTTCGCGTATCCGTCAACTGGATATCGCACCGGTAGTTGCCGAAGCGGTTCGCCGCATCAGCAACGAAGAATCGATCAGCGCGATGTTCCGTTAAGGGTCAAACCTTAGCAGCATCAACCTGACGAAAAGCGCCCCGCCCCAGCATTCTGTTGGGGCGGGGCTTTTTTGCCCATATCGCCTTTAGCGCTGGTCGCAAACGCTAGGGCGAATGTGGTTATTTTGGAGATACAACATGAACGATTTTACTTTGAATGCTGAACTGCGTTCCGACCTGGGGAAAGGTGCGAGCCGCCGCCTGCGTCGTCTCGCAAGCCTGGTTCCAGCTGTAGTTTACGGTGGCGAAAAAGCCCCTGAATCCATCAGCATGCTGGCTAAAGAAATCGCCAAACTGCTCGAAAACGACGCGGCTTACAGCCACATCATCGAGCTGAACGTTGGCGGCACCAAGCAGAACGTCATCATCAAGGCACTGCAACGTCACCCAGCTAAAGGCCACGTGCTGCACGCTGACTTCGTACGCGTAGTAGCTGGTCAGAAACTGACCGCTATCGTGCCTGTGCACTTCGTTGGTGAAGAAGCTCCGGTCAAGAAAGGCGGCGAAGTTTCGCACGTTATCGCCGAGATCGAAGTGACCTGCCTGCCGAAAGACCTGCCTGAGTTCATCGAAGTCGACCTGTCGGCTCTGGAAATCGGCGCAATCGTTCACCTGTCCGACCTCAAGGCTCCTAAAGGCGTTGAGTTCGTTGCACTGGCTCACGGTGACGACAAAGCTGTTGCAAACGTACACGCTCCACGCGTTGCACCAGAAGCTGAAGAAGGCGCTGCAGAGTAATTCACTCTGTAATGCCGGAGCTTGAGGAAACATCGCGGACCGGAACGTAGCGAGAAAGCGGGCGAGAATGCGAAGTTGGCCTCTAACGGTTAATGAGTTTTTGTCGTCCACTTTCGCCGCACCAACGGCGATGTTATCCACAACTCCAAAGGAAGGGCCCCTGTCGTGACTGCCATTAAACTGATCGTTGGCCTGGGAAATCCAGGCGCCGAATACGAACAGACCCGGCATAACGCGGGGGCCCTTTTTGTTGAGCGTATCGCCCACGCCCAAGGCGTCAATCTTGTGGCCGATCGCAAATATTTTGGCCTGACCGGACGCTTTTCGCATCAGGGTCAGGATGTTCGTCTGTTGATTCCCACCACCTACATGAACCGCAGCGGCCAGGCTGTCGCGGCGCTTGCGGGCTTCTTCCGGATCAAACCCGAAGAAATCCTGGTGGCCCATGACGAACTAGACCTGCCACCCGGCGTTGCCAAGCTCAAGCAAGGCGGCGGCCATGGCGGGCATAATGGCCTGCGCGACATCATCGCGCAGTTGGGCAATCAGAATACGTTCTACCGCTTGCGGCTTGGCATTGGCCACCCGGGCGTTGCCAGTATGGTTTCAAATTTCGTCCTGGGTCGTGCGCCACGCGCCGAACAGGAAAAACTCGATGCCAGCATCGATTTTGCCCTCGGCGTGCTGCCGGATATCTTCGCCGGTGAATGGAACCGTGCGATGAAAAACCTGCACAGCCAGAAGGCCTGACTCTTTACCCGAGGGGAAACACCATGGGATTCAATTGCGGCATCGTCGGCCTACCTAACGTCGGCAAGTCCACCCTGTTCAACGCCCTGACCAAATCCGGTATTGCGGCGGAGAACTTCCCCTTCTGCACCATCGAACCGAACACCGGTATCGTGCCGATGCCCGATACACGCCTGGACGCCCTGGCGGCCATCGTGAATCCAAAGCGCATCCTGCCGACCACCATGGAGTTCGTCGACATCGCGGGCCTGGTAGCCGGCGCTTCGAAAGGTGAAGGCCTGGGCAACAAGTTCCTCGCCAACATCCGCGAGACCGATGCCATCGCCCACGTGGTCCGCTGCTTCGAAGACGAGAACGTGATTCACGTCTCCAACAGCGTCGACCCGAAACGCGACATCGAGATCATCGACCTGGAACTGATCTTCGCCGACCTCGACAGCTGCGAGAAGCAACTGCAAAAGGTCACGCGTAACGCCAAGGGCGGCGACAAGGACGCAGTGGTCCAGAAAGCCTTGCTGGAGCAACTGATTGCCCACTTCACCCTGGGCAAGCCGGCACGCAGCCTGATGAAGAGCATGAGCGCCGACGAAAAAGCTGTGATCAAGGGCTTCCACCTGCTGACCACCAAGCCGGTGATGTACATCGCCAACGTGGCTGAAGACGGTTTCGAGAACAACCCGCTGCTCGACGTGGTCCTGGCCATTGCCGAAGAAGAAGGCGCTATCGTTGTTCCGGTGTGCAACAAGATCGAAGCGGAAATCGCCGAGCTGGAAGACGGCGAAGAAAAAGACATGTTCCTCGAGGCCCTGGGCCTGGAAGAGCCTGGCTTGAATCGCGTGATCCGTGCCGGCTACGAAATGCTGCACCTGCAGACCTACTTCACCGCCGGTGTTGAAGAAGTGCGCGCCTGGACCGTCAAGGTCGGTGCCACTGCCCCGCAAGCGGCTGGGGTGATCCACACCGACTTCGAAAAAGGCTTTATCCGCGCCGAAGTCATCGCCTACAACGACTTCATCCAGTTCAAGGGTGAAGCCGGTGCCAAGGAAGCCGGTAAATGGCGCCTGGAAGGCAAGGAATACATCGTCAAGGATGGCGACGTGATGCACTTCCGCTTCAACGTATAAGCTTTACCTGCGGCCTATGCCGCAAAACAAAAAGCCGATGCACTGCATCGGCTTTTTTGTGGGCGATGTTTGCAACTTTCTACAAAGATCGACTTTGAAATATCCCCTGACATCTTAATACGGCAACCCTATAAAACAACCACAGCCCTCAATACGTAAAAATACGTCAATCCTCCCTGACACCCCCGAGTTTAAGATTATTCCGACCCATTATCAGGCAATCACGAGCGAGCGCCCACTTGATAATATTTAACTTAAGATTTTTTGGTTTTTCACACATAACAAACGTCTATTTCGCACTCTCCGACAGAATGACAAATCAGCTAAATTCCGTTTTACTTATCCATATCAGCAGGGAAGCCCCTCAGTAAAACAATGAGAAACAATAGGAGCAACAGCGATATGTCGGCCTCCTATCAAAGCACGTTTGAAACGGATGATCCATTTACTGAATGCCCAACCATTGAAGCCACTATCAACAATACTGCGGCTTTAAACATCGACATACTTTTGCTGGGGGAAACCGGCACCGGTAAAGATACCCTGGCCCAACGCATCCATCGCTTATCGGGCCGGCGAGGCAACTTCGTCGCCGTCAACTGTGCTGCAATTCCCGAAAGCCTGGCGGAAAGCCAACTGTTCGGGGTCAACAGCGGCGCCTACACCGGTGCGATGCAATCACGGGCAGGCTTTGTCGAAGCCGCACACTTGGGTACCTTGTACCTCGACGAAATAGACAGCATGCCCCTCACCCTGCAAGCCAAACTGCTGCGGGTACTGGAGTCCCGGGGCGTTGAGCGATTGGGTTCTACCCGCTTTATCCCGGTGGACATGCGCGTTATCGCGTCCGCCCAGCATTCGCTGCACGAAATGGTCGAGCAAGGGTTATTCAGGCGCGACCTGTATTTTCGCCTGAACGTAATCAGCATCAGCCTCCCTCCCCTGCGCGAACGTCGCGAGCAGATTATCCCCTTGTTCCTGAACATCGTCCGCCAGGAAGCCGAGTACTTTAAATACCCGATACCCCTGGCATCCAGCTCGCTGCTGCAACAATTGCTATGCCATTCCTGGCCGGGCAACGTCCGCGAACTGCGCTCGACAGCCAAGCGCTTTGTGTTGGATCTTCCGCCGCTTTCAGAGTCGATGAGGGACCATCAGGACATAGAGATGAACCTCAAGGCGCGGCTACAGCAAATCGAGAAATCGCTGATTGAAGAGTCGCTGCGCCGTCACGGCGGCAACGTGGATGTAGTAGCCGGGGAATTGGGGGTTGCCAAGCGCACGCTGTACTACAGGATGAAACAACTGGATATATCACTCGGCGGAACAGGTTAAACCCAGGACCAGCAGTTTTTTCTGGAACTGAAATCTTCATTTAACCACTCAAGGAAAGGCCATCTACATGATCAGCAACTTCGCCGATCGGGCCAGCCATGTGCTTGGTTCATATGCCTGACGGGCAATGATGGGTCTACGTTCGTGGTTAAGCATCAACGCATAAACAAACAAAAAATTTAAATCAAGCAACTCAGAGGTGATGTTATGAGTGAAATCGATGTTAACAAGCGGGTTACTGCCGGCAGTCTTGGTGGCGGAGACAATGCCGATATCGAAGCGGCAAAAAAAGCTGAAATGCGTCGACTAAAAATACAGGAGGTTAAAAACGAAATACTGACAAAAGAACTCGAAAACATAGGCAAACTAAGGTTTTAAACCTTTGCTTCCTCTATTAAACATAGAGGAAGCAACCCGTTTGCTGGCATGGCTCATGCTGAACCGTCGAAAAAAACCAACATTACTCCCAAACCAACAAGAACGTTCCTAGCGTCTTGCCGGAGGTTTACATGCGCGTGCTCGCTGACGACTTCACAGAACGCCCGGTTTCACGAACGGTTGAATCACGAGGTATTGATACCTCTGCTTCCGACATGAATTTTTTCCAAGCCAGCCTGGTTGATCGCGCGTCTTCCCCGGGTAGCCAAAATTCAATGGTCGGTACGAACGCGCTATCCGAACAGTCTTCTCATTTAACGAGGCTATCAAAACGTGCGACCAAAGGTTTGCGTGACCTGAGCCTTAATAAAAAATCAACGGAAATGCATCAAATTGCCAAGTCACTTTCAGACGCCCATCGGGAGCTGTCCATGTCAGTCAAGGTCATCAGCAAAACCGTGCAATGTTGCGAGAAAATAACCAACCTTCAGTAGGTAAGTCATGCTCCGCTGGATCACCACCCCATTAGTTTTATCATTGGCATTGCTGCTGGCCGGTTGCGGTGAAAAAGTAGAACTCCATAGCCGACTGTCCGAACAGGAGGCTAATGAGGTTGTTGCAGAACTCGCGGATAAACAAATCCGGGCCCAAAAAGTGCCAGCCAAAGACGGCGTTGTTGTGCGCGTCAACGCGTCGGACATCAGCAGGGCGGTCCGGACGCTCGAGGCCGCTGGCCTGCCCAAACTGGCCCGGTCGACCCTGGGCGATATCTTCCGTAAAGAAGGCGTTATCTCAACACCGCTGGAAGAACGTGCCCGCTATATCTATGCATTGTCTCAGGAGCTGGAGGCAACCTTGTCGAACATCGACGGGGTCATCGTCGCTCGAGTTCATGTCGTGCTCCCCGAACGGATTGCCCCGGGTGAACCCGTACAACCGGCATCAGCCTCGGTGTTCATCAAACATGATCCACGACTTGAGCCTGATAATATCCGCCCCCGAGTACGCAGGATGGTGGCCAGCAGTATCCCCGGCATGGCAGCCGCTGTAGAAAACACTCAAAAATTAACCGTAGTGTTTGTCCCCGCCGCGGCGTATCTGGAGCAGCAACGTCTGACCTATTTTGGTCCGTTCCTGGTTCAGGATAACGATCTCGGTTTCTGGCGCATGAGTCTTACCGTATTGCTCATCATATTGACGCTTGCGGGGGCTGGCGCGTTTATCTGGCGCAAACGGGGGGTGAATCAACAACACGACTCATCTGTCGTACCGGCTCATGCATCACTAAACCCGTCTGTTCATGAGTAATCAGCTGGCGTGGGTTCGATGGTGGGCCCGCCCATGGGAAACGCCAGCGTGTGACTGGGAGGTCCTCAGACCATATATCGCCTCGACCGATCTATGTCGCAGCCGGCATGAACGAGTGAGCACCGCACTGGCCATCACCCCCTGCCTGCCACCCTCACCCTCCCCTGCCTTGCTGCACCTGGTGCAAGCCTCCCCACCACAACGCGATCGCATGCTGACGCTGATCGGCAGTGTCTGCCAGCCTGTACGCGACCACTTGCTGGAGGAGGATGAATACCTCTGGTGTCAGCGCCTTGCCAAAGCGCTCCCTGCGGACTCACGGGTACTGAACACAGACGATCCTCTGCAGTACCTGCGCGCCTGGGTTGAGCCTGCGGTATGGCAACGCCTACGACTTGGCTTTGCGAATCAACGGGTAGTCGACCTGGAGAAATATTCCAACCTGCCCGACCGTCATGGTCGGCTGGATACTCTGTGGCGAGCCGTCATCTGGCGAGCTACCGCCATCACGAATGATCACGCGTGGCCCTGATCAGGAGCAACCAACCTGCATGTTATGCCGACGTAAAATTGAGCTGAATAAAGGCCAGGACCTGCCACAAACCCTGATTGCCCGAGAGATGCTTATCGACTGTGCTCAGGCGGGCACATTACTTATTCGCGCCAAAGCCGAAGCGCGCGAACTACTACGCCAGGCCGAAGAGCAGCGCGAAATACTTTACGCAAATGCTTGCCGTGAGTTCTGGGAACGCGCCAACACTCAGTTGCAACGCTGGGAGATTGAACGCCAGGCTATCTACGACAACATTGAACCCATTGCCGCCTCCATCACCAGCCTGGCCATTCGTAACCTGCTGGAGGAAACAGTCTCCCCCCAACGCCTGAGCGTCCTGCTAAAGCAATTACTGGCCACCCAGGTCCCGCGAATCGAAGCCACTTTGCTCTGCAATCCATTGGACCGTAAAAACGTAGACCAGTGGCTGAGCAGGCACACAGACCTTCCCTGGACACTGCGCACCGAGGAGAACATCGCACCTCAAATGCTCATTCTGGAAACGCCCGAAGGTGGATTTCGGATCGACTGGGATTCGATGGTGGAAACCCTATGGAATTCCGGCACGTCGGGTTCAACCCAATAACACGCAGGGGCTGCGGTTCAACGAGCGCTGACGTTTAACGAAATACCCGTGGAACTGGAATCACGCGTCGAGCCACACAGAACGTAACATCCTCTGGAGCAAAACCAATGAGCTTTGATTATCGCCTGCAAGCGAATCTCTACAGGCAACTGGAAAATTCGCAAAAGCGCTTTGAAAAGATAGAACGCGATGGATTGAACAACGACGAAGCCCTGGCGGCAATGAATGACGAAAAAGTCTTCCTCGCGGCCACGTTATCAGCCAGTTCCACCTACACCAATTACATGAGCGAAACAGCCAAGACCGTTATCGAAGGCATACAGTGAGTGGAAGCGTTACTCGGTCGTTGGTTGAGTAGCAGCGAACCGCTGATCACGTTGTTTGAAGATAATGACGAAATCAAGGTGCGGCGCGACCAACAAGCTTTTTTGATCAGTGTTCAACTGACCCACCATCGGGTCGACAAAAGAGCCTTGGAGGCGTGGATGCGCCTCGGACTGGAAAGTCTGAGGCATTTCCAGGGTGCCTTGGCGCAGGAAGCAATGACTGGTCATCTTTGGCTGCTTCAAAAACTCCCTGGCGACTGTGCCCTGCCCCACCTGCTTGGCAAACTCGAAACCCTGCTGAACCAGCGTGATACCTGGCGGGGCATTGTTGCGCACCTTGCCAGCCCAGCCCGGAAACTTAGGCCTACTTCGCTTCGGTCGCTGCGTCACTAAAACAGAGAATTCTCAATGCCTAACAAGATCGACAAGCACATCCGCTTGCGCGTCAATTCGCCTGCCGCCGCCGTAAAGCCTGCCCGTTGGCGCTACCTGATCCTCATGCCCTGGTTGTTGGCGCCCCTGGAAAGCACCCTGGCCGCCGTCCCCAGCGAATGGAAAAACACCGCCTATGCCTATGAGGCCGAACACAAGCCCCTGCGGGATGTGCTGGAAGACTTCGCCCAGACCTTCGGCACCCAACTGCAAGTCGACGGCCTCCTCGAAGGCAACGTCAACGGCAAGATACGCGCCAATACCCCACAATCGCTTCTCGACAGGCTCGGCGTAGAGCACCGCTTCCAGTGGTACCTGTACAACAACACGCTGTACGTCAGCACCCTGGACCAACAGGAATCTGCACGCCTGGAGGTCTCCTCCGAGACCATCGCCGACCTCAAGCAGGCCCTCACCGATATAGGCTTGCTCGATAGCCGCTTCGGCTGGGGCGAATTGCCTGAGGACGGCGTCGTACTGGTCTCCGGGCCCAAGCGCTATATCGAACAGATCAAGCAGTTCAGCAGCCAGCGCAAGTCCCCGGATGAAAAGCAGAGCGTCCTCAGCTACCCGCTGAAGTTCGCCAATGCGGCGGACCGCCAGATTGATTATCGCGGCGAGAAACTGACCATCCCAGGCGTTGCCAGCATGCTGCGGGGGCTGCTGGAACCTCGCACGGCCTCGACGCTTTCAGGCATGAGCCCACGCCCTCCCTCTGCCGCCCAACCCTCACCCATAACCCCGGTATTTCCGCGCCTGAGTAACCCGATGCTGGGGCAAATGCTCGGTCAGACGATGAACCCGGGGCCGGCAGACACCGGCATGTCACTCACCCCTCGGGTACCGGTCTCCACCAGCAAAATCCGAGTCGAAGCCGATGTGCGCAACAACGCCATCCTGATCTACGACCTGCCGGAGCGCCAGGCGATGTACCGTGAGCTGATCAGCCAGCTCGACGTAGCCCGCAAGCTGGTGGAAATCGATGCGATCATTCTTGATATCGAGCGTACTCAACTGCGGGAATTCGGGATTAGATGGGGTTTTCAAAACAGCCGTTTCCGGGGTGGCGTGAACATGGCGCCCGGGTCTTCATCACAGCTGTCGATCGAGCACCGTGATCGTTTCAACGCCGATATTCGCGCATTGGAGCAACGTGGCCTGGCGACCATGGTGTCCAACCCGTCGGTGCTTACTTTGGAAAACCAGCCGGCGGTGATCGATTTCAACCGCACCCAATACCTCACCGCCGGCACCGAGACTGCAACCATCCTGCCCATCACGGTCGGCACCAGCTTCCAGGTGGTACCGAGGGTGATCACTACCCGCGGCAATCACCAGATCCACCTGGTGGTGGATATCGAGGACGGTAACTTCGACGAGTCCAACCCCGCGCGCACCAGCCCCGATGTACGCCGCGGCAAAGTCAGCACCCAGGCGGTCATGGCGGAAAAACGTTCGCTGGTGGTCGGTGGCTTCCATGTCACTGAACGCACCGACAAACAAAGCAAGATCCCTCTGCTGGGAGACATTCCGCTGCTGGGCAAGGCCCTGTTTTCTTCCTCCGAGCGCCAGAACAACCGGCGCGAACGCCTGTTTATCCTGACGCCGCGCGTGATCGGCGATCAGGCTGATCCTTCACGCTACTTGCCCCAGGAGGATCAAGCCGAACTGCAGGCCGCACTCAAGCCATTGGCCCGGCGGTATGCCGAGCATCAACCGGTGATCAAGCGCAGCGACATCACCAGCACCCTGGCTCACCTCGTCAGCGGGCAAGTACCCACGGCCTTCAAGGCCGCGCCCATGCCATTGGGCCTGGACACCTTGTGCAGCACCCGCGAGCTATTGGCCCTGAACACCGAACGCAGCCAATGGTATGCAGGCCCGCAGTTCAATGTGGCCGTGGTGGTGGTACGCAATCAGTTCAACCGTAACGTGCGCATCGATGAAAGAGAATGCAGCAACTCCCAGACCCTGGCCGTCAGCGTCTGGCCACGTGCCTGGCTCAAGCCGGGAGAAGAGGCGGAGGTATTTATCGCCATGCGGCCCGTGGTCAAAGATGAACACATCGGTGTGTCCCGCCCCTCCCTGATCACCCCCACCCGGAAGAACGCGCCATGAAACGCCTACTCACCCTCCTCGGCCTGGCCCTGCTTATCGTTGGTTGTACGCCGACGTGCAAGGGCGACTCCTGTTCACGCCCGCAATCGGGCGCCGATAAGCTGGTGGTCTGGTGGCCGCCGCAGATGCGCGTCGAATCGGGCCCTGCCGGCGAGCGCTCCGACTATCAAACGATCTCACTGGAACGGTAAGTTCCATGGGGCCGAACGATACGTCGTCTCGCCAGGTATTCCTGGATAACCTGGTGGGCGGCAAGGACGCCCACCTGTCCCTCGGCCCGGGCATAAGCGTGTGCCGGTTAAAGGCCGGTGGTAAACCCGGGCTTGCGTTGCTGGTCGACCGTGGAGCGCTGGAAGCCGGACAGTTGGAACGGGTACTGGAGCGGCTTTTTGAACAGGCGGTGGCGTTTGACGGCTGCTTTGCCTGTCTCGATGCCAAGGATGCCCTGGTGATCTGGCACGCGCTGCCGGCAGGTGCAGAGGAGGCAGATGAGATCATCGGCAAGCTGCTTTCGCTGGGCTGCCTCGATATGCTGGACGTGCACCGCTACCGTTAACGTTGCTTAAGCTCCGGAAACTCCAGCGTTTCACGCTTGGCCTCGTCATTGAGCTCACGCAGGGTGCGGTAGAGGAACGCTACCGCCTGCAACGTCTCCCGGGGAATGTTCGCCCCAAGCTTCTTCTCGTACAGCGTGCGCGCGAGCCATACACACTGGATCACCGGCACGTCGGCCGCCTTGGCCCGGTCTATCAGTTTCCGGGCCTCGGCATCCGTGCCTTTATCCACCAGCAGCGGCAGCGGCGTTTTGCCCGGCCGGTAGTACAGCGCGACCGCAAAGTGCGTCGGGTTGACCACCAACATGTCGGCCTCCTCCAGCTTGGGCAACTTGACCTTCGGCTCCTCCTGGGCCAGCTGTTGGGCCAGGGCGCGGCGCTGCCCCTTGACGTGAGGGTCGCCCTCCATGTCCTTGTATTCCTTGACCACCTCGACCTGAGTCATGCGCATGCTCTTGGCAAAGAAGTGCTTCTGCAGCGCCATGTCGATCAATGCCAGGACCAGCAGCAATCCCAGGCAAGCGTGCAGCAGATGGCGAAACAGGATGATCAGCGCGAGGATGTAACTCTGCAGGTCGCTGGTGGCCAGATTGATCAAGGCCCCTAGTGACGGACTGATCACCACGTACAAAATCAGCGCAAGCAGTAGCGCCTTGGCCAACCCCATCAACAGGTTCGTCACTGACTTGGCAGAGAACATCTGCTTGACCTGGCTGAGTGGGTTGAGACGGCTGAAATTCAGCTTCAGGCTTTCCGGCGCAAACAGGAAACCGAACTGAATCCAGCCGCTGATCAACTTCACCGCGATCGCCAATCCGGCCATCAGCAAGGCGAAGGAAAAAAACACGATCAAGCCTTCCGTCAGCACTTCCTCCAGCGCCCGCACAAAGGGCTGCCCGAAACGTGACATGGGCATCACCAGCAACTGCTGGAAGCGCTGCATGCTGGTTTCGGCGGTGAACAACGCGATTTCGCTGAGGGCGGTCAACACCAGTAGCTTACCGACGTCCTGGCTTTGGGCGACCTGGCCTTTCTGGCGCTGATCCTTGAGTTTCTTGGGCGTGGCCGCGTGTTTTTTCTCACCCGAATCACTCATGTCCCGAGCCCCTGAACATCAGGCCGAGGGAATGCTTGAGGTCTCCCAACTGCGCCATGCGCCCGACGATCAAGTCCTGCAACAGCGGGAAGTACAGCAGCAGGATAACCAGCCCCGCCAAGCTCTTGACCGGCGTTGCCAGGGTAGAGACTTGCAATTGCGGGCTGTACAGGCCCAACAAGGCGAAGCCGAACTCCAGGAACAGCAGCACGGCAATAAACGGTGCGGCATACAGCATCATGTGGGTAAAAGTATCGCCCAGCAGCCCGATGAATACACTGAACCCATTGACCGCCGGCAGCGGCAACCAGGCGGTTGGCGGCCAGATCAGGTAGCTGTCCCAGATCACTTGGGTCAGCACGCTCAAGCCCAGGACGGCAATCAGCAAATAAATCACCAACTGTTTGAACAGGTGCCCGATCGGCGTCGCATCCGGCCCCAGCGAGGGGTTGAGTTGGCCACCCGCCAAAGCCCCCCGCTGGTTATCCAGCAGTGCGCCCACTGACTCGAACATCCAGAACGGCATGGCCAACAGAATCCCCAGCAAAAACCCCAGGGCAGCTTCCTTGAGTACCAACCCGCTGATCATCAGCGCGGAGTAATCCTTGGCAGCCAGGACGGCATGAATGCCGGGCGCCGGAATCAACGCCATGACCATCACGATGATGTGGCGGGGCATACCGCGTATATGTTGGAAACAAAACGCAGGCACCAGAAATGCACAGGGATAAATGCGCGCCATGGCCACGAGCAGGCTGGGCAGGAATTCAAGATAAAGCAGCACACGCAGGCCCTCAGTTCAATGCCGAGCGGGCAATCATGTCGAACATCAGGTTGATCAGTTGGATCAGCTCCACGCCAATCCAGCGACCGGTCAAAATCAGCGTGATGCCCACCGCAACCAGCTTGATGCCAAAGGGCAGCGTCTGGTCCTGTATCTGCATCAGGGCCTGCACCAGCGACGTCAACACACCGACGACCACCGCCACGATCAGCGGCGGCGCCGACAGCACCACCACCAGCAACATGCCCTGCTTGAACAGCACGATCGGTTCCATAGGGCACTCAGAGGTAAGAAAGGAACAGGCTGTCGAGCAGCCGCGACCACCCGGAAACCATGACGAACAACAGCAGTTTGAGCGGCAGCGAAATGGTCATGGGCGAGACCATCTGCATACCGAGGGCCAACAGCAGGTTGGACACAATCAAATCGATGACGATGAACGGAATGTAGATCAGAAAGCCGATCTCGAACCCCGCCTGCAGTTGCGACAGCACGAAGGCCGGGACCAGCAGGATCAAGTCTTCGCGCTGGGTGCTCTGCGCCATTTCAGGCGGCCACATGCGCGCACTGTTTTCCAGCAGGTGAGTCAACACATCTGCATCGGTGTTGCGCAGCATGAACGCACGCAACGGCTGTATGGCCGCCTGCCCGGTTTCCAGAAGGCTTTGCACGCTACTCGTGTCCACGGGCGAGGCCTTGACGTTCTCGGCGATCTGGTACCCCACGGGCGCCATGATGAACAGTGTCGCAGCCAGCGCTATTCCGTTGATGGCCATGCTCGGCGGTACCTGCTGCACGCCGATGGCGTTACGGGTGATCATCAGCACAATCACGATCTTCAAGAACGATGTGCAGATGATCAGCAGCATTGGCATCAGCGACAACGAACCTAAAAACAGCGCCAGGACAAGAGGGTCGACCCCCTGAAATGTCATCGCGAAAAAATCACGCGGGACAACTGCAAACCAAGGCGCCCATCTACTTCCACCAACTGCCCTTGCCCTATCGGCCTGTCGCCGTAATAAAGCCCGGCCATGCCCGGCGCGTACCCGGCAATGCCCAACACCGCACCGGGGGCGAGATTGCGCAGTTCGCCCAGGGTCAGGTTCAGGGTGCCACAACGTACCGTCAGGGCCATGTTCAACTCATCGAAAGGCTCGTGGCCAAAGACATCCACTACCGGTTCATCCAGCTCATCCCCCGGGTACTGCGATGTTGCAAAATCCTCGTCCACGGACGTTTCCTCGATCGAAACAAGCGTCAGGCACAACGGCCCGGATTCATCATCAATGCACCCTTGCAGCCGGTGCTTGCCGACATACAGGTGACCATTGCCCTGCACATCGAAAAAGGGTTGCTCAAGCATCACCACGTCACCGGCACGGACACCGCTCAATTGCGTGATGGATAGCTTCAGGCGGCCCAGGGTCATCGCCACTGCCAACTGGAACGACGCCGGCAATGGCCCCGCTATCGACTGCCACGGACCGGCCTCGCACAGTGCCAGCAAGCGCTCTGGAGTCAGCCACAGGTAACCCACGACCCTGGACTTCCCCAGCGTCACCGTGAAGCGACAACCGAAGTTCAATTTCCTGGGTGCCGGCAGCAACCGCAGGAAGCCAAACAGCCCCCGCACCTGCGGGCTCAGGTGGTGCTGGAACAGTTCCCAGAACCACGAGTCTGGATCGTTATCGGCCTCCGCCAGCGTCACCGGGCACTCCCCCAGCAGGCTGAACAGCGGCCCTGGTTCGGCGAAAGCCAGCACCCCGCAGGCGCTCTCGAAAAACAGCGGCTTGACGCCTGCGGGGGCACGGCCCGGTTCCATCAACAGTTCACCGTTCTGCCCCGCGACCTGAAACGCCATGCGCAAGCCGCGCCCCAGCCTGCGCCGCGCCGCGACATTGGCGCCGCTGACCACCGGCAAGGTTAAAAACGGCATGATCATGCCGGGTCCACATGTGCCAGGTGTACGGTGACAGGCTGCGCCAACGCGCCGGCCAGCCCGTCCTCAAGGTGCTGGCGCACCCCAGGCAGCCAGCGCGCGGTGCGCTCTTCCTGCGCCTCCAGCTCAACGTTCCAGGTACCTTGCTCGCGGCGCACGCTGGCGTTGATCCGCCCCAGGCTCGGCAGGTAAAGCACAGCGTGCAAAGGCCACTGAACAGCGACGTGAATCCGCGGTACCAACTGCTCGGTCATGGCCGCGATCATCGCGGCATGACTTGATGCAGGGGTTCCCGGTAGGGCGGAACCGAAACCGCCCCCTTCATCATCGTTGCCAAACAGCTGGGCAAATAACCGTCCGTGCTCCCATGGCACTATCGCCCCCGGGCCGGGTTCACGTTCATCCCGAGGCTCGTCCGGACGCGGGCGCTCAGGACTGTTCACTGGAACTTGCGTCATGTTTCTTCCTGCACGGCTTCTTCCTGCCCCAACAAAAGGGACAGTTCCTGGAGTTTTTCAACCTCGCGCAAGCACTGGGTAACCTGCTTCTGCGCGCTGTCGATGTGGATCAACTGCTCATCGCGCTGGCCGTGCAGCTCATGTAACTGCCCTTCTTCGCGGCGGGTGTCGGCGGACAACGTGCGCTCCTGGGCATTCCAGGACTTGATGTCCTGGAACGAGATCACTTGCCCTTGATGCTTGCTCAGCAACTCAGCGGTTTTCCGGGCTTCGTCTAGCCGGGTCTGTTCAAGGGCATCCGCCGCCTGCCGGATCTGCAACAGCAGCGCTTGCTGTTGCCTTTTGGCGGCACGCAGCGCGCGCTCCGCCCGGTCAGCCCGGTGCTTGCGCAAACGCCGCAAGGTATCGATTTCAGAAAGGGACATCGGTGGTCAACTCCATCAATTGGTCCAGCGTCATCGCCATCGCGGCCGGCTCACGCAGGTCCTGGCGCAGAAAGCCATCGACGGCCTGGCGGCTGTCCACCGCCAGGTCGGTCAGGGCATCACTGCCGGGTTGGTACTCGCCCAACTTGAGCATCAGTTCGATCTGCTGATACGCCGACAACAAGCGGCGCAAGGCGGTGCCCGCCCTTATATGCTCGGGCGTGGCGACGTTGCTCAAGATCCGCGAAAGGCTGCCCAGCACATCCACCGCCGGGTAGTGGCCACGCTCGGCCAGCTTGCGTGACAACACGATGTGGCCGTCGAGCAGGGAGCGCACTTCATCCGCTACCGGATCGTTCATCGAGTCCTGCTCGATCAGCACGGTGTAGATGGCGGTAATCACTCCGTCACGGGTCAGCCCGGCCCGCTCCACCAGGCGCGGCATCAGGCTGTATACCGACGGTGGCAAGCCGCCGCGGCCCAGGGGCTCGCCCGCGGCCAGGCCGATTTCACGCTGGGCCCGGGCAAATCGGGTCAGGGAGTCAATCAGCAGCAGTACCCGCTGGCCCTTGCGCCGGAACCCTTCGGCCAGCGCTGTCGCAGTGAACGCCGCGCGGGCGCGTTCCATGCTTGAGCGGTCGGAGGTGGCACACACCAGCACCGCCTTGGCGCGCAGTTGATCATCCAGCTCATGGTCGAGAAATTCCCGCAGCTCGCGTCCGCGCTCACCAATCAACCCGAACACGATCACATCGCACTCGACGTTTCGGGCGATCTCGGCCAACAAGGTGGTCTTGCCGCAGCCCGCGCCGGCGAACAGGCCGACGCGCTGCCCTTCTCCCAGCGTGATCAATCCATCAATCGAGCGTACGCCGGTGGACAACGCCCGGCTGATTCTGGGGCGTTCGGTAGGCAACGGCGCCTCGCACAATACCGTGCTCGCCTCTGCGATGTCGGCCTCCACAAAGGCGCTGGGGCCATCGCCCGCAATCGGCCGGCCAAACCCATCGAGCACCTGGCCGAGCAAATCGTCGCCGACCCGTACCCGGTGTGGCACCCCCAGGCGTTGCACACTGGCACCCACGCGCACGCCTTCAAGATTGCCCAACGCACTGAGCACTGCATCCTGCTGGTCGAAACCGATGATCTCCGCCAGCATGTATTCACCGATGGACTTTTCGACCTGGCACAAATCACCGATGCGCGCCTGGGGCAGCCGGCATTGCAACAACATGCCGTTCACCCGCTGGATACGACCGCGCACCGACACCGGCGCGAAGCTGGCCAGCGCACTCGACTGGCGTTGCTCCCAGGCCTCAAGACGGGCTTGCAGGTCACGGCTCACCAGCGCACCTCGAAGCGTTGCTTACCGTCGAACACCACTTTGGTGTTATCGATCAGCACCAGTCGCAAGCCGTCCACTTCATCCCCCACAAACAGTCGGTTCCCCTGTTCCAGAACCACGTGACCGTTGGGGCCGCCGACAATCTGCAAAATCTTGAAAGGGAACGTTCCGTCGCGAGTCCTGACCCGGCTCATCACCGGCACCGCGGTATCGAACTGTTCGCCAAACCGGCTGAGCATGCGCGATACCAACTCCATGTCTTCCTGGAGTACATCGCCGTCGAGCAGCACCTGGTCATTGACCAACTGGATGCTTATACGGTTGATCAATTCGCGCTCGCTGAGCATCCTGAGCAACTGCTGGCGCACCTCGAAAGGTGAGGCCAGCTCGTTCTTGCGGATCACCGGTGACATCAACGACGCCTGGGCTTCGCGGTCACCGCTAGTGGTCATGCCCAGCGCGGTGATGATGACCGCAACGACGACGACCAGGCTGATCAAGCGTTTCTGCTGCGTGCTCGAAATTGAGGAAAGCTTCAGCGGCACGAGGGGCTCGGCCGCAGGCGTGGGCGCCTGTTCGGCAGTCACCGTCGGCTGAGGCCAGGGCTGGTCGGCGCGGGTGACGCAGAGCCGAACGTTGCCAATCGAAAATGTCGTGTTGAGTGCCAGGTCGGCAATCTGCGCCAGGATCAGGCCGGCGGCATCCTGCATCACCCCTCCCTCGGCCTGCACCAACCAGCGCTGGTCAACACACTGCAATCGCACATGACGCTCGGCAATGCCCGGGTCGTATAGCGCCAGGTCAGCGTCAGGGTGCGCACCAATGCTCCACTGCTCGCCGAACAACGGCAGCGCAGCCCCCTGGTGCATACCATCGAGTACTCGTAGCTCAAACATTGTCAGGCCCTCATGGCCGCACGGACCAACCGGCCCCACGCAGCACCGTCCGTTTCAAGGCAATGCGCAATCGCCAAAACAGTACTCATGCCACGGCCCCACGCAGCAGATCTTCATGACTCAGGTCAAACCGCCCCAGCACCTTGACCTTCGACGAACTGCCCAACTCGGCAAACGACAACACCGGCACATGGTTGAACTCTTCCACAAGCAATGTCCGCAGGGGGCTGCGCAAGTCTTGCGCAACCAGCAGCACACTTTTGCTCTTGGCCCGCACGGTAAAGGCTTGCTTGAGCAAGCTCACCAGCGTCGCACTGCTGTCGTTGTCGAGGGAAAAGAACACCCCGGTCTGGGTCTGGCGCAGCGCCTCGCGCAGGACATTCTCGGTATGCGGTGACAACAACCAGGCGTGCAGGCCATCAGCCTCGCTGTACTGGTGCAGAATCTGCGACTTGAGGGCGATTCGCGCATAGTCGGCCAGGGCATCCGCTTCACGCTCATGCTGGCCGTACTCGATCAACGACTCGACAATCAACCGCACCGCCCGCAGCGGAACGCCCTCGCTGGCCAGGCGCTGCAACACGGCAGAGAAGCGCGAAAGCGGCATGATCCGCTGCAGCTCCTGAACCAGCTCCGGCTGGTTGAACTCGAGCCAGCTGAGAATCGACTTGCACTCCTGGATACCGAGAAACTGCGGCCCGCTGAGCAGCATCGCGCGTGTCATGCGCTCGATGATCAAGTCATGGGCGGTATGGCGTTCAAGCTGTGCATCGTCGAGCAGCGGATCATCGGGCGCCAACCATAACCAGTCTTGCTCGTCTCGCTCCGCCAGACCCTGGGTACCTGCTTGTGGCTCGACGCCCAGCGCCGCCGATTCCACCGCGACCCGATCACCGAAGGTAGCTTTGATCACAGGGACTTCGTGCACGCAAAAGCGAAACTCATCGTCGGATAAGGCGGGAATAAACTCGACGTTAAACGGCGGCAGTGTCAGGCCGATATGGGCAACCAGGCGGTTTCGGGCCTGGCGAATGCCATGAACCACTTGCGCTGTTCGGTCAGAGCCCTGCAGGCCCGATGAAAACTGCAGCAAGTAAGGCCGGGATGGATCAAAGGCGCGCAGGTCTTCGTCACCGTTGATCTCCGCCGGGACGGCGTCAGCCGCCGCATCTGCGGGCGCGTCCTGCTTTTGACGCTGACGCATGAGGTAATAACCCAGCGAGCCCGTCATCAGCGAAATGAGGATAAAGACCACCGTCGGCATGCCCGGAAGCGCTGCAAAAGCCAGCATGCCGATCGAAGCAATGATCCAGCTCTTGGGCTCACTGGTCATTTGCCGGGCGATTTCGGCGCCCATGTTATTGGCCCCTTTATTCGCCCCGGCCGGTGCTACACGGGTAATGATCATGCCGGCGGTCAGGGAGATCAGCAGTGCGGGAATCTGCGCAATCAGGCCATCGCCAATCGTCAGTACCGAATACAGCGCCATGGAGTCGGCGGCGCTCATGCCATGCTGGAACATGCCGGTGCTGAACCCGCCCAGCAAGTTGATCACCACGATAATCAGCCCGGCCACGGCATCGCCCTTGACGAACTTCATGGCCCCGTCCATCGCCCCGAACAGCTGGCTCTCACGGGACAACTGCTCGCGTTTGTCGCGCGCCTGTCCACCATCGATCAGGCCGGCACGCAAGTCGCTGTCGATGGACATCTGCTTGCCGGGCATGGCATCCAGGCTGAAGCGCGCCGCCACTTCGGCGACACGCTCCGAACCCTTGGTGATCACCAGGAAGTTGACGATGGTCAGGATCATGAAGATCACCAACCCCACCGCCAGGTTGCCCCCCACCACGAAGTTGCCGAAGGCCTCCACAATGTCACCGGCGTCCTGCTCCAGCAGGATCAGGCGCGTGGTCGCAATCGACAACGCCAGGCGGAACATGGTGGTCAACAGCAGGATCGACGGAAACGAGGAAAACGCAAGCGGCCCGGGCAGGTAAAGCGCCAGCACGATCAACAGGCACGAAATGCAAATGTTGACGGCAATCAGGATATCCACCAGCCAGGTCGGCAACGGCACGATAAAGATGAACACAATGCCCAGGATCACGACCGCACCCAGCACCTCGGCGCGTTGTGCAACCTTGAGCAGTATCGCGTTGACTGCCCGCAGCGCACTCATGAGTGGTTTATCGGCAGCGCGCCGACATGCCGGGAGCCTCGTTCGATGCGAGCGTACTCATCCATTACCACCATGAAATTGTGCAACGCTTCCTGGCGGCCCTTGCTGTCGCGCCACAACGCCAGGGGCAGGCTCCCGAGCACGGGGTAAAGGGCATTGAGCGAAACAATCTGGACGGATGATGCCGGCCCACCCAACTCGCAGGCCAGGCGCTGGACTTCGGCAGACGCGATGCCCGTGCCCGCGTAACCGAGAATGCGCTGCAGCAGCGCTACGGTGTCCCGATCAATTTCGGGGTGCAATACGGCCAGCCGATCGATCAAGTCACGGCAGCTGGCCAGCACACTGCCCAGTTGACCACAACTGCTCAACCCCAACAGCAAGGTGCGCAGCTGGGCGGTGGGGAGCGAAGGGCAATACGCCGCAATGTCGTCTGCCAGGGCCCGACGCATCAATTTCAACCCGCGGCCAAACTCATCGCCACCGAACAACCCCAACAGCGCCTGCATCATGCTGGCGAGCGATTGCCGGGCGACCACGCTGGCGTAATACACACTGCGTACCGCCTGCCGCAAACTCGGGTCGTCACTGCTTGCCTGCAAGGCCTGCGCGATGTTCAAGCCGGCCTGGATCTGCGGCTTGAAGCGGACCTCCAGCCGCGCCAGGGCATCGCTGGCCAGCGCCGCCTCGGAGGTACGCGCTTCAGCTTGTGCCTGCGCAGCCACCTGCTTGAGTACGACAAACGTACGGGCCGGGTCGTTTCCTGTCAGCTCCAGCAACTTCTCGAGGCTGGGCTTGAGCAACAGTTGAACCCTGATGGAGCGCGCAATGGTCGCCAGTGTTGCCTGAGCGGGATGGCCCAGTTGCTCATAGAGTTGTGTCAACTGCGCCACAGGCGTCACGCCCAGCCCCAACATACGCCGGCTCAAGGCCTTGCTGTTGAGTTCAACCTCCAGGCCGAACAGCGCCTCGAAATTGTCGACCGCCGTCCCGGCGGGTGCCTGGCGAACTGGCGGGTTATCAATACTCGCTGGAACAGGCTGATCCAGGCTCTGGTTTTTTTGCACATCAATAGAAGGATCAAGTTTCATGGAGATGCCTGGACAGGAAGTTTCGTTTCCTTGTGTGGCTGGCAATCCCGTTACGGTTCCATGTTTATCGACGATACCGGGCATGTGAAAAGATCGGCACGCGCCCGCAGCCACTTGTGCAAAACCTTGCACAAAAAAGCCTGGAAACAAGATATTTATTTATATAAATCAATTGCTTATGAATTTTTTTCCCTTGGCACAGGCAGTGCTAAGAGGGTTCCCGTCGAAATCATTTCGACCGTGTCTACCCTGAGGAAAAAATCATGGATATCCCTATCGATGTTTTAGTTCACCTTACACCTGACCCGCACCGCTCCATCCAGAACCTGTCGGAAGACCACCACAAGAAACTCCGGCGCTTCATTCATAAACGCGTACTCAACCCGGAAGATGCAGACGATATTCTGCAACTGACGTACCTGGAGGCCTGGCGCAGCCGAGACCGCTTCAGCGGCCAGGCCACCGTCAGCACGTGGATGTGCGGGATTGCCCAGAACCTGATCCGCAATCACTTTCGGCGCATGTATGCCAAGCCGGTGCATTGCGAGTTCGATGAGGCGCTGTGGCATGGGCAGGAAGACAACAACAACCTGGACTGGCAGTTCGAGGTCAACCGCAAGCTCGAAAGAACCCTGCGGGCGATCACGGATTTGCCGCTGGAAATGCGTAAAACGCTGTACGCCTCACTGGAGACCGACGGCAGCTACCAGGACACCGCCGACGCCATGGACATCCCCATTGGCACCGTGCGCTCACGTTTGTCCCGGGCGCGCGAACATCTGAAGCGGGCCACCTACAACCCGCTGTAGGCGTAAATCAGGGCACCGGCGCAACGCCGACACCCTTTGCAGGAGCAGTTGATTTACCCGTTTGACGCAAGCGTTGGGCAGCAGGGATATCTGCCCGACTCGATTGATCTGGTATCAGGCCTTTTTGGTACGCGGCAACAGAATCGCCAACACCCCGAACAGCGGCAGGAACGAGCACAGCGTGTACACGTACTCGATGCCGTGGATGTCTGCCAGGTGCCCCAGCAGCGCCGCACCGATCCCGCCAAAACCGAACATCAAACCGAAGAACACCCCGGCGATCATCCCCACATTGCCCGGCACCAACTCTTGCGCATACACCACAATTGCCGAGAACGCCGAGGCCAGGATAAAGCCGATCACCACGCTCAGGATGCTGGTCCAGAACAGGTCCACATGGGGCAGAATCAGGGTGAACGGCGCCACCCCGAGGATCGAAAACCAGATCACTGCCTTACGGCCGATCTTGTCGCCAATCGGCCCGCCAAAGAACGTGCCCGCCGCCACCGCGCCGAGGAACAGGAACAGATGCAGCTGGGAACTGGCCACCGACAGGTCGAACTTCTCGATCAGGTAGAAGGTGAAGTAACTGGTGAAACTGGCCATGTAGAAGTACTTGGAAAACACCAGCAGCCCCAGCACCACCAGCGCGCTCAGCACCCGGCCCTTGGACAGGCCGTGAGTGGCCGCCTGGCCTTGCTTGAGCTTGAACAGGTTCAAGTGGTGGGCGTACCAGCGGCTGATCGCATACAGCACAAACAACGCAAACACCGCGAACAGGCCGAACCAGGCCACATTGCCCTGGCCGAACGGAATGATGATCGCCGCCGCCAGCAACGGGCCGAAGGCCGAGCCGGCATTACCGCCCACCTGGAACGTCGACTGCGCCAAACCATAACGCCCGCCCGAGGCCAGGCGCGCCACGCGGGAGGCTTCCGGGTGGAAGGTCGACGAGCCGATGCCGATCAACCCCGCCGCCAGCAGGATCAACGGAAAGCTGCCCACCTGGGACATCATCAGGATGCCCACCAGCGTGCAGATCATTCCGCAGGGCAACAGGTACGGCTTGGGATGGCGATCGGTGTAATAACCCACCCACGGCTGCAGCAGGGACGCGGTGAGCTGGAACGTGAGGGTGATCAGGCCGACCTGGGTGAACGTCAGGCCGTAATTGGCCTTGAGCATCGGGTAGATCGAGGGCAGTACCGACTGGATCAAGTCATTGATCAAATGCGCCAGCGCCACCGCGCCGATTACACGCATCACCAACGGGCTGGTTTGCCCGGCGGCAGGCGCCGTAGCCACGGAGGGCTGGGAATTGCTCAGAGCCATGGGAGGTTTTCCGTACAGCAGATGGATGCACAGGTGCAGGTGCGACAATGTGCCACTTTTGGGTGCAGGAAGGCTATCCCGTTAGCAGGCTAACGAGTAGATGAATCGATGCAGCGGTCATGGTTTGTAAAGGGCCAGCAAGATGAATCCCTTTAATTTGCGGGACGTTTCCTAGAGAATCTTTCGGCCTTGTGCCTGGGGGAGTCGGTGGCTAGTCTTCGGTCCGTCGCTGGTTTTCAGTGATCGGGTTTAGCAGCCTGAACTCAATAGGCACACGTTCTACGGTCACGTTTTATGGTGGCTGTGCGTGGGGCACCTTCGGGTGCGCCGGTTTTCCTATTGACTGGTCTGCTAACCCGCGTACAGCCGCCACCCTACGTTTAGCAGCGAAGGTGGCAGCTTCTTCAGGTCAATAGGAGCTACACCATGTTCAAGATCGTCCCCGACTCACCCCGTGACCAAGCCAAAGACCGCGCCGCCTTCAACCGAGCGCTCGACCACTACCTGCCCACCGACCCGCCGCAACCCTCGACAAACTTCTACGCCATCAGCGACGAAATCAGCTTCGAAGACTCCCTGCTCTTCACTGCTGACCTGCTGCACAGCGCCTCGGCCACCGCGCTCGACTGTGGCGAACAACTGCAAAGCCCCGAGCGTGCCAAAGTGCTTGCCGTGTGGCACCTGCTGGAAATGGCCAAAGCCATGGTGGATCGCTCGATAGAGTGCCTGCACCCGCGCAAAACCTGACGCGCGAACGCCAGAACACCGCAGATCAAATGTGGGAGCGGGCTTGCTCGCGAAGGCGGTGGACCAGCCAATACCTCTGCTGACTGACACACCGCATTCGCGAGCAAGCCCGCTCCCACCTTTTGATCTTCGCTGCCTTGGGATCTGCGCAAACCCCAACCGCTCGTCACCAAACCCGGTGTTTCCCGTTAAACAGTTGATAGCGTAGATAAATTTTCAAAAAAAGCGCTTGACGCATTCCCGTTCTCCGCGAATAATGCGCGCCACTTGGCTACATAGCTCAGTTGGTTAGAGCATAGCATTCATAATGCTGGGGTCCGGGGTTCAAGTCCCTGTGTAGCCACCAAGTACTAAAAACGGCTTACCGAAAGGTAGGCCGTTTTTTTATGCCTGAAGAAAAGTAAACCGCCCTATTGCCCCACAGACGTCAGTGTTTATGCCGATGGTGCACATCGGGAAAATGCGCATGACTGTGCTGGATCGGTGCGTGCTCATGGGCATGACTATGTGGCTCGGTACCGTCCCACGCAAAGTTATGCACATGCTGGTGGTGCTCATCGTGTGTATGGCGATGACCGTGCATGAGGGGATCGTGCTGATGCTCGTGCGCATGATGTTCCATCAGATGAATCCACACCCCGATGGCCATCAAGGCGGCCGCGAGCAAGAACATCAGCGAAACTGACTCGCCCACGATCAGGATCGAGATGACCGCGCCCAGGAAGGGAGCCGTGGAAAAATAGGCGCCGGTGCGCGCACTGCCAAGCCCGCGCAGAGCGAGCACAAACAGCACCAGACTCACGCCATACCCAAGCAGCCCAACCACCATGGTTGACCCGAGCGTGGCCACCGCTGGCAGTTGCGACCCGATGGCCAACGCCAAACAGCAATTCACCACACCCGCCGCCAAGCCTTTGCTGCCGGCGATAAACAGCGCATCCGAGGCAGAGACCTTACGGGTCAGGTTATTGTCGATGGCCCAACAAAAACAGGCAAACGCCACGGCCAGCGGCCCCGTCCAATCATGTGCCGTCGCCGTCCCTTGCGGCCATGACAAAACGATCCCGCCCAGAACAATAGCGATCATGCCGATCACGATGCGGCGATCTGCGTTCTCTTTGAACACGACCCACGCCAGCACGGCCGTGAGCACCGACTCAAGATTGAGCATCAGCGATGCGGTGGCGCCCGCTGTGCGGGTGAGCCCGTACATGAGCGCCACAGGCGCAAGCACGCCCCCAAAGACAATGGCGCCCACCAACCAGGGCCACTCTCCGGCTGCAAGCCCGGGCCGTTTCCAGCCGTGGTCGCGAGCAAACCGAACGATGGCCAGGCCCAGGCCGCTGCCCAGATAGAGCAGCCCTGCCAACAGGATGGGCGGCGTATCCAGCCCCAAGAGCTTGGCAAGCGGAGTGCTGGCGCCGAACAACGCCGCAGCAGCCAACGCGTAGAGAACGCTCACATTCATAATGGGTTGCCCTGTCAGGCTTATTGCATAAGGACGAGCATCATAGCCGTGCCCGGGTAAGAATTATGTGAATGCCAGCCTGGCTGGATTCTGTACGACTGAAGCGGCAGGATAGCCCGGCTGGCAAACCACAAGAAGGTGACGCATGACATTCCCCGCTACCGGCATCAGCACTGACCGCCTCTTACTGCTGGGCGCCCACCCTTCCCACGCTCGCGCCCTGCAAATGTACCTGCTGCAAAATCGCGCCTTTCTGCAGCCTTGGGAGCCTTCGCGTGACGACGCCTTTTTTGAACCGGACGCCATCACCGAACGCCTCCACGCCATGGCCGACAAAACCGCCAGCGGCGAAGCGTTGCACCTGCTGATATTCAGCCAGGACCAAATCATCGGCGCCTGCAACTTCAGCAACATCGTGCGCGGTGCGTTTCAGGCCTGCCACTTGGGTTATGCGCTGGCTGAATCCGCCCAAGGCCAAGGCTTGATGCACGAAGCGCTGACGGCGGCGATTGCCCATGTGTTCGACGCCATGCAGCTGCACCGAATCATAGCCAACTACCGCCCAGAGAATGAGCGCAGTGCGCGCCTGCTGGCACGGCTGGGGTTTGAAAAAGAGGGCGAGGCGCGGGCGTATCTGAGGATCAACGGGGTCTGGGCGGACCATGTGTTAACGGCACTGATCAATCCGGCAAGCGACCGTCTATTGCAGCCCGAAGTTTTAAACCACTAGAATGGGATTAATTCTCACTTACGATTCTCTCTCATGAAGCTGTCTTCGCCCACCGACGCTCCTACGCTCGATGCGCTGTACCGCGGCTACCACGGCTGGTTGTTGACCTGGTTGCGGCGTCGTGTGCATTGCTCCCATCAGGCGGCCGACGTGGCGCAAGACACTTTCGTACGCTTGTTGGCATCGGGTACTTACGTGGCGCCGGGTGAGCCACGGGCTTATCTGGCCACCATCGCGCGCCGGTTGCTGATGGACAATGGCCGCCGCCGACGCCTGGAACAGGCCTACCGCGAAGAGCTCGAACGCTGCGCCGCGTACCTTGAACAGGCGCCTTCACCGGAGCAGATCCTGCAAGCCGCGCAAATGCTTGAGGCGATCGACCGGGCCTTGGCACGCATGCACAAGCGGATCCGCGACACCTTCATCCTGCGTTACCTCGAAGGCCTGGACCAGGCGCAAATCGCCCAGCGCCTGGGTGTCTCGGTGCGCACAGTACAGAACGATCTGGTGGAAGCCTTGCTGGCGTGCGATGCGTGCGCCCAGCCATGAACCAGCCTATGCCCCACGCTGTGCTGCGCCAGGCCGCCGAATGGCTGGTGCGGCTGGATCACGAAGGCAATGCCGCCAACGAACAGGCGTTTCGCGCCTGGCTGGCCGCCGACCCGCAGCACCCGCAAGCCATTGCCCGCCTTCAGGGCCACTTGCTGCCTCTCAAACAAGCCCCGGCCCGTGCCGCATTGCGCCGGGCCCGGCAGCCTCGCCAAGGGGCAACGCTGGTCAAGTGTCTCGCCCTGGCCCTGCTGCTCGCGGGGGTGCCGGCGTACCAGTACGAGCAACGTGGCTATCTGTTCGCCGACCTGAGCACCGACCGTGGCCAATGGCGCCAAACGCTGCTGGCCGACGGCAGTGACCTGCAACTGGAAGGCAACTCCGCCGTGAACCTGCACCTGGACGCTAGCGAACGCCGCGTGCAACTGCTGCACGGCGAACTCCTGGTGGCGGTGGCCAAGGATGCCCAGCGGCCTTTTTATGTCGACACTCCGCAGGGCAGCATTCGCGCCCTGGGTACGCGTTTTATCGTCGAACTCAGCGACACCGCCACGGTGGTCAAGATGCTCGAATCTTCAACCCGCATCGACAGTGCCGGGCACACGATCACCCTCGGCCCCGGCGAGCAAGTGCGCCTGGATGCAAACGGCCCGGGCACGCCGAAAAGTGTCGATGTGCAGGCGCAGCAGCAAGCCTGGACGGCCCACCAGTTGCTGGCCAATGACGAGCCGCTGGCGGATGTGCTTGAGCGCCTGGCGCGGCATCGCCCGGGTGTGCTGATGTTCGATCGCAAGGCGCTGCAAGGCATTCGGGTGACCGTGATGCTGCCGACGGACGACAGCGACCGCGCGTTGCGCCTGCTCACGCGCACCCTGCCGATTGAGGTCAGCACGTACACCCCGTGGCTCACGCGTGTGCGCCTGAAAGTCCCCGCCGGATAATTCTTACGCAGCGTTGCGTGTTTTCGGTTTTACCGCGTCCTTTCCTTGGCCAACATCCAAAGGAGCACCGATAACATGTCTTCAACCCCCACACGCGGCGGCCTGTTACTGGCCAGTCGACTGTTGCTTGGCTGCCTGCCGCTGGCGGTGCCGGGCCTGGCTTACGCGCAACAGCAGGTACAGGCGTTCGACATCGCGCCCGGCAAACTCGGTGATGTACTGACCCGCTTCGCCCAGGCCGCCGGTGTGCCGATTTCGTTCCTGTCGCAACAGGTGGCCGGGTTGAACAGTCCCGGTGTGCGCGGCAGCTACAGCGTGGCGGACGGGTTCGCGCAGGTGCTGGCCGGCACCGGTTTCGCCGCAACCGGCAATGCCGATGGCTATCAGTTGGAAAGCCTGCCGGTAGCCGGCAGCGCGCTGTCGCTGGGCGCCACAGAGATCACTGCCAACCAGTTGGGCACTATCACCGAAGGCAGTGGTTCCTATACTCCGGGCACCATCGCCACCGCCACGCGCATGGTGCTGACCCCACGGGAAACCCCGCAGTCGATCACCGTGATCACGCGCCAGCATATGGATGACTTCGCGCTCACCTCAATCGATGACGTGATGCGCCATACGCCGGGCATCACCGTGTCGACCTTCGACAGCGAGCGCAATAACTACTACGCACGCGGCTTCTCGGTGGAGAACTTCCAGTACGACGGCATTCCTACCCTGCGCAACTCCGCCTATTCGTCCGGCCAGACCCTGACCGACATGGCGATCTATGACCGCGTGGAAATTCTCAAGGGCGCCACCGGGCTGCTGACTGGCGCTGGCGCCCCCGGCGCGACGATCAACCTGATCCGCAAAAAGCCCACCCGCGACTTCAAGGCCAGCGTGGAACTCGGCGCCGGCAGTTGGGACAACTATCGCTCCCAGATCGACGTGAGTGGCCCGCTGACCGACAGCGGCAACGTGCGTGGCCGCGCGGTGGCGGCGTATCAGGACAAGCACTCGTTCATGGACCACTACCAGCGCAACACCAATGTGTATTTCGGCACGCTGGAAGCCGACCTGACCGAAGACACCCTGCTCACCGTCGGCTTCGATTACCAGAACAGCGACCCGCAAGGCTCGGGCTGGTCCGGCAGCCGTGCGCTGTTCGACCGCAGCGGCAACCGCATTGACGTGAAACGCTCCTACAACAACGGCGCCAAGTGGAGCCGTTGGGAGCAGTATTCCCGCAGCGCGTTCTCCACCCTCGAGCATAACTTCGACAATGGCTGGGTGATCAAGGGCCAATACACCCACCAAATCATGGGCTACGACGCGCCCCTGGGCTCGATCATGAGTGGCCCGTTCCCCGCCACCGGACTGTCGTCCCTGTACGCGAACAAGTTCACCGGCAATACCCGCGCCGACTCGGGCGATGTCTACGCCAGCGGCCCATTCAGCCTGCTGGGCCGTACCCATGAACTGGTGATTGGCGCGTCGGCCTCGAACTCCCACTGGACCGGAAAGGACTACGGCGCCCCCACTTATGTGGGCAACAACCAGATCGATTTCTGGAATTTCGACGGCAATGTGCCGGAGCCAGACTGGGGCGCGCCGACCCGCACCATCGACGCCACCACCCGGCAATCCGCCGGCTACATGGCCGCACGTTTCAACCTCACGGACGACCTGAACCTGTTCCTCGGCAGCCGCGTGGCCAACTACAAATTGCGTGGCGACGACGACTCCACCGAGACCGGCAAGCTGGTGCCCTACGCCGGGGTCACCTACGACCTGAACGACAACTTCACCGCGTATGCCAGCTACACCGACATCTTCATGCCGTCGAGCTACAGCCGCTCCCGCAACAACAAATTGCTGGAACCGGATGAAGGCAAGAACTACGAGACCGGCCTCAAGGGCGAGTTCTTCGAGGGCCGGCTCAACACCAGCGTGGCCTACTTCGAAGTGCATGAAACCAACCGCGCGGAGCCGGACGCCGAATACAACGCCGCGCCTACCAATCCGTCCCTGGGTTATGCCGAAAAAGGCATCAAGGCCAAGACCAAGGGCTTCGAGGCCGAGATGTCCGGCGAGCTGGCGCCGGGCTGGCAGGCCCAGGCCGGCTACACCCACAAGATCCTGCGGGATGAGCATGGCGACAAGGCTTCGACTTGGGAGCCGGAGGACCAGCTCAGCTTCTTCACCTCGTACAAGCTCAAGGGCCCGCTGGACCGCCTGACCCTCGGCGGCGGAGCACGCTGGCAGAGCAGAAGCTGGCAAGTGGTGTACAACCGGCCCAAGGCGCAAAACGAAGAATTCTCGCAGGAAGCGTATTGGGTGGTGGACGCGATGGCCAAGTATCAGGTCAGCGAACATCTTTCCGCGACGCTGAACGTCAACAACCTGTTCGACAAGCAGTACTACACCAACATCGGGTTCTATAACACGGCCTACTACGGCACCCCGCGCAATGTGATGCTCACCACGCGCTGGGACTTTTAACCGGCCAGGCGCCAGCGCCCCGTGACATGGGGCGCTGTTGCGTCAAACAGCGTGCCGCACAAAACACTGCTCCACCACCGACTTGCCCCACTGCTGCCCCTCCTGTTCCGACTCCAGCACAAAGCCCGCGTTTTCATAGAGCTTGCGCGCCACATCGAGGCCCTTGAACGTCCACAGCCGCACCGCCGGGAACCGGTGCCCGTCACAGAAATCCAGCGCCTCCTGCAACAGCCGTTTACCCAAACCCTGGCCGTGGGCCGACGGGTCCAGGATGAAGCAGCGCAAGATCGCCTCGCCGTTTTCGCCCTCGCCATCAATGGCAATCGAACCTACAATCTGCGTCCCATCCAGTACCGCCCACACTTCGTTGCGCGGGTTGGCCAGGCGTCCCATCAACTCGGCCATGTCCGCCGCCACCAGGCTTTCAAATGGTTGGCCAAAATTCGCATGCTTGGCGTAGTACTCCGCGTGCATCTGCGCGATGCGCCCAATCACCCCAGGCCGGTAGCCACGGGCAATGCTGTAGTGCCTTGGCTGCCGGGCGCCGGTGCGTTGGGTTTGCAGGGCTGCGGCGTACTGATCAAGTCCGCGGCTGACGGCCTGTTGCTGTTCGCTGGACAAGTCGCCAATCGCCTCGCCCACTTGGCGCCGGGCAAACGTTTCAATGTCGCGTAACGTCTTCTGGCCTCGTGTGGTGAGCCGCAGCTTTTTCGAGCGGGCATCGTCCTCGTTGGCAAACTCTTCCAGCTCGCCCGCCTCGATCAGCTTGCGCACCATGCGGCTCACCGAGGATTTTTCCAGGCCCAGCAAGGTGACCAGTTCAGCCGCCGTCAATGCGCCACGCTCGCCGATTTCAACAATCGTGTGCACCGACGACGGTGGATAACGGCTGGCTGCCAACTTCGGCTGCATGAAACCCAGCTCTCGCACCATGAGGCGTGAGGCACAGCGGATCTGATCGATAAGGTCTGGCCTGGAACGGTTCACGTGGAAAACCTCTTGCCCGAATGAAGAGATATAGTTGTATCGAACAACCATATGCAGATCAATCTCCCTTCCAGCAAATCACTGAGGTACATTCCCTCCCCACGGACAACAGATCATTCTCAAATGAACGGAGTCATCGCGTGCTTTCGATTTTCCACCGCCAACGCCTTACCACCCTCTCGCTGATCACCGCCGCCCTCACCCTCGCCGCCTGCCACAGCGCCACCGCGCCTGAACTGCCGCCCGCCCCGGAGCTCGGCTCGGGCTATCGCACCGACATGAGCACCCGCCACGCCGAGCGCCATATGGCCGCCGCCGCCAACCCGCTGGCCGCCGAAGCCGGGCGGGAAATCCTGCGCAAGGGCGGCTCGGCCATCGACGCCGCGATTACCATGCAGGCCGTACTGACGCTGGTGGAACCGCAGTCGTCCGGGATCGGCGGCGGTGCGTTCATCATGCTGTGGGACGGCAAGCAGGTGCACGCCTACGACGGTCGCGAAACCGCACCGGCGGGCGCTACCGAGCGGTTGTTCCTGAAGGCCGACGGTACGCCGATGGCCTTCCCCGAGGCACAGATTGGCGGGAGGTCCGTGGCAACTCCAGGCGTGTTGCGCGCCTTGGAGATGGCCCACAAAAAGACCGGCCATCTGCAATGGGCAACCTTATTCGAGCCGGCCATTCGCCTGGCTGAACAGGGCTTCCCGATTTCTGCGCGCTTGCACAGCCTGATTGCCGCCGACCGCTACATCACCCGCTCGCCGGAAATGACCGCGTACTTCCTGAACGCCGACGGCAGCCCGAAGGCCACCGGTACGCTGCTGAAAAACCCGGCGCTGGCCAACGTCTTCAAACGCATCGCCAAGGAAGGGCCGGATGCGCTGTACTACGGCCCGATTGCCGAAGAAATCACCCGCAAGGTGCAGGGCAACAGCAACGCCGGCAGCCTGACGCTGACCGACCTCAAGGGTTACAGCGCGGTTGAGCGGGCGCCGTTGTGCACTGACTACAAGCGCTGGAAAGTCTGCGGCATGCCGCCACCGTCGTCGGGCGGGATTGCTATTGCACAGATCCTCGGCACATTGCAGGCCCTGGAAGCCCGTGACCCGCGCATGGCCCTCGCGCCGTTGAAGCCGGTGAAAACCGATTCCCCGGCAGGCCTGGAGCCGGTGCCCGAAGCGGTGCACCTGATCGCCGAAGCCGACCGCCTGGCCTACGCCGACCGCGCCCAGTACGTGGCCGATTCGGACTACGTGCCGGTGCCGGTTGCCGGATTGATCGCTCCGAATTACCTGGCCAGCCGCGCTGCGTTGATTGGTGAGCGCAGCATGGGCATCGCCAAGCCGGGCAAGCCGGCCGGGATTGAAGTGGCCTATGCGCCGGATCGCTCGCCGCTGCGCATTTCCACCTCGCAAGTGGTGGCAGTGGATGACGTGGGTGGCGCGGTGTCGATGACCACTACGGTGGAAGCGGCGTTCGGTTCCCATGTGATGGTCCAGGGCTTTTTGCTGAATAACCAGATGACCGACTTCTCCTTCATCCCCGAAGAGAACGGCCAGCCGGTGGCCAACCGGATCGAGCCGGGCAAGCGCCCGCGTTCGTCCATGGCGCCGACCCTGGTGTTTGATCGTCAAAGCGGCGAGCTGGTGGCCACCGTTGGCTCGCCGGGCGGTTCGCAGATCATCGAATATGTGAGCAAATCCCTGGTGGCCATGCTCGACTGGAACCTCGACCCGCAAGCGGCCGTCGGCCTGCCCAACTTTGGCAGCCGCAACGGCGCGACCGAGCTGGAAACCGGTTTATTCAGCGCACCGTTGAAACAGGCGCTGAAAGACAAGGGCCACGCCCTGAGCGAAATCGACATGACCAGCGGCGCCCAGGCGATTGTCCGGGTGCGCGATGCGCAGGGCAAAGCGTCGTTGATCGGCGGGGCTGATCCACGCCGTGAAGGCGAAGCGCTGGGGGATTGAGTTGACTCACTGGAGAGCTGCGCGTGCACAAGGCAAATAACCTCGGCGCCCTGATGGGCGTCGATCATGGGTTTTGTTCGATTGACGATCCGTTGCGGCCTGACGAGGTGTTCATCTGCAAGCAGGTGCACAGCGCCACGACCATTGAATGGCGCCCGGAGCTCGCCGCCAATACGGTTGAAGCCGATGGGGTTTTCAGCCGGGATCTGCAGCCGATTGCGGTGATTACCGCCGACTGCCTGCCGTTGCTGATGGCCTCGGAGGACGGGGAATTTGTCGCGGCGATACATGGCGGCTGGAAAGGACTGCAAGGCGGGATCATCGCCAATGCCATGCAACGGTTTACCGCCGAGGGTGTCGCGTTGGATCAGTTGCGGATTGCGATTGGGCCTTCGATCAAGCCTTGTTGTTATGAGGTGAGTGGCGAGTTTGTGGCGCAGTTGCAGGCGAGTCAGGGGCATTTGTGGCGGGATGGAAATGCGCCGTGGACGTTCGAGCAGCCGGGGCCTTTGTTGGCACCGGAGATTCAGCCGCCAGAACCCAGGCAGGCCTTGAGTGCGTGGTTTGATTTGAGCCGCTATGCGCTGATCTTGCTGGAGGCGGCAGGGATAAAACGTGAGCAGGTTGAGGTAAGCGAAGTGTGTACGTATTGCAGCTCGCCGGCGTTTGCGAGTTATCGCAGAAGGACCCATGACAGTACGGAGAGGAAGACGTTGTTGTATTCGTGGATTTCGCGAAAAACGCAACGATAAAGCGGCCGAATAGAGCCTCTCCGGCAACACCATATTTGTGGCGAGGGAGCTTGCTCCCGCTGGGGTGCGAAGCGCCCCCAGAATGAGTTGATGCGTTTTTTTCAGCAAGAGCACCAAACTCAGTTTTCAGGGCTGCTGCGCAGCCCAACGGGAGCAAGCTCCCTCGCCACAATGGAGTCGCGCTCATGAAAAAGTAATCGGCGCTCCCAAGTCTAACGCCGTAAAAATCACCGGCTGATCTTCAACCCCTTACGCGCCGCATGCCGCTCCAGCGCCAGCTCGATCAAGCGGCTCACCAGCTCGCTGTAGCTCATGCCTGCCGCCTGCCACAACTTCGGGTACATGCTGATGCGGGTGAACCCAGGCAACGAGTTGATTTCGTTGATCAGCACCTCGCCCTCATCCGTCAAGAACACATCCACCCGTGCCAGCCCGGCGCAGCCCAGGGTTTCAAACGCTTCGATGGCCAACGCACGAATGCGCTCGCTGGCTTCAACACTGATATCCGCCGGCACTACCACTTGGGCTGCCTGGTCATCAATGTATTTGCTGTCGTAGGAATAGAACCCGTCGCGCACCACGATCTCGCCGCAGCCGCTGGCGATGGGGTTCTCGTTACCCAACACGGCACATTCAATTTCCCGGCCTTTTACCGCCGACTCCACCAGCACCTTTTCATCAAACCCAAGTGCCAGCTCTACAGCAGCGTGATATTCAGCCTCGCTGCCCACCTTGCTCACCCCCACGGACGATCCCTGGTTCGCCGGTTTCACGAACATCGGCAATCCGAGTTTCTGTTGCGCTTGGTCGAAGGTGGTACGCGCCGCATTCCTGCGGTTGAGGGTGATGAACGGCGTCACGGCAATCCCGGCATCCCGCAGCAGGCGTTTGCTGATGTCCTTGTCCATGCACACCGCCGAGCCCAGCACGTCGGAGCCGACAAACGGCAGGTCCGCCATGCGCAGCAGGCCTTGCAGGCAGCCGTCTTCGCCGAGGGTGCCGTGGACGATCGGGAAGATCACATCGACGTGTTCCAATGAGGCCTGGCTCGAGGTTTCCACCAGTTGCTGGCTGGCCTTACCCGGCACGACCGCCAGTTTACGATTGGATTGATTGAGGGCGATCAGCGCCGGGTTTTCTTCGTTGAGCAGGAAACCCGAGGTGTCGTTGAGGTGCCAGTGGCCGGCCTTGTCGATGCCGATCAGGATCGGCTCGAAGCGCGAACGGTCCAGCGCATCGACGATGTTGCGCGCCGACTGCAGCGACACTTCATGCTCGGCCGAACGGCCACCAAAAATAATCCCTACCCGCAGCTTGCTCATGATCGGCCTCACATTTGAAAGTAAGGCTTCTTACCATGAGCCGTCAGCGATTCGCTACCAGCGTGGCGCCGAACAGCACATAACAACCACCGGCAAACCGGTCCAGCCACTTGCGCGAGCGGCTGTAGACGTTGGCCATCCGTTCACTGGAAAACACCAGTGCCACGCAGGAATACCAACTGAATGACAGCGTCGCCATGGTGATCACGGCCAGGGTCAGCAGCATCGGCGACGGTGATGGGGGCATGGTGGACGCAAAGATCGTCGCGACAAACAGCGCCGCCTTGGGGTTGGACAGGTTGCCCAATAAACCCAGCCGCCAGGCGGAAAACAACGAGCGCCGTAGTTCGTCGGGCAACAGGTTCTGGGCCATGGCCGGTGCCGAGCGCCGGAACAGTTTCAACCCCAGGTAAATCAGGTAGCAGCCGCCGATGATCTTGAACGCGAGGTACAACATCGGCGCTGCGGTAAACAATGACTTGATCCCCAAGCCGCCGGCCAGGCCCCACATCACGGTGCCGGTGGCCACGCCTGCGGACGCCACCACGCCATGGCGGCGTGAGCAACTGGCGGCCAATTGCGCCGTGTTGAAGAAATTCGGGCCTGGCGTCACGACCGCGACGGTCCAGAGCAAGGCCAGCGACAGAAGAGGCGCGGCGTACGGCAGGCTTGGGAAAAGCATCGGTTGATCCATCCTTCAGGGAATTAAAGATCCTTGCCGTTTACAGCTCAGGTTCGGGTTCATGCACCAGTAGGTCGCCCGGCTGACACTCCAGATACTTGCAGATTGCATCCAGGGTCGCCAGCCGTATGCCCTTGACCTTGCCTTGCTTGAGCAATGACAGGTTTTGTTCGGTGATACCAATGGCGGCGGCCAGGTCCTTGGACTTGACCTTGCGCCGGGCGAGCATAACGTCCAACTCAATCACAATAGACATGCTGTTCTCAAACAAACGTGCGGTTTTCAGAATCCACTTCACTGGCCTGCCACAGGATACGCGCGATCACCGAGATGCAGCCGGCGAGAAACAGCGCCACGATGCTGGGCGGGGTAAAACTCAAGGTGAGCAGCCGCTGGCCAACCGGCTCGTTCATCGTGACCCAGACACTGAGCAAGGGCTCACACAGAAAATCCAGCAACACCCACAGTGCCACGGCCCGGCCTACTTTACCCAAGTGCTGCGCGGCGTCGCTGGAAAAATACTCCCCACGAGCATAGTTCTGGAACAGCTGGCGCAAATGATTCAAACCGGACACCAGCGCCATCAAGGGAATGCTGGAGAGCAGGACGCCGCCCAGTGTCTGCCACCAAGGGAACGTCGCAACGATCTCCGCCCGTCCCTCGATCTGTTGACCACTCAGGGCGAAACCAAACCCGAACGAAGCGCTTTGCACCGGGTAAAGCCACGCGGCGGTATTGAGCAGCAGTATGGCGACGATCAACAACAGGGTAAGCAATGCCATGCGCTGGCTGAGCTGGGCAAGACGTTGGGAATTCATAGGTAAGCCTCTCAGAAATTTGAGGCGGAAAAATAAACGATTAATTATCGTAAAACAATCATTTTTTAATGATTAGCGATACCTGAACACAAAACCGATACTGCCCCCCAAAATTTCAGCAGTGGCACAATCGTTCAAGACCGCAGCAGACAGCCCGGTCACACTGGGGTAACGTATTTGCGTCCCGACCTGCGACTGACACCATGATCAAACCCTCTCTCGACTGGCTGCACCGCGCGCCCCACGCCAGTGGCCTGGAGCGCATCGAGGCGTATTTTGCCGGGTTTGGCTTCGACCCCCATCGCCACGACACCTATGCCATCGGCCGTACCCTGTTCGGTGTGCAGAGCTTTCACTATCGCGGCGGCATGACCCACAGCCTGCCGGGGCGGACCATGGTGATCCATCCCGATGAAGTGCATGACGGCTGGGCCGGCAGCGAGGAAGGTTTCAAATACCGGATGATTTACGTGGAGCCGGCGCTGATCCAGCAGGTGCTCGGCGGCAAGCCGTTACCGTTCATCCCCGGCGGATTGTCCAGCGACCCGTGGCTGTACCGCGCCAGTGAAGTGTTGCTGCAAAGCCTGGATTGCCCGATTGACCCGCTGCAGGAACAGGACGCGATGTTTGACTTGGCCCAGGCGCTGAATAACGCGTCGGGCATCACGGTCAATCGCAAGACCTTCGACTACCGGGCCGCCGAGCGCGCACGGGAATTTATCCACAGTGCCCTGGGCCGGCCGATTACCCTCGATGAAATGGCGGAATACGCCAACCGCGACCGCTGGGCGTTGTCGCGGGATTTTCGTTTGTTGTTCGGCACCAGCCCCTATCGCTACCTGACCATGCGCCGCCTGGACCTGGTGCGCAGCCTGCTGGGCCAGGGCCAGTCATTGGTAGATGCGGCACTGACCGCCGGCTTCACCGACCAGAGCCACATGACCCGCCAGTTCCGCAGCACTTTCGGCATGCCACCGTCGCGCTGGGTAAAGATGCTCGGGCGCTGAAATCCCGCCTTGAAACGCGATCAACCTGTAGGAGCTGGCTTGCCTGCGATGGCGGTGGGTCAGTTAATAAATTGTTGGCTGACACTCCGCCATCGCAGGCAAGCCAGCTCCTACAGTTGATTTATGTCGCTGCTGAAATCGCATCCGACTCTATAGCGCGCTCTTTAAGTGCTAACGCCAGAACCGCCCCCGCCAGGGCAATCGCCGCGCTCCACCACAACGCCAGTTCAATCCCGCCCGCCTGCGCCGCGCCCGTCGACCCACCGGCGTTCGCCAACGACACCAGCAACGCCAGCCCCAACGCACCGCCAATCTGCTGGCTGGTGGACGCCATGCCCGCCGCCACGCCCTGCTCGCCCGGCCGGATGCCCAGCCCGGCGGCCACCCACATCGCCGTCCAGGTCATGCCCTGGCCAATACTCAGGATGAAAATCCCCGGCAGCAACGACCAGAACCCCGCCCCCGTCGGCAACGCCACACATACCAAAGCGATACCCACCGCGCCCGCCAACTGGCCGCTGACCAGGGTGTTGCGCAACCCCAGCCGCGCCAATGAACGCTCCGCCAGCCAGATACCCGCGGTGCACACCAGCGTTGCCGGCAAAAACGCCAACCCCGCCTGCAACACGCTGTAGCCGTAGACCTGCTGGTAGTACACCGCCAGAAAGTAGTACTGCACGCCAAAGCTGCTCATGAACACCGCCGTCAACACCATGGCCATGCGCAACTCGCGATAGCCCAACAAGCGTAGCGGCATCAACGGATCACGGCCCCGGTGTTCAATCCACCCAAACAACCCGAGCAGCACCAACGCCAGGACCATGCAGCCCAGGGTCGACGGCGCCGCCCAGCCCCACTCCGGCCCCTGCACCAGGGAGAACACCAGCAAGGTGCCGCCCAGCGTCACGGTCAACGCACCGCTGATATCAAAGTTGCGCCCGCGGGCCCGCTCGCCATCGGCGGGAATCCAGTAGCGCGCCGCCAGGGCGCAGGCGCCGGCCAACGGCACGTTCACCAGGAACACCGCTTCCCAGCCCCAGGCCTGGGTCAGCACGCCGCCGAGCAACGCGCCCAATGCCAGGCCCGCCGCAGACGCCGCGCTCCACACGGCAAACGCCCGATTACGCGCGGGCCCTTCGGCGTAGTGGGTGTTGATCAGAGCCAGCGTGGCCGGGAACAACAGCGCGCCGCCCACGCCCTGCACCGCCCGCGCCAGCACCAGCAGCAAGGCGCTGCCACCGAGCACCGCCGCCAGGGAAGACAGCGCGTACAGCGACTGGCCAAGCATGTACAAGCGCCGCTTGCCCAACAGGTCCGCCGCCCGACCGCCCAGCAACAGGAAGCCACCAAACGCCACGCTGTAGGCACTGACCACCCACTGCAATTGCTGGGCAGAAAAACCCAGGTGGCTGCCGATTTGCGGCAGCGCGACAAACACAATGGTCGCGTCGAGGGCGATGATCAGTTGCGCGGTTGCCAGCAGCAACAGCATCCAGCCAGAGGGTCGAGAAGAAGACATCACAGCGTCCTGCCTGAAAATGAGAGGCGCCAGTTTCTTTCATGCCCAACAGATGATAAATAGCCCTATCACTCTTTCAGTAATGACTTTAATCATGGATCTGAATGCTGTTCGCCTGCTGGTGCGCGTCGCCGAAACCCGCAGTTTCACTCGCGCCGCCGGAGACCTGGGGCTGACCCAATCGGGCTTGTCCCGGGCCATTTCCCGGCTGGAAAACCAGCTGGGTGTGCGCCTGCTGCAACGCAACACCCGCAGCGTCAGCCTCACGCCCGACGGGCAGATGCTGTATGAACGCAGCGCGCCGCTGCTGGCGGAACTGGCCGAAGCCGAGCGGCAAATGCTCGACCGCCGTGCCTCACCGTCCGGTTTGCTGAAGATCAGCACGCCCTCGTTGTTTGGCCGCAAGGTGGTGATGCCGGTGATCGGCGAGCTGACCCTGCAATACCCCGAGCTGCGCATTGAAGCGGTAATGACCGACCGCCTGGTGGACATCGTCGACGAAGGCTTTGACGCCTTGCTGCGCACCGGCGACATCCAGGACCAACGCCTGATCGCCCGGGCACTGCCACCGCTGCGCTGGGTCACCGTCGCCGCCCCGGCTTATCTCGCGCGTTTTGGTACGCCGCAGACCGTCGATGAACTCAAGGACCATAATTGCCTGACCGTGCGCAACCTGCGCACCAGCCGGCTGGTGGACTGGCAGTTCATGCTCGATGGCAGGGTGCAGGACGTGAGTGTCGAGGGGCGGTTGATCTTTGATATCGGCGATGCGCTGGTGGACGGTGCGCTGGGCGGATTCGGCATCGCCCAGGTGATGGACTTTGCGGTGCGGGAAGATCTGGCGGCCGGGCGCCTGGTGCCCTTGCTGGAGGACTTTGCCGGGCGCAGTCGGGCGATATCGCTGGTGTATCCGCCATCGCGGCAGTACTCGCCGAAGTTGATGGCGTTTGCCGAGGCGCTCAGCAAAACCCAGTGGTAACACAACCTTTGTGGCTAGGGAGCTTGCTCCCGCTCGGCTGCGCAGCAGTCGTATATCTACCGACCAAGTGTATTGGCAGGAAACAATGGGACCGCTTCGCGCTCCAGCGGGAGCAAGCTCCCTCGCCACAAAACCAGGCTGTACCGGAAGAATTGGCACTGGGCTTAAAGCTGTCGCCCATCAATAGGCTCACCAATCGTCAGGAAATGCCCGCCCGCCACATGGTGCAAGGTACGCAGCGCATCCTGCCCTTCGAAATGCCAGCGACCGTCGCTGAATACGCGCTCATCAGCCTGGGCGGCCACCACTTCGGCGAGGAACAGATCGTAGGTCTGCTGGTTATGCGGTTCCGGCAGCAAGCGGCATTCCAGCCACGCCACGCAGCCTTCAAGCATCGGCGCTTCGGCGTGTTCGCCGCTGAACGTCTGCAAGCCATATGCGGCGAACTTGTCGGTCTCGCTGCCGGTGGTGTTGCCCACGGTCTGCACGATATCGGCCTGGGCCGCACACGGTACGTTGAGCACGAAAGTGCCGGCGCCTTCGAGCAGTTGCCGGGTCCAGGTGGCCTTATCCAGCACGACGGCGACTTTGGGCGGCTCGAAATCCAGCGGCATCGCCCATGCCGCAGCCATGATGTTGCGCTGGCCGTTGTGCGCGGCGCTGACCAGTACGGTCGGGCCGTGGTTGAGCAAGCGGTAGGCCTTGGACAGCGGGACGGGACGGCGATGGTTAGGGCTCATGGACGAAAGGCTCGGAAAAAAAACCTACGATACCTCAAGCATGAGCCCGGGTGACTAGCTGCTCAGTTGATTGGCGAATTGCCCTACAGCGCTGACCACTTTCTGGGCGCCGTCCTGGATCTCGACGATCACTGTGCCCGCCTCGGCCGCCAATGCCAGCCCTTGCTCGGCCTGCAGGCGGCCATCGGTCATCAGCGCCACTGCATCGCGGGCCATGTCCTGGTTCTGGCGCACCACGCCGACGATTTCCTCGGTGGCCTTGCTGGTACGCGACGCCAGTTGCCGAACCTCGTCGGCCACCACCGCAAAACCACGGCCTTGCTCACCGGCGCGGGCGGCTTCGATGGCGGCGTTGAGTGCCAGCAGGTTGGTCTGCTCGGCGATGCCGCTGATGGTCTTGACGATGCTGCCAATCACCTGGGACTGGGCGTTCAGCGCTTCAATGCCCTCACCCGCCTGCTCCATGTGCTTGGCCAGGTCGCGCATCACCTCCACCGCCTGGGTGACCACGGTGGTGCCGCGCTGGGCGCTGCTGTCGGTGTGCAGCGAGGTGCTGTAGGCGATGTTGGCCGCGTCGGCCACGGCCTGTTCCTGGTTGACCTGGTCGGTGATCACCGTGGCGAACTTGACCACTTTGTACAGCCGCTCGTTGGCGTCGAGCACCGGGTTATACGAAGCCTCCAGCCACACCACCCGCCCGTGGCTGTCCACCCGCTTGAAGCGCCCCGCGACGAATTCACCGGCGTTCAGGCGCTTCCAGAACTGCTGGTACTCGACGCTGCCGGCATCCTGCGGCTCACAGAATATCCGGTGATGTTTGCCCTGGATCTGCGCCAGGCTGTAACCCATGCCGTTGAGGAAACGGTCGTTGGCCGTCAGCACATTACCGTTGAGGTCGAACTCGATCACTGCCGTGGAACGCACCAGCGCGGTGATCAGGTTTTCGTGCTCGCGGGACGCCTCGATGGTGCGGGTCAGGTCGCTGGAGTACATCGAAATATGCTTGATACGCCCGTCACTGCCACGCACCGGTTGCACGATGGAGCGCAGCCACGCCTCATCGCCGTTGCCGCGCATCAGGCGTACGGAACCGGCGAAGTGTTCGCCACGCACCAGGGCGTTCGTGAAGCGCAGTTGAAAGGTGTCGTGCTTGACGTGCGCCGGCACCAGATCCTCGATCAGGCGGCCTTGCAGCTGGCTTGCCTGGTAAGCCATCTCTTGAAGGAAGATGGCATTGACGGACTCGATGCGCCCTTCGGGATCCAGGGTCAGGGCCATCATTTCGCTTTCCAGGCTCTCCTTGACCTGCTGCAAACTGGATAATTCTTCGCGAAGAGCAGACAGCTCCTGCTTGAGACGGGTGTTGAACATGGAGGCACCGGTGGGCAAATGAGGGCGGGATCTGACCTGCATCGGCGCTGCCGGCATTTTCTTAAGAGAGCTTTAGCCCATTGCCCAACTATATTTTTTCAGCCCCTCAACTGCCGTTGTTACGGCAGATGCCCATCACTTGGTAGTGGAGCGTGTTGAGCTTGCCGGTGGAGTCTTCGTAGGTCATGCGTGACGGCACCGCGCTGCACGAGCGGATCGGCGGCGTGACATTCACCACCTTGGCAATGTCCAGCTTCATGCCGTAGCGATACACCAGCACCTCGGGCGCAGGCTTGCCCTTTCTGGCGGCGTAGGCGGCCATGGCTTGCTCATTGTTTTGCATCAATTGGGCGAAGGTGCGGTCGCCTCCACCTTCGGCCATCGCGCCGGCGGAAACGATCAGGGCCAATGCAGCGACAGTGGTTTTCAGGGTATTCATGAGGGCGTCCTCGTCTGACTTATTGAATTAAAAGTTCAGAGCAAGAATAACTAACCAAGCCTGTCGCAAAGTTCACCGAAAGATTACTTATCCGTTATGTTTTATTGAAATTCCAAAATTGTAATCTGTGCGCCACCTCGCCGTTATCTCGTGTTTGCAACTATCTGCCCGGGCACCATCACAACAAGAATGCCCCATCGATAAGAAGCTGATAGCTGCCACTACCGAGGAGCGCTACATGAGCACTAACCGCACATTTTCACTCTCCATGATTGCCGCCCTGGCGGGGCTCACCCCGCTGTCAGGCATGGCCGTGGAAGAAAAACCCGAAGGGTTTATCGAAGGCAGCACCTTGAACGTGCTGGCCCGCAACTTCTACTTCAACCGCGATGACCGCAAGGGCCAGTCGAGCCCCACCGGCAATGGCTATTCCGAAGCCTGGGCCCAGGGTTTTATCGGCAAGTTCGAATCCGGATTCACTCAGGGTCCGGTGGGTTTCGGCCTCGATGCGTTTGCGATGTATGGCCTGAAACTCGACTCCGGCACCGGCCGCAGCGGCGGCAAGGGCTCGTTCGGCGTACTGCCGGTAGACAGCGACAACCACCCCGAGGACGGCTACAGCAAGCTCGGCGGCGCGGTAAAAGTGCGCCTGCTGGATACCGTGATCAAGGCCGGTGACGTGTTCCCGCTGACCCCGGTGGTGGCCTACGGCGACTCGCGGGTGTTGCCGGAAAGCTTCCGTGGCGTCACCGCGCAAAACACCAGCATTGACGGCTTGAGCTTGCAGGCCGGGCACTTGAGCGGCATGAGCCAGCCTACTCAAAGCGGCATGGATAAAGGCTTCGCGACGTTTTATGCGGGCAAGGTGGATTCACCCTGGATCGGCTATGCCGGCGGCGACTACCAGGTGAACAAACACCTCAGCGTCAGCCTGTACACCAGCCGCCTGAAGGATGCCTGGGACCAGTACTACTTCGGCAGCGCCGCCAGCTACCCGCTGAACGATGACGTGTCGCTGTTTGGCGACTTCAACTATTACAAGGCCGTGGACGAGGGCAAGAAACGCCTTGGCGAGTTCGATAACAACATCTGGAGCGCCAGGCTCGGGGTCAAGGTCGGCGCCCACAGCCTGGCCCTGTCGCACCAGCGCAACAACGGCGATGACGACTTTGACTACCTGCGCATGTCGGACTCGATCTTCCTCAACAACTCGATCCAGTACAGCGACTTCAACTCGCCCAGGGAACGCTCGTGGATGCTCGCCTATAACCTCGACATGCAGGCCTTCGGCATTCCTGGCCTGACCTTCATGACCCGCTATGGCAAAGGTACCGGCGCCGACTACAGCAACGCCAACAGCGTGTACATGCGCCGTGACGCGGCCGGCGACCCGCTGACCGATCAACGCCGCTGGGAGCGGGATATCGAGGCGAAGTACGTGGTGCAGGGCGGTAACTTGAAAGACCTGTCGCTGCGTTTGCGCCAGGCGACCGTTCGCTCAAGTGCCTTTGAGTCGGACTTGGAAGAAGTTCGGTTGATTGTCGAATACCCATTGGCAATTCTGTAAATGAACACAACGGCAAATGCTTACATTCATTTGCCGTTGACTAACATCTGTTCACAAATTGAAGCCTGTCAGAACTGTAATATGCGCCTCACCTTCTCGTTAAGTTGCGCTTCATATACTGGTCACAACTAACGGCACACGCCTTATTTGGAGACACGTCATGAAGCCATCCCGCCTGTTATTGATCAGTTTTCTCGGCGCCACTTCCACCCTCGCATTCGCCGACGACGGCGCCGACCGCTCCCGGCAGTTCCTCGCCGAGTTCCGCCAGCAACAGCAGCAGGTCCACGGTGAACAGTCCGTGGCCGAGACCGCGCCCGCCGACGCACAGAAGCAGTCGATCTGAACGGCGCACACCGAGCACATTCATCTCTGAAGCTTTTGTGTAGCTCCTTTGGAAAGAGATGAATTTTTAACGCCCCGGATGGGGCGTTTTTTTTGCCCGCCCGTTCTGCACCGCAACAACCAGTCACAAACTGGCTGATTGACCCTGTAGCTACTTCAGCCTTCAGGCTTCGGAAAATTCGAATTTCAGTCTCTCTCTATCAGTAAAAGGTAAACCCCCATGCGTATCCTTGTGGTTGAGGACGAGCAAAAAACCGCCGCCTACCTGCAGCAGGGCCTGACCGAAAGCGGTTACGTGGTCGACTGCGCCGCCAGCGGCGTGGACGGCCTGCACCTGGCCGGGCAACACGCTTATGAACTGGTGATTCTCGATGTAAACCTGCCGGCCAAGGACGGCTGGGAAGTGCTTGAGCAACTGCGCCGCGACAGCAACCAACGGGTGATGATGCTCACAGCCCGTGGCCGGCTGACTGACAAGATCAAGGGCCTGGACATGGGCGCCGATGATTACCTGGTCAAACCCTTCGAGTTCCCCGAATTGCTGGCCCGGGTGCGTACGCTGTTGCGCCGCAGCGAGCACATACCGGTGCCGGAAGTCTTCCGCGTGTCGGACCTTGAACTGGACCCGCGCCGCCACCGCGCCTATCGCGGCACCCGGCGCATTGACCTGACCACCAAGGAGTTCGCGCTGCTGCATGTGCTGATGCGTCAGTCCGGCGAAGTGCTGACCCGCACGCAGATTATTTCCCTGGTGTGGGACATGAATTTCGACTGCGACACCAACGTGGTGGAGGTCTCCATCAGCCGCCTGCGGGCCAAGGTCGATGACCAGAGTGACGTCAAGCTGATCCATACCATTCGCGGCGTGGGCTATGTGCTGGAGGCCCGCCAATGAAAGCCAGCAGCCTGTCGATGCGCCTCGGGCTGACGGTGAGCCTGATGGGCGCGGGCCTGGTGGTGCTGCTCGCGACACTGGCCTACCTGGCGCTGACCCACGAGCTTGAGAAACTGGCGCGCAAGGGCCTGGAAAGCAAGATGGAGCAGATCCAGCACAGCCTCGCCCTCGGCCTGGACACCCGCGACATAAAGGCCCGCCCGCATTCGCTGATGGACCTGGTGATGGGGCATGACAATTTCTACCTGACCATCGTCGGCACCGCACCCGATGAAGCGGTGCTGCTGAGCGTCGGTGCCAAGCCACAGGAACCGTTGCTGACCGACTTCGCACCACGCCAGACCCTCGGTTACCTGAACTGGGACGACAGCAACGGCAACCAGGTGCTCAGCGCCTCCAGCCTGATGCGCCTGTCCAGCGGCGAACGCGTGCGGGTGCTGCTGTCCCTGGACCGCATGGACGATCAGGCATTGCTCAGTGCTTACCTGCGTTCCACGGTGATCGCCCTGCCGCTGCTGTTGCTGCTGATCGGCATCGGCGCGTGGTGGGTGGTGCAACGCGGGCTCGCACCGCTGCAACAGTTCAGCCGCGTCGCGGCCAAGGTCACCACACAGGATCTGACCCACCGCCTGGCTGTGGATAACTTGCCCAACGAGTTGGGCGAGTTGGCGCAGGGCATCAATTTCATGCTGCAGCGCCTGGATGGCGGTGTGCAGCAGCTGTCGCAGTTCTCCGATGACCTGGCCCACGAACTGCGCGCGCCACTGACCAACTTGATGGGCAAGGCCCAGGTGACGTTGTCCCGGGAGCGACCGCCCGAGGAGTACAAGGCGGTGCTGGAGTCCAGCACCGAAGAAATGGAGCGCCTGGCGCGGATCGTTTCCGACATGCTGTTCCTGGCACAGGTCAGCCACCCGGCGGCGCGGGTTTCGTTTGCACCCGTGTCCCTGGCCGATGAAGCGCGCCGGGTGATGGAGCTGTTTGCGTTGAGTGCCGAAGACAAGCAACTGAGCCTGAGCCTTCACGGTGATGCCTCGGTGCATGGCGACCGCCTGATGATTCAGCGGGCGATTTCCAACTTGTTGTCCAATGCCATCCGGCATACGCCACACGCTTCCACGGTGTCGTTGCAGGTGGAAACCCACGGGCAGCAAGTCTCGCTGTCGGTGGGCAACCCGGGTCCGGGGATTGAAGCGCACCACCTGCCGAACCTGTTCGAGCGTTTCTACCGCGTCGACAGCAGCCGCGCCCGCTCCGAAGGGGGGACCGGGCTGGGGCTGGCCATCGTGCGGTCGATCATGACCCTGCATCAAGGCCGGGCAGAAGTCAGCAGCGAGCCCGGAGATTTCACTGTGTTTCGGTTGGTGTTTCCCCTTCATACCAACGCTATCTGCCAATAACCCATTGTGGTGAGGGAGCTTGCTCCCTCACCACAGGTTATTGGTCAGGCATCGGGCGGTCTTCCTGTTCTTCACGCCGGTGCGCCCAGTGATACAGCGCCGGCAATACCAGCAGGGTCAGCAGCGTCGACGAAATAATCCCGCCAATCACCACCGTCGCCAACGGGCGCTGTACTTCGGCGCCGGTGCCGGTGGCCAGGGCCATGGGGATAAACCCCAGCGACGCCACCAACGCCGTCATCAACACCGGGCGCAAGCGCGTCAGGGCGCCTTCGTTGATGGCTACCGACAATGAGCGCCCCTCTTCCCGCAGGTTGCGAATGAACGCAATCATCACCAATCCGTTCAGCACCGCCACCCCCGACAGCGCGATAAAACCCACGCCCGCCGAGATCGACAACGGAATGTCCCGCAGCCACAGCGCCATGATCCCGCCGGTCAACGCGAAGGGAATCCCGGTGAACACCAGCAGCCCGTCCTTGAGGTTGTTGAACATCATGAACAGCAACCCGAACACCAGCAGCAACGCCACCGGCACCACGATGCGCAAGCGCTCGGAAGCTTCCTTCAACTGCTCGAACTGGCCGCCCCAGGTGGTCCAGTAGCCCGCGGGGATTTTCACCTGAGTGTCGATGGCCGTCCCGGCTTCCTCGACAAACGAGCCGATATCGCGCCCACGCACGTTGGCGCTGACGATCACCAGGCGCTTGCCGTTTTCGCGGCTGATCTGGTTGGGGCCGAGCACCAGGTCCAGGCTGGCGACTTCCGACAGCGCGATAAAACCCAACTGCCCCGCCGCGTTATTCGCCAGCGCCGGGATCGGAATCAACAGCCGCGACAGGCCTTCGATATCGGTGCGCAGCGCGTCCGACAAACGCACGACCATATCAAAACGCCGGTCGCCTTCGTACATCGTCCCGGCCTGGCGCCCACCCACGGCGACGGCAATCGTGTCTTGCACATCGCCCACGTTCAGGCCGAAACGCGCGGCCTTGTCGCGGTCGATATTGATGGTCAGCACCGGCAGGCCGGAGGTCTGTTCCACCTTCACTTCCGAGGCGCCCTTGAGGGTTTGCAAGGTCTCGGCGATTTCCCCGGCGGTCTTGTTGAGCACCGCCATGTCGTCACCAAACACCTTCACCGCCACGTCACTGCGCACGCCGGAAATCAGTTCGTTGAAGCGCAACTGGATCGGTTGCGACAGTTCATACACGCTGCCCGGCACAATCGCACTGGCGCGCTGGATGTCGGCGATAATTGCCTCGCGGGACTTCTTCGGGTCGGGCCACTGGTCCTTGGGCTTGAGCATCACGTAGCTGTCGGAGATGTTCGGCGGCATCGGGTCGGAGGCGATTTCCGCGGTGCCGGTGCGGGCGAATACCCGCTCGATTTCCGGCACCTCGGCCATCAAGGTCTTTTCCAGTTGCTGCTGCATCTGTACCGACTGCGTCAGGCTGGTGCCCGGCACCCGCAACGCTTGTTGAGCGAAATCACCCTCGCTGAGGCTGGGGATAAATTCGCTGCCCATGCGACTGGCCACCAGGCCCGACGCAACGATGGCCAGCACCGCCAGGCCGAACACCAGCGGCCGGCGCGCCATCACCCAATCCAGCACCGGCGCGTAGACACGGCGTGCGCTGCGCATCACCAGGTTTTCCTCTTCCTTGACCTTGCCGGTGACGAACAGCGCAATGGCCGCCGGCACGAAGGTCACGGACAGAATCATTGCCCCCAGCAGCGCGATCACCACGGTGAACGCCATCGGGTGGAACATCTTCCCGGCCACCCCGGTGAGGGCGAAGATCGGCAGGTACACCACCATGATGATCAGTTGCCCGAAGATCAGCGCGCGCCGCGCTTCCTTGGCCGCCGCAAACACTTCATGCAGGCGCTCGCTGCGGGTCAGCAATCGCCCGTGGCGCTGCTGGGCGTGGGCCAGGCGGCGGATGGCGTTTTCGACGATCACCACCGCGCCATCCACGATAATCCCGAAATCCAGCGCGCCGAGGCTCATCAGGTTGGCGCTGACCTTGTTGGTAAACATCCCGGTAAAGGTGAACAACATGGCCAGGGGAATCACCATCGCGGTGATCAGCGCAGCGCGGATATTGCCGAGGAACAGAAACAGCACCGCCACCACCAGCAGCGCCCCTTCGAAGAGGTTTTTCTTCACGGTGCTGATGGCTTTTTCCACCAGGTTGGTGCGGTCGTAGACGGTGACGGCCACCACACCTTCAGGCAGCGAACGGTTGATCTCTTCGAGTTTTTTCGCGACCGCCTGGGACACCGTGCGGCTGTTTTCGCCGATCAACATGAACACCGTGCCCAGCACCACTTCGCGGCCATTTTCCGTGGCGGCACCGGTACGCAGCTCGCGGCCAATGTCGACCTGGGCGACGTTGCGCACCCGAATCGGCGTACCGTCGGAAGTGGTGATGACGATGTTGGCAATGTCGTCGATGGACGCGACTTGCCCCGGCGCACGGATCAGCAATTGCTCGCCACTGCGCTCGATGTAGCCGGCGCCGACGTTGGCGTTGTTGCGCTCCAGCGCCGTGACCAGGTCGCCCAAGGTCAGGTTGTAGGCCGCCAGGCGCTTGGGGTCCGGGGCGATCTGGTATTCCTTGGCAAACCCGCCGATGGTGTTGATCTCGGCCACCCCCGGCACGTTGCGCAGTTGCGGCTTGATGATCCAGTCCTGGATCACCCGCAGGTCGGTCGGCGTATAGGCTGAGCCGTCCTCCTTGCGCGCGCCGTCTTTCGCCTCCACGGTCCACAGGAAGATTTCCCCGAGCCCGGTGGAGATCGGCCCCATCATGCTTTCGATGCCATCGGGCAGTTGCTCGCGAGCCACCTGCAAGCGTTCGTTGACCAACTGGCGCGCGAAGAACAGGTCGGTGCCGTCCTTGAAAATCACCGTGACCTGGGACAAGCCCGAGCGCGACAGCGAGCGGGTCTGCTGCAAGCCCGGCAGACCGGCCATGGCGGTCTCGATGGGAAAGGTGATGCGCTGCTCGGTTTCCAGCGGCGAAAAACCCGCCGCCGCCGAGTTGATCTGCACCTGGACGTTGGTGATATCCGGCACCGCGTCGATGGGCAATTTCTGATAGCTGGCGATGCCGACACCGGCCATCAACAGCACCGCCAGCAGCACGATGATGCGCTGCTCGATGGCGAATTGGATAAGGCGCTCAAACATGGGAAATCACTCGCAGGGTCAATGGGCGTGCTCGGCCGAGGCCTTGCCCAACTCGGACTTGAGGATGAAGCTGCCGGCGGTGGCCACCTGCGCGCCGGCGTCTAGGCCCTGGCGCACTTCGACGAAGCCGTTTTCGCTGACGCCCAGTTCGATATGCCGGGTCATGAAGCCGTCGCTGGTGCGCACGAACACCGAGGGTTTGTCCTCGACGGTCTGGATCGCCTCCTGGGGGACGGTGACCTTGGCCGGGTAGGTGTCGGTGGCGACCTGCACGGAAACGAACAGCCCTGGACGCCACGAAGCGTCGGGGTTCGGCACCGTGACGCGTACGGTGGCGGTGCGGGTCTGCTCCCCCAGCAAGTTGCCGACATAGGCCACGGTTCCGAGCACTTCGGTACCCATTTCCGAGGACGTGACCTTCACCGGTTTGCCGACCCGGACCTTGTTCAAATCCTTGGGGAACACGCCGAAGGTGACCCACACCTGGGACAGGTCCGACAGGGTGAAGGCGTTGCTGGTCTCGCTCACCACTTCGCCGACACCCAGGTGTTTTTCCACTACTACGCCGTCGAACGGCGCCCGCAGTTCGTAGCGATTGCCGCCGACCAATACAGCGCTGCCGCTCAGGGCATTCATCTTTTGCCGGGCATTGTTCAGGGCGATTTCGGCCTCTTGCAGCGCCTGGCGCGCCAGCAGGTAATCCTGTTCGGCGGAGATCCTGTCCTGCCACAACTGGCGCTCGCGCTGGAAGGTGGTGCGGGCCAGTACCACCCGGCGCTCACTGGCCGCCAGTTCACTGCGCTGATCGGAAATCTGCTGGCTGGCGATCACTGCCAGCAGCTCGCCCTTCTTCACCGATTGGCCGAGGTTGACCTTCACCGACTCCACCACGCCGGCAGCACGCGGGACGATGTGGGAGGTGCGGTCTTCGTCGAAACGCACCTCGCCCGGCAGCGAAAGCACAGTGCTGATCTGCCGGGATTGCGCCGGGGCCAGTTGAATACCGGCGGCCTGGACCTGCTGTTCGGTCAGCTCGATCTTGCCTTCTTCTTCCGCCTCTGCCGCACCGCTGATGGCCGGCCACGCCAGCATCAGCGCAACGGCCAGCGCCATCCTGTGTTTGTTGTTCATGGAACGCTCCTGAAAAAATCAAAACCGGGCGAGGTCGCCGTAAATCCGTTCGATGCGCACCCAGGCTTCGGTGGCCTGGGCGGTCGCCGCGAGGTATTGGGTGCGGGCCGCAATCAAGGTGCGCTGGGCGTCGAGTACGTCGAGGAAGTTGAACTTGCCCATCTCGAAACCGCGGGTGGCGCTGTCCACCGCGCTTTGGGCGGCGGGCAGGATCTGTTGGTTGAACGAGCGCACTTCGGTATTCGCGGTTTGCCAAAGGTCCAGGGCCTGGCGGGTTTCGGTGCGCAGGCGCAGTTCGGCAGCGTTGCGCAGGTCGCGGGCCTGGTCGGCGCGGCGACTCGCGGCCAGCACGTTGCCCTGGTTGCGGTTGAACAGCGGGATTGGCATCGACACGCCCACCACGTTGACCCGCTCGCGCACGCTGGCGTCGTATTGGCTGCCGATGGACACGTCGAGGTCGGGAATGCGCTGGGCTTTTTCCAGGCCCAGGGCCGCTTCGCCCTGGACGATTTGCAGCTCGGCCAGGCGCAGTTCGGCGGTCTGTTCCAGGCGCCCCAGCAACTGCGTGGGCGACGGTAACGCCGGGGCGGCCTGGGCTTGGGTGGCGACGGCCTGGAAATCAGTGCTGGCCGCGCCAGTACTGGCCGCGAGGCGCCGGTAGGCATCGCTCAGGCCCATCTGCGCGCGGTTGAATTCCAGGCGGATTTCCGAGAGTTGCACCTGGGCGCGGGTGGCTTCCACCGGGGACGTTTTGCCGGCGGTGACGCGACCATTGGCCACCACCAGGCCGCGCTCGGCCAATGCCAATGAGCGCTGGGCCAGGTCGAGGCGTTCCTGGGCGCGAAGTGCACCGTAGTAACCGTCGATGACCTCCGCTCGCAGACCGTTGCGGCGCTGTTCCAGGGTGAGTGCGGCCGCCTCCTGGGCACGGGTGGCGACATCAATCCGGGCGCCGCGCTTGCCACCCAGCTCCAGGGTTTGGCTCAGTTTCACGGTGGTGGTGCGCGAGTTGCGGCGGGTGTCTTCGGCATCCCAGGAGGCCACCGGATTCGGGATCAAACCGGCCTGCTGGCGACCGCCTTGGGCGATGTCGATTTCCCACTGCGCAGCGGCCATGTCGGGGTTGTTGGCGAAGGCGGTTTGCAGGGCCGATTCGAGGGTCAGGGTTTGCGCGTTTGCGCCCTGGACCGTCATCAGCAACAGCACCGAAGCGCCGATAAACGTGCGGACAAAAGTTGGCATAACAAGAGTTCCATGCCCATGAATTAACAGGTGGGCAATGTAACTTTCGGTACTTATCAGAGGAGTGGCCATAACATTACAAATCCGTTAGCAACGGCTCTGGCGCGGGCTTTTGCTTTAAGCTCCGGGCAACTTTTCCACTGCCCAGCGGGATCCTCGACATGCGTATTCTGGTTATCGAAGACGAACCTAAAACCGCCGATTATCTACACCAGGGATTGAGCGAAAGTGGCTATATCGTCGACTGTGCCGCCACCGGCGCCGACGGCCTGCATTTGTCTCGCCAGCACGCCTACGACCTGGTGATGCTCGACGTGAATTTGCCGTTGATGGATGGCTGGGACGTGCTGCAACGCATCCGCCAGAACAGCAGCACCCGCATCATGATGCTGACCGCCCAGGGCCGCCTCGCCGACCGGATCAAGGGACTGGACCTGGGCGCCGATGATTACCTGGTCAAGCCGTTTGAGTTCCCCGAATTACTCGCGCGGGTGCGCACCTTGATGCGCCGCAGCGTGCACTCGCCGGTGCCGGATGTGTTGCGGGTGGCCGACCTGGAATTGGATCAGGGCCGCCACCGGGCGTTTCGCGGTTTGCAGCGCATCGACCTGACCACCAAGGAGTTCGCCCTGCTGCACCTGCTGATGCGCCAGAGCGGCGTGGTGCTGTCGCGCACGCAAATTATCTCGTTCGTGTGGGACATGAACTTTGATTGCGACACCAATGTGGTGGAAGTGTCGATCCGCCGCCTGCGGGCAAAGATTGATGACCCGTTCGAGCGCAAGTTGATCCATACCTTGCGCGGCGTGGGTTATGTGCTGGAAGACCGTGAGTGACGGTCAGGCATGCACCTCGTCATGCTCGTCATGCTGAAAACCTTCGCCTTCGATCTGGATCGTGGCGTGGGAAATATCGAATTGTTCATGCAGTAACTCCGTCACCTGGCTGAGGATCTGTTGCTCGCTGCCTTGCGCCGAATCCGCCACCAGATGAGTACTCAGCACATTTTTGCCGCTGGTGAGGGCCCAGATATGCAGGTCGTGCACGTCCTTGACCCCGGGAACGCCGCGAATCGCCTGCTCCACCTTGTCGATATCAATGCCATCCGGCACACCTTGCAGCAGCACGTTCATGCTTTCCTTGAGCAGCGTCCAGGTGCGGGGCAACACCCAGAAGCCAATCGCTGCCGCCACCACCGAATCCACCCAGCCCCAGCCGGTGTACATGATCACCAGCGCCGCGATGATCACGCCGATGGAGCCGAGCATGTCACTCCAGACTTCCAGGTAAGCGCCCTTCACATTCAGGCTTTCGCCGCTGGCCGCACTCAGCAAGCGCATGGAAATCAGGTTGACGATCAGCCCCAGCACCGCGATCACCAGCATGCCGGTGGACTGGATCTCGGCGGGCGCCTGCAAGCGTTGATACGCCTCATACAGGATGTAGAACGCCACGCCGAACAGCAGCAGCGCATTAAACGCTGCCGCCAGGATCTCGAAACGCGCATAGCCGAAGGTGCGCTTGCGGTCGGCGGCGCGCTTGGCGACCTGGATCGCCACCAGGGAAATCCCTAGCGCCAGGGCGTCGGTCATCATGTGCGCGGCATCGGACAACAGCGCCAGGCTGCCGGTGATAAAGGCGCCGATCACCTCGGCGATCATAAAGCTGCCGGTCAGTGCCAATGCGATCCATAACAGCCGTTCGTGGCCGGCGCGTACCTGGGCGTGGCTGTGTCCTGCGCTCATGAAATATCCTCGTGGGTGGTCGTCCGGTTGATCATAGAGCTCTAGGCCAAAACCACCGGCACGAGTTGCAAAATTGTCATCTCGCCGTCAGCTGAGCGTTAAGCCATACGCACCAAAATTGAACATGAACGCTCTGGAACCGTTGTATCAGGTATGCTTTTCGAGCAGGAAACAAAAAGAAACATATTAGCCAACCTGTTCGATAAGGAGTCCCGTTTTGGAGTTATCGACTGCCGCGTGGATGGTTCACGACACCCGCCTCATGTTCTGCGTATTACTGGCCATCGCCAGCATCATTGTGTTGATCAGCGCGACCAAGCTGCCGCCCTTCCTGTCGATCCTGATCGGTACGTTTATCGCGGGTGTCGGCGCGGGCTTGCCGCCGGAAGAAGTGGCCAAGGCCTTCAGCAAAGGCGCCGGGGCGATTCTCGGTGAAGCCGGGATCATCATTGCCCTGGGCTCGATGCTCGGCGCGTTGATGGCCGAATCCGGCGCTGCCGATCGTATCGCCACCACCCTGCTGGGGTTGGGTAAAGGCAAGTCATTGCCGTGGGTGATGGCGCTGGTGGCGATGGTGATTGGCCTGCCGCTGTTCTTCGAAGTGGGCCTGGTGATGATGGTGCCGATCATCTTCGTGATGGCCAAGCGTTCGAACCAGCCGCTGCTGAAAATCGCAATTCCGGCGCTGGCGGGGATGACCACCCTGCACGCCTTGATGCCACCGCATCCGGGGCCGCTGATTGCGGTCAGCGCGTTGCACGCCGACCTGGGCCTGACCATGTTGCTGGGCTTCTGCCTGGCGGTACCGGCCGTGATTCTGGCCGGCCCGTTGTACGGCAACTGGCTGTCCAAGCGCATGCACGTGGATGAGCCGGCCGACATTGGCGCGCTGTTCAGTGCTCCGCCCAAGGCGCCGCGCCAGCCGAGTTTTGGTGTGTCGCTGCTGATCATCCTGTTGCCGGTGATCCTGATGCTCGGCAGCACCCTGGCCAAGGTTGCCATGTCGCCGGAAAGCCCGGTGGCACTGACCTTGAAGTTCCTCGGTGAGCCGTTGATCGCGCTGGGCCTGGCGGTGATTGCCGCGGTGATCTGCCTGGGCTGGGCCAGCGGCATGCCGCGGGCCGATGTCGGCAACACCCTGCGCAAGGCGCTGGCGCCGATCGCGGTGCTGTTGCTGACCATCGGCGCCGGTGGCGGGTTGAAGCAAACCCTGCTGGATGCCGGCGTGAGCCAGACCATCAGCAAGGTGGCCGAAGGCGCGCACATGCCGTACCTGTTGCTGGCCTGGTTGATTGCGGTGGCGCTGCGTCAGGCCACGGGGTCGGCGACCGTCGCCACCACGACAACGGCGGGCATCCTCGCGCCGATGATGGCGGGGTTGGCGGCGACGCAAAGCTCACTGGTCGCCCTGGCGATTGGTGCCGGCTCGGTGTTCTTCTGCCACGTCAACGATGCCGGCTTCTGGATGGTGCGCGAATACTTCGGCTTGCAACTGAAGCAGACGATCTGGGTGTGGTCGGTGTTGCAGACCATTGTGTCGGTGGTGGGCCTGGTGGGCACGCTGCTGATGTGGCACTTCCTGACGTAATGATCGTTCCCACGCTCCGCGTGGGAATGCATCCGTGACGCTCCGCGTCACACAAGCGGACGCGGAGCGTCCAGTGAGGCGTTCCCACGCAGAGCGTGGGAACGATCAGGTAGGTTGGCGCTTGCCAAAATGCGCCGCACTCACTGCGCCCACCGCGCCCATCACCACGCAATACCCCACGCAGATCCACGGGCTGGTCGGCATCAACGCGATCAACATCAGCGGCGTGGTACTCGCCCACAGCGCATAGGCAATGTTGTAGGTGAAGGAAATCCCCGACACCCGCACCTGCGCCGGGAACAGGCTGACCATCACCGACGGCACCGCGCCCACCACCCCGCAACTCAAGCCGGCAATTGCATACGCTGCGCCCAGCCACACGCCACCGGCAATCAGGCTCGCATAGAGCACGGCAATCCCCACCGGCAGCAGCAGGCTATAGACCAACACCGCACGCCAGGCGCCGATGCGGTCCACCAGGAGCCCGGCCAACACGCAACCGATATTCAGGAACACGATGCCCAACGCGCTCAGGGCGAAGGTGTGGCTGGGGCTCATGCCGAAGGTTTTCTGCATCATGGTCGGGGTGATCACCACCAGTACGACGACGGCCGAGGTGAGCACGCAGGTGAGGATCATCGCCGGCAGCAGCGCGCTGCGATGTTCCCGCAGGACGGTACGCAGCGGCAGTTCGGCGCCGGCCTGGCGACGGGCCTGCATTTGCAGGAACACCGGGGTTTCGCTGAGCCAGCGCCGCAGCCAGACACCGATCACGCCGAACACGCCGCCGAGCAGAAACGGGAAGCGCCAGGCGTAGTCGAGGATTTCGGCCGGGGTGAAGACTTGCGCCAGCAGCGTCGCCGTCAGCGCGCCGAGCAGGTAGCCGAAGGTCAGCCCGGCCTGGAGGAAGCCCAGGGCATAACCACGATGGTTGTCCGGAGCGTGTTCGGCGACAAACACCCAGGCGCTGGGCACTTCCCCGCCCACTGCCGCACCCTGGAGGATGCGCAACGCCAGCAGGATCAAAGGCGCGAAATAACCGATTTGTGCGTAGGTGGGCATGATCCCAATCAGCAAGCACGGCAGCGCCATCATCAGGATGCTCAGGCTGAACACCCGTTTACGCCCCAGGTGATCGGCGAAGTGCGCCATCAGGATTCCGCCCAGTGGGCGTGCCAGGTAGCCCGTGACGAAGATGCCGAAGCTTTGCAGCAGGCGCAGCCACTCGGGCATTTCCGGCGGGAAGAACAGCTGGCTGAGGGTCAGCGCGAAAAATACGAAGATGATGAAGTCGTAGATTTCCAGGGCCCCGCCCAGGGCAGCCAGGCCCAGGGTTTTGTAGTCGGAGCGGGAGAAACGCTGCGCCTGTGGATAAGAGGTGGCAGTCATGGAAAAGCTCGGCAGACAAACAAAATGGCCTGCAGGTTATGAGCTGGGCCCGGTGATGGCAATCTCGCCGGATATATTTGCTTTACTCATTGATCAATGAAGATAACTACATTCCCAAATGAATAGCCGTAGAGGAACATGCAGCAAAACTGCCGCCCCCATAATAAATACAAATAGAGGTACTGAACGTGGCCGATGCTATCGAAGACAGCCGCTACGCCCGATTCGCCCTGCGTTGTTCAAACTTCGCCGAGCGCTGGTTCCCTGACTCCTGGGTGTTTGCCGCCCTCGCCGTGATCATTGTCGCCGTGGCGACCCTGGGCATGGGCGCCGCGCCGACCGAGGCCGCCAAGGCGTTTGGTGACGGTTTCTGGAGTTTGATCCCGTTCACCATGCAAATGGCCTTTGTGGTGATTGGCGGTTACGTGGTCGCCAGCTCCCCGCCCGCCGTAAAGTTGATCGACCGCCTGGCGCGCATCCCGAAGAACGGCCGTTCTGCCGTGGCCTGGGTGGCGCTGATTTCGATGGTCGCCTCGTTGCTCAACTGGGGCCTGTCCCTGGTGTTCGGTGGTTTGCTGGTGCGTGCGCTGGCCCGGCGTACGGATTTGCGCATGGATTACCGCGCGGCCGGTGCTGCGGCCTACCTCGGCCTGGGTGCTGTTTGGGCGCTGGGGCTGTCGTCGTCAGCGGCGCAGTTGCAGGCCAACCCGGCCAGTTTGCCGCCGTCGATCCTGTCGATCACCGGGATGATCCCGTTCACCGACACCATCTTTCTGTGGCAGTCCGGCGTGCTGTTGCTGGCGCTGATCGTGGTGTCGCTGATCATCGCCTACGCCACCGCGCCCGGGCCGAACTCCGCCCGTGACGCCAAGGCTTGCGGTATCGACCCTGCCTTCAACATGCCCAAGCCGCAACCGCCGACCCGTCCGGGCGAGTGGCTGGAGCACAGCCCGTTGCTGACCATCCTGCTGGCGTTGCTGGCCGCCGGTTGGTTGTTCCATGAATTCTCGACCAAGCCGGCGATCAGCGCGATCTCGGGGCTGAACACCTATAACTTCCTGTTCCTGATGGTCGGTGCCCTACTGCACTGGCGTCCGCGCAGTTTTCTCGATGCGGTGGCCCGTGCGGTACCCACCACCACCGGGGTGCTGATCCAGTTCCCGCTGTATGGCTCGATTGCCGCGCTGATGACCGTGGTGAAAGGCAGTGACGGCGCGACCCTGGCGCACCACATCTCGACCTTCTTCACCTCGATCGCGTCCCACGACACCTACGCGCTGTTGATGGGTGTGTACTCGGCGGTGCTGGGCTTCTTTATCCCGTCGGGCGGCGGCAAGTGGATCATCGAGGCGCCGTACGTGATGCAGGTCGCCAACGACCTGGAATATCACCTGGGCTGGGCGGTGCAGATCTACAACGCCGCCGAAGCGCTGCCTAACCTGATCAACCCGTTCTATATGCTGCCGCTGCTGGGCGTGCTGGGGTTGAAGGCGCGGGACTTGATCGGCTTTTCGTTTGTGCAGTTGCTGGTGCATACGCCGCTGGTGTTGTTCCTGCTGTGGGCGTTGGGCACGACGCTTAAATATTTGCCGCCGGTGATGCCTTAATTATCTGAAGCTGCACCCGCTCTTCAGGCGGGTGCGGCTGGCAGGTTGTTCAGCAGCTCAGGTAGCGCGTGCTGAACCGTGTCCCATACCACTTCAAGATTTATGTCGAAGTAACCATGGGCAATCCGGTTGCGCATCCCGCGCATACTGCGCCAAGGCACCTGCGGTTGGGCGGCTGCAAACTCTGGATGTTGATCCATTATTTTGGTCGACGCTTCGCCGATGATGATCAAACTCATGATCACGGCTTGTTAGGTACGCTTGTCTTCAAAAAACTCAGGTTTGCTCACCCCTTCGACAAAGGTGATCGCGTCGGACGATGCCTGGCGCATGTGCTCCAGGTAGTCGCCAATCCGATTTGAGATCATACGGGCCGGGCCTCAGCCAAGACTTGAGCACGAAACTTCAGAGGCAGATCGCCAGGCGTCAGCAAATCGACGTTTACCCCGAGCAAGTCTTCCAACTCCACCTGCAGCCCACCAAGGTCAAAAAGGGTCGCTCCCGGTAGCGCATCAACCAGTAAATCGAGATCACTGCCGTCTTTATCAGTCCCCAACAAAACGGACCCAAACACCCTTGGGTTGGAGGTATGGAAACGTCCTACTACTTCACGCACGGCAGCCCTCTTGAGATCCAGGGCAGTTGAAGGTTTCATGGGGCACCTCTGCGGTATGCAATATCGGGCCAGTCTAGCAGTGCTTGGGATCAGGAAGCATGCCCACATGATCACACCGCTGTCTTCGTTCCGTCACATTCCATTGCTACCGTTCCGGCGAAACATATTGCAACAACTAACCTGCATGGACTCCCCGCAATGAGCGACGAGCACAAAGACCGCCCTTCCCAAGACATTGAAGCCAAACCGCCAGTCGACACCAGCCGGCGGCGCTTCCTGGGAGGCGCGGCCGTGCTGGGCGTGGGTGCGACCCTGAGTGCCTGCGGCAATACCAGCGAGGCACCCGGCAAGCCGGTGGATCGCCCGCTGACGCCGCAAGAGCTGGACAAGGCCCTGCACGAACAGGTTAAAACCGTGGTGGTGATCTACGCCGAAAACCGCAGCTTCAACAACCTGTTTGCGGATTTCCCCGGGGTCGAGAAACCATTGTCGGCCCTCGCCCCTGCGGACTATCAGCAGCGCGACCGCGACGGCAGCCTGCTGAGCACCCTGCCCCCGACCTGGGGCGGCGTGTTGCAAGTTGGCCCGCAGACCGTGGATGGCGTCACGTACCCCAGCGAAGTGCAATACCAGGAAAACCTGCCCAACGCTCCGTTCGCCCTCAAAGGCCCGAATGGCGAAGACCAGCCCCTGAGCCTGGTCACCCGGGATTTGTGGCACGTGTTCTATCAGAACCAGATGCAGATCAATGGCGGTAAAAACGATGCGTTCGTCGCCTGGGGCGACTCCGGCGGCCTGCTGATGGGCCATTACGCCCAGAGCCGTTACGCCCTGCGCTTGTGGGACGTGGCGAAGGAGTTTGTGCTTTGCGATAACTTCTTCCAGGGCGCGTTTGGCGGATCGTTCCTCAACCACCAATACCTGATCAGCGCCACCCCGCCGGTGTACCCAAACGCTGCGCAATCGGTGGCCAAGGCACAGATCGCCACGCTGCAAAGCGACGACCCGACCGACCCGCGCCTCAAGCCTCTGGACAAGTCCCCGGCCAGCGCAATGACCGGCCCGCCGCAATTCGGCCCCAGCGCATTGACCCCGGACGGTTTCGGCGTGAACACCCTGGCCCCGCCTTACTGGCCTACCTGGATTCGCGACCCCGAGCGCCCGGATTACTCCAAGCCCGACTTGCCTAACGTGCTGGTGCCACAAACCCACGAGCACATCGGCGACAAACTGTCGAAAAAGAACGTCGACTGGGCCTGGTACGCCGGTGCGTGGCAAGCAACGCTGGATCAGTTCAAGGACTCGGGCGGCATTCCGAAGATTCCGAACTTCCAGTACCACCACCAGCCCTTCAACTACTTCAAGCAGCAAGGCCCGGAAAACCCGGCTGAGCGCAATAAACGCCTGCGCGATGGCGGCCTGGGGGATGACGCCAGCACCAACAAGTTCTTCGCCGATGCCCAGGCCGGCAAGCTGCCTGCGGTGACCTTCTACAAACCCCAGGGCAACCTGAATATGCACGCCGGTTACGCCGACGTCGCTTCGGGCGACCGGCATATCACCCGCGCCTTGAAGGTGCTGCAGGAAAGCCCGCAGTGGAAGAACATGGTGGTGATCGTCACCGTCGATGAAAACGGCGGCTGGTGGGACCACGTTGCACCGCCAAAAGGCGATCGTTGGGGCCCGGGCACGCGGATTCCGGCACTGGTGGTCTCGCCGTTCGCGCGCAAGGGCACGGTGGACCATACCGTCTACGACACCGCGTCGATCCTGCGTCTGATCACCCGGGTGTTCCAGCTGGAAACCCTCGACGGGCTCAAGCAGCGTGACGACGCCATGACCGCGCGCGGCCAAAAGCCCATGGGGGATTTGACCAACGCCCTGCACTTCAAGGTGTAGACGCACTTGCTCAAAAGCGACAAGCGCGCAGTTTTTCTACGCGCTTTTCCCGGTCAACCGCTACTGTGTGAGGGTGGGCATTCACCCCGCGCAGACGGGCTTTCGCTGACAGGGAACCATCCATGTTCAAACTCACCAGGTTGTCCTTCACCCTGGCCGCACTGACCTTGAGTGCGGTCGTACAGGCTGATATCACCGTACCGCTGGGTACCCCGCAACGGGTCACCCAGTTGTTCGCGTACCCGAACAATTGCAGCGTCATCTGTTTTCGTCCCTGGACGCTGGAACAGACCGTCGAGCACTACCTGAACCAGAGCCTGCAACGCGACGGTTACAGCCGGGGCAAAGTCAGCGTCAAAACCGAGCATGACCAGGTGCTGGCCACGTTCAGCGGCGTGCCAGACGGTTATGGCCAGCCGTTGACCACCTTGCTCGATACCGCCGACCTGGCTTACCAGGGCGCCAGCAAACTCAATGGCGATGGCAAATGGCAGTTCAACTGGTACCTGTTCCTGCCGCTGGGCATGGCCCTGGAAAACCGCAAGAGCATCGAGCTGCTGCACTTCCCGCCGGATTATTCCCTGACCCACTTCCAGGACTACCTGGAGTCGGCCACCACCGACCGCTGGGCGACCTTGCTCACGGCCAACGGCATCCCGGCGACCCAGACGCCGGAATACCAGACCATCATCGACATCGCCCCGATCGCCGCCCCTGCCACGGCGGGCAAGGACCTGGAAGGTGTGTACGGTTACTTCACCGACTATCAGACCCGGATGGTCAAGGAGCTGAGCCAGCACGCGGGCGGCGCGTTGCCGATGGTGGCCTTCGGCGCGCCGGTGCGCAGCTGGATCAAGCAGCAATACGGGCAAACCGTTGCCGTACTGGGCCTGGCGCAAATCAGCCCGGCCGTCGGGAGCCAGGTCGCCGTACTGGGCGCCAATCACCCGAGCTACATCTGGTATGCCGCCAACCCCGACACCTATGACGGTGACGAGCAAAAGGCCGACGAGGCCGGTTTGAAGGTGATGGGCCAGGACTTGAGCGCCGCCTGCTGGCAGGCCTCGATGGGCCAGAAGCCCGCCAGCGATCCGAATGTGCAGCTCAAAGGCTGCATGAACACTTGGCAGGTAACGCGCAAGGAGCAGACCTGCGAACTGTTCTACACCTCTATCCGCGAGCTGACGCCCGATCAAGCGAACGCCAAGTGTGCCCAGCCGGCGATCAAGACCCAGCTGAGGCAATTGAAAAGCGCAGTGCCAGAACCGGCGATTGAAGCACCGGCGCTCTGAAGCAGGCTGCCAGAAGGGCATTTTCCTACATAAAAGATAGCCAATTTCTACTGTCAGATTTGACAGTAGAAATTGGTTCCCACTTAAGCGAGTCTTGAGCCGCGCCCATCCGCTGCAAGACTGGCAGTCAAGACACCACCGGCAGGTCGATGCAGCCCCTCCTGGAGAGTCATGAAAACTCAAGCCATGGACAAGGCTAAAACCGCTGTGAGCAAGTGTCTTTACCCGTTCGCGACCGCCCTCGCCGAACACGGCTACCCCCGCGCTCGCGACTATGAAGTGGTGCGTACCCGAGACGGTTCAGGCGACGGAATCAAGACCCGCGTCGCCTTTGACAGCCGTATGTGCATCGCCAGGGTGTCCGGCTACGCATTGAGTGAGCGGCGCCTGCATACGGTGCAGATGTCCTCGCGTATCCACTTGTACGACCCTTGGTTCAGCGGCCTGCTTTCGCATTCATGCAACCCGAACGCGTTTCTCGACATGACGTACTTGGAACTGTGGTCCGTTCAGCCCATTCCCGCTGGTGCCCTGCTGACCATGGATTACGCCCACACCGAGGACGTATTGTTCCGACAGTTTCGCTGCCAGTGCGGCGAGCTCAACTGTCGGGGCTGGATCACCGGCATGAAGGAGCCGTTGAATCCCGAGGGTCAGCAATTCATGGAGCAGTGGCGCGAACGCAAAAGCCCTTAGACCGCACCCAGCGGGCGCAGGCGGTATTGCGGCGGCAGTTGCTCGAAGCCACTGATGGTGGTGTTCAGGCTTTTCCAGCGGCCGTCCTTGATCCCGTAAATGCAGCCATGAACCGACAGGCTCTGCCCGCGGTGCCAGGCGTTCTGCACGATGCTGGTGTGGCCGACGTTGGCCACCTGCTGGATCACGTTCAGTTCGCACAGGCGGTCTACGCGTTCCTCTTCCGTGGGCAACTGGGCCAGCACGTCGCGGTTTTCGTAGTACAGGTCACGGATGGTGCGCAGCCAGCCGTCGATCAGGCCCAACTGGTTGTCCTGCATCGAAGCTCGTACGCCACCGCAGCCATAGTGGCCGGTCACCAGGATGTGTTTGACCTTGAGCACGTCGACTGCGTACTGGATCACCGACAGGCAATTGAGGTCGGTGTGCAATACCACGTTGGCCACGTTGCGGTGCACAAACAGGTCGCCAGGCAGCATGCCGACGATCTCGTTGGCCGGCACGCGGGCGTCGGAACAGCCGATCCACAGGTATTCCGGGGTTTGCTGGCGGGCGAGCTTGGCGAAGAATTCGGGATCTTCCTGTTTGATCGCATCCGCCCAGCGTTCGTTGTTATCAAGCAAGTCTTGTAGTTCGTTCATCAGGGAAAGCCTCAGGAATGATGCGCAGTTTTGACACTCGACCGCCCGTCCGGGTCACGCCAACAATAAAGATAGCCGGCGGCAATTTCTTGAATCTTGGGGAGCCATGCCTGTCCACACACTATAAGCCCCACAGTATGAGGAATCGCCATGACTGAATCACGACGTCCCTACGGCGCTACACAGCCGGAACCGATTGATGACAACGAAGATCGCATGGGCGAAATGCGCGAGCTGGATTTTGACAAGGAGGAGCCGACTGCGGAAATCGGCGACGAAATTCCGCCTCGGGAGCGTGAGCACCTGATGCCCGACGAACGGGTGCGCGAAGCCGGGATGACCGGTGCTTCCACTGACGATCATGATTCAACCGATGATGACATGAGCCCGGAAACGCTGATCCATGAGGATGGCGCGCGGGATGCGCAGGAAGCAGGTGAAGACCATCCGGCGGATTACGATTTGAGTATCGTCGATGAAGACGAGATCGGCGGCGGCAATGGCCTGGATGAGGCCGAGTTGGCCGATATCGATCCAGTAGACGGCAACCGCTGACACCCTGCCGAACTGAATGTGGGAGCGGGCTTGCTCGCGAAGGCGGTGTGTCAGTCATTACATCTGGCGACTGGACCATCGCCTTCGCGAGCAAGCCCGCTCCCACCAAGCCCGCTGCCACATTGGGCCCTGTGTTTAGTCGACCAGGGTGCAGGCCATCACGACCGCATCTTCGCGGCCACCGACGGCGGGGTAATAATCCCGCCGACGGCCAATTTCGTTGAAACCATAACGCTCGTACAGCCGGAACGCGCCGGTGTTGCTGTCGCGCACTTCCAGGAAACATTCCCGCGCCTTGGCCTCGTAGGCCCGGGACATCAGGTGCTCCAGCAAGCTCAAGCCCAGGCCACGGCCCTGGTTTTCCGGCTTGACGGTGATGTTCAGCAAATGCGCTTCATCGAGGATGATCTGCACCACCCCGTGGCCCACCTGCTGCTCACCTTCAAACATCAGCCAGATCTGGTACTTGCCCAGCCCGTCGAGAAAAATCCCGCGGGTCCAGGGGTGGCTGAACGCTGCGTATTCAATCTTCAGTACAGCGTCGAGGTCCGCCTCGGTCATCGGGCGGAAGGATAAAGCTTCACTCATCGGTACTTTTCCAGCGCGCCATCAGCCGGCGCATGGCTTGCCAGACATCAGCCTTACGCTGTGGCTCTTCCATTAATAGTTCCAGGCCCGGCAGGGCCCAGACGGAGCCCAGGCCTTCGACCTGCAGTTCGCGGTACCAGGCCTCGGCATTCGCTTCGCCGGCAAAACGCACGGCGGGCAGGCCGATCAGCCACAGGCACACGCAGGGTTCGTCTTCCAGGCGCGCCGAGACAAAACCTTGCACAAAATCCCGTGCAGCTTCCGGGCCCTGGTCCATGGTGCCCCGGGCCAGCAGCGGCCAGCGCACCGGCTCGCCAACGATTTGCGGACTGTCGGGCAGGCCGGCGGCGCGCAACATGTCCTTGAGCAGCAGATAGGCCGGGTCGCGGGCCTGGAAGCGCTCGCCTGTGGGTAACTCCACCAGCAGCAGGCATCGCCCGGCCCGCAGCAGTTGCAGGGCAAAGCGTGGCGGCGGTACGACCGGAGCCTTGACCACGGCAGGCGCCTCTTCGGCGACGACCGGCTTGGCCACCGGCGACGGGCGCGGCACTTCGACCTTTGGCCGGACCACCGGGGTTTCTGCCACGGGCTTGACCAGCGGCACCGGCGCAGCCGCCTCCTCACCCGAAGGCTCGAAAGCCTCGAACGGTTCCGGGGCCTCCAGCAGCTCGGGCCGCGAAGGGGCGGCGAACGGTAATTCAGTGCGCGGCAGCCAGTTGACCACCTGCATGGCGGTCAAGTAAGCGCGACGTCGGGACTCGATAAGCAAAGGTCGGCCACTTGTGGATAACTAAAGAACAGGGATTCTACCGCCCTTCGACGAAGATCGCCCGCAGTTGATCGTTCCGGTGAGCGCCTCACGACCGGCTGTGGATAAATCCCGGCACCGATGCAGTACAATCGCTGCTTTTAATCGCTAACCAGCCGGCCATTCCGATGATCGAACCCAAGCGCGTCTTGCGCGCCCTCGCCGAACACTGGGCCCTGCTTGAGCCACTGTGCGAACACTTCGACCAAGGCACCCTGAGCCTCAGCGAACTGCGCGCCCAGTTGGCCGCCCAACAACTGGACAGCACGCCACAGGACATCACCAGCCTGCTGGACGTGTGGATTCGCCTGGATATCCTGGTGCCTGTCGCCAAGAGCCCGAACCGTTTCGAGCTCAACGCACAGATCCACGACTTCCTGGCGTATCTTCGCAAGGAGCACCGGCTAGGCCTGTGCCTGGAAATCGAAGCCTACCTGCGCCACCTTGAGCGCCTGGCGGGTTATATCCAGGACGCCTTCGACATCCGCGACGGCCATGACCTGGCGCGCCAATTGCGCCTGCTGGACATGCGCGTGCGCGACGTGCTGAAAAAACTCGCCAACGACGAACAGGCCCTCGCTGCCGTGGCCGATCGCGCCAAGACCAGCGACCGGCAGATCCCGTTGCGCCAGCGCTACGCCGAAGTACTGGCGACCTGGGACGAATACGTCGAGCCGATGATTCAACTGGTGAACGCCGACGGCGCCTTCGAACAAGGCGTGCGCAAGGTGGAAAACGTACTGTTGCGCATGCTTACCGAGCAGCAGCGCCTCGGCCACCTGGTGGACGACGACATGCTGCTGCGCACCCACGCGCGCATCCTCGAAATGCAGACCAGCGCCCAACTGACCTTGCGTCACGCCCGGGAACTGCTGCTGCCGTTGCGGGAAGAAGCGCGCCGGCACAATGCCGTGACCCGGGGCGCGGCGCTGGCCTTGTCGGCGATTCGCCGCAAGGGCCTGGACGCGGTGCCGCAAGCGGCGATGCCGATGTTCACCCGGCCGCAAAGCACCTTTCTTGGCAGTGCCAGCCAGGTCGAAGCCTACGTGTACGCCCTGGCCAACTTCGAACCAAAGCCGGCGCGTTTCCCCAAGGCGCATAAATCCCACAAGGGCGAAGCCCCTCGCGCACCGCGCACGGTCAAGGAAATGCTCGAACGCTGTGAAGACGCGCTGCCGATGCCGGACCTGATGACCTGGCTGCTGGAGCAGGAACCGGACGGCGCAACCGACGAGTTGCTGTACTGGTTCTCACGCCTGTCGCGGGAAAAACGCTTCAAGCGTGAACGTCTGGAACGACGGGATTACCACACTCACGAGCACCAGGTCAGCCTGCGCTCATTCGCCCTGCTTCCAGCCAGTATTGATACGGCCGGGAATTCTGCGAGCACCCCTCATGCATCTTGATCTATCCGAACTGTCCCAGCTGGCGCCGATCTTTCGCGAGCTGTTCAAGGGTTACCACGTCAGCCGCCGCGACCCGGAGCTGTACGCCCAACTGTCGAACTTCCAGGACCAGTACCGCACGTTGTTCAAGGCCCTGGGCTTTGAGTTGGTGTGCGACACGCGAGGTTTCTACTACTTCGTGCCGGACTCGGCCGTGGCCGCCGCGCAGGTCAACAAGACCGCCCAGCGCCTGGCGTTGTTCACCTTCATCATCGTCGAGCACCTGGCCGACCAGGGCCGCGACCCGATCGCCGTGCTCGACGGTGGCAGCCTGGGCCGTGACGAACTGCCGTCGTTGCTGGAAAAGTACCGCGACCTGTTTATCCAGGCCGAAGTGCAGACCGTCGAGGAACTGGAAGAAAAAATCATGCGCCGCATGACCCAGCTGGGTTTTGCCGGTGAAGAGAACGGCATCTACCGCTTCCTGCCGCCGATGCACCGCTTCCTCGATGTGTGCCTCTCGGTCCAGCAAGACCGCGACTTGGCCGCGAGCATCCACAGCGTATTGCCGTTGCCGGCCCCGGTGATCATCGACGAAGACAGCGATGAAAAACTGCTGAAGACCGATGACCCGCTGGACTTGAGTGACTTTGCAGAAGAAAGCGAAGAAGACGCCCTGGCCCGCGCCATTGCCGAAGAACAGGAGACCGACGCATGAGCAAGGAACGCTACGGCATTCGCCGCTTCGCCCTTTTGAACACCGCCGGTTACAGCCTGGGCCTGTTCCCGCTGGAAGAACCGCTGTCGGTGTACGGCGCGAACAACCTTGGCAAATCGGCGTCGATCAACGCCTTGCAGTTCCCGATTCTGGCGCGCATGTCGGACATGAGTTTCGGCAAGTACACCCTGGAGCAATCCCGGCGTTTCTACTTTGCCACCGACACCAGCTACATCCTCGTGGAAGTCTCGCTTCCCCATGGCCCGCACGTGATCGGCGTGGTCGGTCGCGGCCCGGGCGGTGGTTTCGGTCACCAGTTCTTTGCCTACGCCGGCAAGCTGGACCTGGCGCACTACCAGAAGAACGACACCTGCCTGCGCCAGAAAGAGCTGTTCACCAACCTTGAGCGCGAAGGCCTGAAAGCCTATGAGCTCAAGCCCGATGAGCTGCGGCGTTTGCTGGTGGGCGGCCATACGTCGATCCCGCTGGACCTGACCCTGATTCCGCTGCGCTCCACCAGCGAGCAGAGCCTGAAGACCTTCCGCGCGCTGTTTATCAATTTGCTGCACATGCGGGAAATCACCGCGGCCAAGTTGAAGCAGCTGTTTCTGGATGCGTTCGAACACAGCCTGCGTTCCGGCAGTGTCGATTACATCGCGGCGTGCGAAGAAGCCTTCCGCGATGTACGACGCATGGAGCAGGACTACAACTCGCTGGTGGCTGCCGGCCCTCTGGTAGAAGCCTTGGCCAACGGCGTGAAGCAGCGGGACATTCTGCGGGGCAAGCTGCATCGCCTGTCACCGCTGCTGGATTCGTTGCTGGGCACCTGGTCGGACTACGCCAGTGCGCGCAAGGAAGAACTGACGATCCAGGCCGAGCATTACCGCAACGAGCAGGATTCGCTGCAGAACGACCAGCGCGGCGGCACTCAGGAGCTGATGCGCCTGGAGCGGGAAATCAGCGGGATTCAGCGCTGGCTGGGTGAGCTGTCAGTGCTCAAGCACCGCTTCGCGCTGGTGGATGACGTCAAGGTGCTGGAGCAGCAACTGCTGGCCGCCAAGGATGCTCACGATGAACTGGCCGGGGCCTTGGCGCAGTCGCGTCAGTTCAGCGCCGAGGATCTGGATGAACGTCTGCGGGACCTGGAAAAACGCCTGAAGTCGGTGAAGCAGCAACTCGATCACGCCGACAACAACAGCTACGCCAAGCTGCGGGAAGAATTCTCGCAGCAGGATGTCGAGCGTCTGATGCGCCTGTTCAACAGTTCGCTGTTCAGCTTGCCGCTGGGTGAGCATGGCATCACGCTGGACGAGGACGGCCTGTGGGTGAAATCCCTGGAGCAGATCCTTGATGGCTTCAAGGGCGAGCGTTTTGAAGTGCCGGGGCTGGCCATCGACATCTCGCACATCGAGCCACCGGCGTTGCAGGCACTGGCTGACCGCGCCGCGTTGCGCGACCAGAAAGAGCGTCTGGAAAAAGAACTCAAGCAACTGAAAACCCAGCAAGCCGTGGCGGCCGACCGCGCGGCGAGCAAGACCCAGACTGAAGCGCTGTACCAACAGGTACTGGACGCGCAGAAGGCGCTGGAAGATTTCCGCCGTGCACAAACCCTGAGCGCCGAGGAAGGCGAGAAGCTGGAAAGCCTGGCGCAGATGGAAGCGGCCCAGGACGAATTGAAACGCTCCAGCGATGCGTTTACCGAGCGCGTCCAGCAACTGTCGGCCAAGCTGCAATTGGTAGGCCGGCAGATTGGTGATATGGAAGCCAAGCAGCGCACCCTGGATGACGCATTGCGTCGTCGCCAGTTGCTGCCGGCAGACTTGCCGTTTGGTACGCCGTTCATGGACCCGGTCGACGACTCCATGGACAACCTGCTGCCGCTGCTCAATGACTACCAGGACAGCTGGCAAGGCCTGCTGCGCGCTGATGGCCAGATCGACGCGCTGTACGCACAGGTGCGCCTCAAGGGCGTGGCCAAGTTCGACAGTGAAGACGATATGGAGCGCCGCCTGCATCTGTTGATCAACGCTTACGCGCACCGTACCGATGAAGCACTGACGCTGGGCAAGGCCCGGCGTGCGGCGGTCACGGATATCGCGCGAACCTTGCGCAATATCCGCAGCGACTACGACAGCCTTGAGCACCAGTTGGCGTTGTTCAACCGCGAGATCAACAAGCGCCAGGTGTCCAACCTGCAGAGCTTCCGCATCGTGCTCGCGCCGAACAAGGAAGCCCTCAAGCATATCGACCAGATCATCCACAGTGCCGGTCAGTATGAAGAAGGCGAAACCCTGTCGGTGTTCGATCTGAGCCAGAGCGCCGAGCAGGACAACAAGAACGAGGAAGCCAAGGAATACCTGGCGCGCCTGGTTGCGGCCAACCATAACCAGTTGGGCCTCAAGGACTTGTTCGAACTGGCGTTCGAGATCACCAAGGTCAACGGCCAGCCGATCATTCACACCGACATCGATGGCGCCGCCTCCAACGGCACCACCATGACCATCAAGGCGCTGACCAACATGTATTTGTTGCTGCACTTGATGGACCGCGACCAGGCCGGTCGTGTGCGCCTGCCGTACTACCTCGATGAAGCCGCGGACATCGATGAGAAGAACCAGGCGGCATTGCTGGAGACCAGCTTGCAACTGGGCTTCGTGCCGATTCTGGCGAGTGTGAAGCCGCAGGTTTCCGCCCAGGTGGCAATCGACCTGGAAGGCGGCAGCGGGCCGAACGGGATCTACATTGATGAGGCGGACTGGAAGTACATCCGTCGTCACGATGTGGTGAAGGCAACGGTGAATGTGCAGGCGGATGAGCCGGAGCTGGATGAGGTTTAATCAGTTGCGCTGAAATGCAAAAAGGCCGCGATCTTCTGGATCGCGGCCTTTTTTTTGTGTTCTTGAGGGTCTCTTCGCGAGCAAGCCCGCTCCCACATTCAATCGGGTTCCTTCAATGGGAACTGGGTCAAATGTGGGAGCGGGCTTGCTCGCGAAGGCCGCGCCTCGGTCTATTTGCCGAGTGGGATTTTAGGCGCCCAGGTCAGCCATTCATCTTCAAATTTGTCGAACAGCGGGAAGGTCTGCTGGGGCCGTGCAGCGTTGCCCATACGCTCGCCGTCCGGCGTGGCAAAGGCGATGCCGCCGGCGACCAGGGTCTCCAGGGACTCAGTGCGAACAGTCGCGCCCTTGAACAAGCCGAAGTCGAGCCCGAAGCCGCTGGTGTTCCAGAACCGGCTGCCACTGCGCACCAGAGGCGCGTACTTGGGCTCGATCAGGATGTGAACCAGCACACGGTCGGCGGTCTGGCCCAGCTCGTAGCCGGTAACTTTGCCTACGGTGACTTCGCGGTAAGTGACCGGAACGCCTTCCTTCAACGAGCCACGGCGTGCGGCGCTGAGTACCAGGCTCAGGCCCTCCTCCTGATGAACGGCTTCTGGCGGCTTGTCCAGCGCGACGAAACTCTTCTGTGGGCCGATGCTTTTGGTCGCTGGCTGTACTTCGATGTACTGGCCGGTCACCAGGGTTTCCAGGTTCGACGTTTTCATCAGGCCCAGTTCAGGCTTGACCACCCAGAACTGACTGCCGGCCCTTGCAATGCGGTCGGCCACTTGGGTGATACGCGCGCTGAGCAGCACCGATTGCATGTCGGCGCTCAGGTCGACACTTTCGATCTTGCCTACGTCCAGGCCCTTGAAGCGCACTGGCGTACCCGGGCGCAGGCCATCGGCGCGGTCGACCTTGATGGTCACCAACGTACCGTGCTGGTTGGCGGCTTCGCGATCCGGGAACAGACGGAAACGCGGGATGCGCTTTTTCAGCGGCACATTCGGCTCCGGGGTTTCGAAGGCGATACCGCCCGCCATCAGGCTGGCCAGGGATTCGCTTTTCACCTGGATGCCGCCGGTAAGCCCACCGGTCAGGGTCACGCCGCTGGCATTCCAGAAACGGGTCGAGCCATTGACCAGGCCTTCGTATTCTTTCTCGATATGGACGCCGATCACCAGTTGCTTGTTCTTGCGGGAGAACTGGTAGCTCTGCACGGAACCGACCTTGACCTGCTTGTAGAGGATCGGGCTGCCGACATCCAGGGAACCGAGGTTGTCGGTGAAGAGCACCATGTGCAGGCCGGGGGAACGCAGGTCCAGTGGCGGCGCCTTGGCGCGGGCGACGTACTCCCGTTGTGGCGCGGTGCCCTTGTCGCCGGGACGGATGGCGATGTAGTTACCTTTGACCAACGCTTCCAGCCCGGTGATGCCCGCCAGGGAGATAGACGGTTTGACTACCCAGAATTGGGTGTCCTGGACGAGGTAGTCTTCGGCCAGTGGGTCGAGGGTCAACTCGGCATTGGCGCTGGACAGGTCCGGATCGATCTTCAGGGTCTTCAGGCTGCCGACCTGGATGCCTTTGTACATCACCGGGGTGCGGCCCGCCTGGAGACCTTCGAAGTCGGTGAGTTTGACTTTGACCTTGATGCCCGCCGCGGCTGCATCGAAGTCTTCGTACAGGCGGAACGGCAGGCTCGGGTCCGTCGGTGGGCTGTCCTTGCGATTCTCCGGCGTGGCGAAGGCGATACCGCCGGCAACGATGCTGGCCAGGGATTCACTGCGGACTTTTACGCCGGAAAGGTTGGCGTCGATGCTGATGCCGCTGGCGTTCCAGAAACGCGTGTGTTTGCGCACCAGGCTGGCGTAGGTCGGCTCGATGTAGACCTTGATTTCAACGGTGGTCTGGTCTTCGGAGAGCAGGTAGCTTTTGACCTGGCCGACCTGGATCTGCTTGTAGAACACCGGGCTGCCACGGTTCAGCGAGCCGAGGCGATCAGCTTTGATCGTCAGGTGCAGGCCGGGCTTGGCGTCGGATAAAGGCGGTTCTTCGGACAGGGCCTTGAACTTGCGCGTCGGCTCACCATCGCCTGGGCTGGCGGCGATGTAGTTACCCGAGACCAGGGTTTCCAGGCCGGTGATCCCGGCCAGGCTGACACTTGGCTTTACCAGCCAGAAGCGGGTGTTGGTCTTGAGGTATTGCTCCACATCCTTGTTCATCTCGATGGTAGCAATCACTCCGCGATTGTTACCTTCGTCATCCAGGGCCAGGGTTTTGACCTTACCCACGGACATGCCTTTGTAGACCACTTCGGTCTTGTTGGCCTGGATGCCTTCGCCGCTTTCAAAGCGTACCTGAATCTCGATACCTTGCTGGTTGTACGCACGCCATCCCAACCAGCCACCGATGATCAGGGCAATCAGGGGCAGCACCCAAATGGCCGACCAGTTGGAAGCTGGGCGGGTTTTAGCCTTAGGCAAATCACTCATGGTCGTCGTCCGACTCCGTGTTATCCCAAATCAGTCGGGGATCAAAAGTTACTGCGGCAAGCATCGTCAAGATCACCACACTGGCGAACGCTACGGCACCGAGATTGGCCTCGACACTGGCAAGTCGCCCAAAGTTTACGACCGCCACCAGGATGGCAATCACGAAGATATCCAGCATGGACCAACGGCCAATGAACTCGATAAAGCGGTACATGATAATGCGTTGTTGCGCGGAAAGTGGCTGGTGACGCTGCACCGAGAACAGTAACAAGCCGATGCCCACCAGCTTGAAGGTGGGCACCAGAATGCTGGCGATGAACACTACAGCGGCGATCGGGAACATGCCGTGCTGCATCAACTGGATCACGCCGGACATGATGGTGCTCGGATCGCCTTGGCCCAGGGAGCTTACGGTCATGATCGGCAACAAATTGGCCGGGATGTACAAGATGGCTGCCGTGATCAGCAGCGCCCAGGTGCGCGTCAGGCTGTTCGGACGACGGGCGTGGACCAGCGCGCCGCAACGGGTGCAGGTTTGCTCGTCGGTGTCCGGGTCTTGTTTGTTTAGTTCGTGGCATTCGGTACAGATCAGAATGCCCGCATCAATCGCCCGCATGAGCATCCTCTCCTGACAGCGCTTCCCAGATCTGGTGAGGTGACATGACCACCTCCAGCAGTATCTGGACCATTAACAGACTGACGAAGCAGGCCAGACCGAGCCCTACGGTGATAGTGGCCATGTCAGCCAGTTTTACGATCGCCACCAGCACGCCCATCAGGTACACCTCGAGCATCCCCCAGTCTTTCAGATGATGGTAGATGCGATAAAACAGCAGACCGTAGCTACGGCCGATGTTCCAGCGGATGCTCAGCAATACCGCCAGTTGGCACAGGAGCTTGAGCAATGGAATGCCCATGCTGCAGAGGAACACCACCACGGCGACGCCTTGCATACCGGTGTCGAACAGACCGACCACGCCGGTCCACACGGTGTCCTGCGAGGACTGCCCGAGTAGATTGAGCTGCATGATGGGTAAAAAGTTCGCGGGGACGTACAACAGCAGCGCGGCAACCACTAACGCCAGGCTTCGTTCAACGACGTTGTGGCGGTGAGCGTACAGCTCGTAGCCGCAGCGTGGGCATTGGGCCTTTTCACCACGGGCAAGCTCCGGCTTGCGCATCAGCAGGTCGCACTCATGGCATGCCACGAGTTCGTCCAGCGGTAAGTCTGACACCTCAAGGGTATCAACCGGGTCGGGCATATAGGGCTCGGACTCTAAAAAAGATTAGGTGCCTATTCTAGTGTTCTGGTTCAGAAATAACTGTGCAAATTTGTCGGGGGATTCAGTAGCGTTTGCGCGCGCGAGGGGGGATTGGGACGAGGGGATTTAGACCAATGCGTGGCATCAGGAAGCCCGCGTTACCGTTGGAGTTTTTCGCCAGCAAGCTCGCCATACTTTCCGACCGCGCAAAACAAAACCCCTGACTGCATAAGCAATCAGGGGTTCTGGAATTTAATCTTGACGATGACCTACTCTC
>NZ_JACAPN010000047.1:0-212022 GCF_013385665.1 Pseudomonas sp. D4002
CAAGGATGCCGATTTAGCCGCGCCGGGCCATGGATGGCCCGTCGCGGCGGCCCGCGGAATCGGGCCGGAGTGCGGGCATGCCGAGCCTAAGCGAGGCACCGAGTGGTGGGGCAAAGACCTTTTGGTTACTTTTGGGGCGTTTGCCAAAAGTGACCCGCTGTAAGAGCGGAACCATAAGTGGCCGTTACCGCAGCAACGGATATGTACCCAATACAGCTACCGCGCCAGCACCATGGCAAAATACCCAAACACCGTGAGCAAAATCCCCGACACCGCATACGCCACCGGAAACCCAATCCACGGCACCGTACTATCAATTTCCTTGGCCGCCTCCCGCGCCGGCCCCGAGTGACTCCGCGCCCCCGCAACACCGCCCATGAGAATCGCCGGGTTGATCTTGAACACATGAAAACCCACAGCCCAAACAATAAACGGTGGAATCGTACAAGCCACGAACCCAAGCAAAAAGATCTTCAACGCAATGATCGCGCTAATCTGCGAAACCAGGTTAGCCCCGGCATTCACCCCCACAATCGCGACAAAGAATATCAACCCCATGTCCTCGAGAATGTTGCGCGCCGCATTCGGTGTATTGCCGAAAAACCGCACCCGCGACACCAGCGACGAGACGATAATCCCCGACACCAGCAACCCGCCCGCATTGCCCAGCCCCACCGCCGCACCGAACGCCGGCACCTGAATCAGCCCGATCAACAACCCCAGCACCATACCCAGCGACAGCGTCAGCAAATCCGTCGCCGTACTCGCCCGCCCCGCCTTGCCCAGCAACGCCGTGGCCTTGTCGATGGCACTGCGCAAGCCAATCAAGTGCATCACATCCAGGCGCTGCAACCGCGTTTCCAGCCCCACCGGAATCGGCGCACCACCCCGCTCAATCCCCACCAACTGCACCTGCCCGGCAATCGGCGACTGGCTGAATTCCTTGAGCGCCCTGCCCACGGCATCCTTGTGGGTCACCAGAATCACCGCCTCATCCAGCGGTATATTCAACGCCCGGGCATCCGGTACTTCCGGCCCGATCAGGCCCATGTGATCGGTCAGCGCATCCAGGCTGCCGCCCAGGGCGATCACATCGCCCAGCTGCAACACCAGCGTCGGATCAGCCCCCAGCAACTCTTCACCACGCTCGACGTTCTCGATCTGGTACAACGCAAAGCGCTGGCGAAACTGCGCGATGCTCTGCCCCACCAGCTCCGGGTTCACCAGGCGATAGGCCCGCAGGTCAAACGGCCGATACCCACTGAGCCCGGCATCGTCGACGTTCGGCACACCGTGCTCCACCTCGAATGCCTTGGCCGCCTTGCGCGCATCCACACCCCACCAGCGCGGCAGGTATTTGCAGATCAGGATGATGCCGACCGTGCCCCAGATATAGGTGATGCCGTAAGACAGCGCGATCATCGCGGTGGCCGCCGCCGCCGTGGTGCCCGGTGGCAGCGGCACCACGCCCGAGGTAATCGCCTGTTCGGCGGAGCCAATCGCCGCCGACATGGTTTGCGAACCGGCAAGAATCCCGCCCGCCGCGCCCACCGGCAGGGATAACAGCCGCACGCCGAGCACCACGATACCCAGCCCGAGGAACGAGGACAGGATCGCCAGGAAGGTGAATTTCAGGCCATCACCCTTGAGACTGTTGATGAACGAAGGCCCGACCCGCAGCCCGACGCCGTACATGAACAGGTAATAAAACAGGCTCTTGGTAAAGTTATCGAGTTCGAAATGCACGCCGTAGTAAGACGCCCACGTCGCAATCGCGCAGCCGATCACGATGGCCCCGGCCACCGCGCCCAGGCCATAACCCTTGATGGTGCCGCGCCCGACCCAGACGGACAGGCCAACCACCAGGAACAGCAGGGTGTAGGGGTTGTCGTGCAGGAAAGTAAAGAAGGCAGTCACGATGATTCGTACCTGGCGATGCAACGCTAAAGGCACCGGGCCTCGAGGCCCGGTGAGTGTTCAGTGCGTTCAGTCGAGGTTCGGGGTGTCGGCCGGGATGACCGGGTCGGCGATGGCGCCATGGCTGAAGCTGGGGCCCGCGTCGGAATGCTCCACCGGGTTTTTCTGCAGGTGGGCAACGGCCTTGCGCAGGTCTTCCAGCAGCAACGCCACCAGGTCACGGCTCACGCCATGCCGCACCAGGATGCGCTGTACCACGACGTTCTGCCGATTGGACGGCAACGGGTATGACGCGATCTGCCAGCCGCGCATGCGCACGCGCTCCGACAGGTCGTAGAGGCTGAAGCCGTGGTCGACGCCGTCCTTGAGCTTGTAGCAGACCGCCGGCAGCCCATCCTTGCCGTCGTACACCAGTTCCAGCGGGGCAAACTTGGTGATTTCCGAGGCCAGCCATTGCGCCGTGTCGGAGCACGCTTGTTGAATCCGCGTGTAGCCGTCGCGCCCCAGCCGCAGGAAGTTGTAGTACTGGGCAATGATTTCACCGCCGGGCCGGCTGAAGTTCAGGGCAAAGGTCGCCATGTTGCCGCCCAGGTAGTCGACGTAGAAGATCAACTCTTCCGGCAAGTCTTCGGTGGAGCGCCAGATAACCCAGCCGACGCCCAGCGGCGCCAGGCCGTACTTGTGGCCGGAAGCGTTGATCGACTTGACGCGCTCGATCACAAAATCCCATTGCAGCTCTTGCTGGATGAACGGGGCGATAAACCCGCCGCTCGCCGCGTCGACATGGATCGGGATATCCAGGCCGAGGTCACGTTGCATCGAGTCCAGCTCGGCCGCCAGGGCTGCGACCGGTTCGTAGATCCCGGTGAAGGTCACGCCCAGGGTCGCGACGACACCGATGGTGTTTTCGTCGCAATATTCCCGCAGGTCGGCCGGGCGCAGGCCCAATGCGTCACCGCGCAACGGCACTTCGCGAATTTCCACATCGAAATAACGGGCGAATTTCTTCCAGCAGATCTGCACCGGGCCGCACACGAAATTCGGTTTGTCGGTGGGCAGCCCCGCCGCTTCCCGGCGTTTCTTCCAGCTCCACTTCAGTGCCAGGCCGCCAAGCATCGCCGCTTCGCTGGAACCGGTGGTGGAGCAACCCACGGTTTGCCACGATTTCGGCGCGTGCCACAGGTCGGCAATGATGTGCACGCAACGGTTTTCGATCTCGGCCGTCTGCGGGTACTCATCCTTGTCGATCATGTTTTTGTCGAGGGCATCGGCCATCAACTGCTGCACTTCGGGCTCGACCCAGGTGGTGCAGAAGGTCGCCAGGTTTTGCCGGGAATTGCCGTCCAGCAGCAGTTCGTCGCGCACCAGGTTGTAGGCGGCCGACGGCGTGGTCGAGTGGTCCGGGAGGCGGTATTTGGGCAGTTTGTGCTGGGCGGAGCCACTCGAATAGACGTCTTCGATGGCTTGGTCCTGGGTCTCTACGGTTCTGTGAAGTGCCATGAAATCCTGCTCTTGAATGAGGGAAATGGCGTAGACGTTGATCGCGACAAATGCCGATCAGGCTGCGTCAGGAAACGAACGATGGAGCGGTGGCGCCGAATATCACACGCACGGCGGCGCAGGAAAGTGACCCAGATCATTAAAGGCGTGGATAAGCAGGCAAACGTGCCGGGGGTGCCTGGCAGTGACCTACTGGCTCAGTGCTTCGTTCAATATCAGGCTGCGATAGTGCCCGGGGTTGGAGCCCGACCACTTGCGAAACGCCTTGTAGAACGAGCTGGCATCGGCAAACCCCAGGCGGGTGGCGATCTCGGCAAAGCTGATGTCGGAATCGGCCAGCCAGACGATCGCCAACTCCTTGCGCACGCTGTCCTTGAGGCCCTGGTAGGTCTGCCCTTCTTCCGCCAGGCGCCGGCGCAGGGTCGAGGCCGAGATGCACAGGGATGCGGCCAGGCCTTCGGTTTCCGGCCAGGTGTCGGCAGGCATGTGCCGCAGGTCGGTCTTGATGCGGGCGGCAAGGCTGCCCGGGTCGCGGTATTTGACCAGGATGTTGGCGGGCGCATGGGCCAGGAAGCGCTTGAGCTCCTCCGGGCTGCGCTTGATCGGCAGGTCGAGGCAGTCGGCGGAAAAGATCATCCGGGTACGCGGCCGGTCAAAGCGCAGGTTGTCGGAAAACATCACCTGGTAGTCGTCGCAGAAGTCCGGCTGCGGGCAACGCAGTTCAATCGCCAGGATCGGGATCCGGCGCCCCGCCAGCCAGCAGGCGACGCCGTGGACGATCATCCAGTAGGCGAAATAGGTGAAGGCGCGCCTGGGTGCGGGCTCCGGCTCCAACAGTACGATTTCCGCCAGGCTCTGCTGGCGCACCAGTTGCGCCGGCATGCGCTCGAGCATCAGTGACAGGAACCCCAGGCCGGTTTCCAGCGCAGTGGCCAGGCTCGGTTGTGCCATGGAGGCCCGGCAGAGGAACTCCAGGCTGCCGGATTTGAGCTTGCGCGGGTCCATGCCAAAGAATTCATCGTCCATTCGCCGTGCCAGCAAGCGCCATAAGCGTGCGTAAGCGGTTGCCGGGACGCGTGCGGTTGGCTGGCCCAGCAGTGCCGGCTCAATCCCGACCTTGGTCAACACTTCATCGCTCGCCGCACCCGGCGCACAGCTCTGCAACAGGGCTTCGCGGACCAGTTGGATGGAAATCGTGTCTTTTTCCGACATGGGGAATGGCGCAATCCGGTGGCTGGGACGATGCCGCGCATTCTAGTGTCGGATGCGGTTTGCCACCACCGTTCAGTCAAGGTTCAGTAAAGGTCAATATTCCCTGTTTAGTAATGAGTATCATTATGTTACAACTTAGCATCCTATCTAGTGACGATTCGGTGCCGAATGCTTGTTCCCTTTTTAATCATGCTGCGCGAAGGCATAGAAGCCGCCTTGATCGTTGGCATTATCGCCAGCTACCTCAAGCAAACTGGCCGTGGCCAGTACATGCCCGCAGTGTGGATCGGCGTATTTCTGGCAGCGGCCCTCGCGCTGCTGGTCGGCGGTGGCCTGGAACTGGTGAGTGCCGAATTCCCGCAGAAACAACAGGAACTGTTCGAAGGCATCGTCGGCCTGGTGGCCGTGGGCATTCTCAGCTCCATGGTGTTCTGGATGCGCAAGGTCGCGCGCTCCATCAAGCATTCCCTGCATGAATCCCTCGATCATGCCCTGGCCGGCTCCAAACACCAGGTCACCGCACTGATTGCCATGGTGTTTTTCGCCGTGGCCCGTGAAGGCCTGGAAACCGTGTTCTTCCTGCTGGCCGTGTTCCAGCAAAGCGAAGGTCCGGGCGCGCCGATTGGCGCCCTGCTCGGCCTGATCCTGGCGATCATCGTCGGCTTCCTGATCTACACCGGCAGCATGCGCCTGAACCTCGGTGCGTTCTTCCGCTGGACCGGCCTGTTCATCCTGGTGGTGGCCGCCGGCATCCTCGCCAACTCGGTACAAGCCCTGCACGAAGCCGGGGTATGGAACCACCTGCAAACCGTACTGTTCGATTTCAGCGCGACGCTGCCGATGGATGGCCCGCTGGGCTCGGTGCTGGCCGGCATGTTCGGCTATCAGGACGCCCCGACCATCAGCACCCTCGGTGCCTACCTGATTTACCTGGTGGTGGCCCTGGTGATGTTCTTCCTGCCGGCGCCGCCGAGCAAGCCGGCTACCCGCACAACCTCTTCCGTTTCCAGCCAGTAAGGACCGCCTCTTGTCCAACCAAACCCCTCAACCGGCTCCGCCCTCCCGCGCCTTGCGCTGGGCGGTGGGCGGCTCGGTGGTCGTGATGATCGCCGCCGGTGGCCTGTTCTACTACGCCTCGCAACTGGCCGCCTCCAAGCGCCAGGCCAACCACAATGAAATCGCCGTCACCATCCACGCCCACAGCTGCGAGCCGAATGCGCTGACGGTACCGGCCGGACGCGCCAGCTTCCGCATCATCAACCGCTCGGACCGTGCCGTGGAATGGGAAATCCTCGACGGCGTGCTGGTGGTCGAAGAGCGCGAGAACATCGCCCCGGGCCTGAGCCAGGTGATCAACGCCAACCTGCTGCCCGGCGACTACCAGATCACCTGCGGCCTGCTGAGCAACCCGCGTGGCACCTTGAAGGTGACACCGACTGCCGAGTCTGACGCCCAAGCCAAGGCCAAGCCGTCGATGGTCGCGTTTATCGGCCCGCTGTCGGAGTTCCGCGTGTACCTGAGCAGCCAGGGTAGCGCCCTGGTCAAGGCCGTTACCGCGCTGGACCAAGCCATCGAAGCCGGCGACCTCGCCCAGGCCCAGGCGCTTTACGTACCGGCCCGCGAGGCTTACCAGCGCCTGGCCCCGGCCTCGCAACGCCTGGCGGAACTGGACAACGCGATCAACGCCCGCGCCGACTACTTTGAAAAGCGCGAGCAGGACCCGGCCTTCAGCGGCTTCCACCGTCTCGAATACGGCCTGTTCCAGCAACGCAATCTCGACGGTCTGGCGCCGATTGCCCAGCGCCTGGTCACCGACGTCACCAGCCTCAAGCAACAGCTGCTGGCCCAGTCGCTGCCGCCGGAGCAACTGGTGAGCATCGTAGTGCGCAACCTCAACAGCCTGGCCGACGTACGTGCCGCCAGCGGTGAGGAAGAACGCTACAGCCATACCGACCTCAACGGCTTCGCCGCCAACCTGGACGCCGCCCGCAAAGTGGTCGACCTGATGCGCCCGCTGCTGACCAAATCTGCCGCGCAATTGCTGCCGGGGATCGACAGCGCGATCACCGCCCTCGATGCCGAACTCAACGGTTTGAAAGTCGATGGCCGCTACGCCTCGTATGACAGCGTTACCGCCGATCAGCGCAAGCAGATCGCCGACAAGGCCAAGGCTCTGGCCGTTGCACTCGATGGAATCGACCCTGCCCTTGGCCTTTCCGGCCTGAAGTGAAGACGACCGTAGACATGAGTGATTCAGAACAATTTTCCGCCCAGCGTCGTCGTGTATTGTTGGGTATGGCCGCCACTGGCGCGGCCATTGCCGGCAGCAGCCTGAGCTGCCCGGCAATGGCTGCCAACGCGGCGGCACAAGTGACCACCGCGCCAAGCAGTGAAAAGACCCAGGATCACCACGATTTCCATGGCAAGCACCAGACCGGCATCGTCACTCCGCGCCCGGCCTGCGGCATGCTGGTGGCATTCGACGTATTGGCCAGCGACCGTGAAGACCTGGAGCGGCTGTTCCGCACCTTGAACGAGCGTATCGCGTTCCTGATGACCGGCGGCACCGTGGTGCAAGTCGACCCGAAACTGCCCCCCACCGACTCCGGCATCCTCGGCCCGGTGGTGACACCGGACAACCTGACCATCACCGTATCGGTGGGCGAGTCGCTGTTCGACGAACGCTTCGGCCTGGCCGCAGCCAAGCCCAAGCGCCTGATCCGCATGGTCGGTTTCCCCAACGATGCACTGGAACCGGCGCAGTGCCACGGCGACCTGAGCCTGCAGTTCAGCTCCAACACCCCGGACACCAATATCCACGCCCTGCGCGACATCGTGAAAAACCTGCCGGACCTGCTGCTGGTGCGCTGGAAGCAGGAAGGCAGCGTGCCGCCCCAGGCCCCTGCCCGCCCCGGCGAGCCGGCGCAAAGCGCGCGCAACTTCCTCGGTTTTCGCGATGGTTCGGCCAACCCGAACTCCAACGACAACAAGGCGATGGATCAGATTGTGTGGGTCCAGCCAGGCAGCGACGAACCGGCCTGGGCCGCCAATGGCAGCTACCAGGCGGTGCGGATCATCCGCAACTTCGTCGAACGCTGGGACCGCACCCCGCTGCAAGAGCAAGAAAGCATCATTGGCCGGATCAAGACCAGTGGCGCGCCCATGGATGGCCAGAAAGAAACCCAGGTCCCGGACTACAGCAAGGACCCGGAAGGCAAGTTGACCAAGCTCGATGCCCACATCCGCCTGGCCAACCCGCGTACTGCACAGACCCAGGCCAACCTGATCCTGCGCCGGCCGTTCAACTACTCCAACGGCGTCAACAAAAACGGTCAGCTGGACATGGGGCTGTTGTTCATCTGCTACCAGGCTGACCTGGAGAAAGGCTTTATCAGCGTGCAAACCCGGCTCAACGGCGAGCCTCTGGAGGAATACCTGAAGCCGGTTGGCGGCGGTTACTTCTTCACCTTGCCAGGCGTCACCGGGGCCCAGGATTTCATCGGGCGCACGCTGCTTGATGCGACACATCCACAAACCACTGCCAAAACCTAAAACAAACCCCAGAGCGGAAATCGTCCCATGAAGAAGTCGTCTCTCGCATTGTCGTTGTTAATGAGCCTTTCGCCGCTGGCCGCCTTCGCCGCCACCGCGCCGCTGGACCTGGTAGGGCCGGTGTCGGACTACAAGATCTACGTCACCGAAGAAATCGGCGAGCTGGTCACCCAGACCCAGGCGTTCACCGACGCCGTGAAAAAAGGCGACCTGGCGACCGCCAAGAAGCTGTACGCGCCAACCCGCGTGCACTATGAGTCGATCGAGCCGATCGCCGAACTGTTCAGCGACCTCGACGCCTCCATCGACTCCCGCGTGGACGACCACGAGAAAGGCGTGAAAGCCGAAGACTTCACCGGCTTCCACCGCATCGAGTACAGCCTGTTCTCCGAGAACACCACCAAAGGCCTCGACGCCCTGGCGGACAAGCTCAACAGCGACGTACTGGACCTGAAAACCCGCGTGGACGGCCTGACCTTCCCGCCGGAAAAAGTTGTCGGTGGTGCTGCTGCCCTGCTGGAAGAAGTCGCCGCGACCAAGATCTCCGGTGAAGAAGATCGCTACAGCCACACCGACCTGTATGACTTCCAGGGCAACATCGACGGCGCGAAGAAAATCGTCGACCTGTTCCGTCCGCAGATCGAGAAGCAGGACAAGGCCTTCGTCGCCAAAGTCGACAAGAACTTCGCCACCGTGGACAAGATCCTGGCCAAGTACAAAACCAAGGATGGCGGTTTCGAGACCTACGACAAGGTCAAGGAAGCCGACCGCAAAGCCCTGGTCGGCCCGGTCAATACCCTGGCGGAAGACCTGTCCACACTGCGTGGCAAGCTTGGCTTGAACTGATCCAGACGCTGCATGCTCTCGCCCGGCCTGCCGGGCGAGAGCCTTCCTCAGGCTGACGCCACCTGCACTCCGTCCGAAGGCCGCAAGGCATCGCGGATAGTCCGCAGCTTCAAGCACGTTTCCTCGTACTCACTCCCGGGATCCGACTCGGCGACAATGCCGCAGCCGGCGAACAGGTGCGCCTCACAGCCTCTGATCAACGCCGAGCGCAACGCCACGGCAAATTCACCATCACCCTGCGCATTCATCCAGCCCACTGGCGCTGCGTACCAGCCACGGTCGAGCTGCTCGTGCTCTCGGATATAGGCCATCGCCTCACGTCGCGGCAAGCCACCCACCGCCGGCGTCGGGTGCAGGGCCTGCACCAGTTGCAGCAATTGCACCTGGGGATGCAAGCGGCCCATCACCGGCGTCAACAGGTGCTGCACGTTGGCCAGCCGGTGCAACTGCGGCTGGCTGGCAATGTCGAGCATCGCGCAATAGGGCTGCAATGCTTCGCGCAGGGTTTGAACCACCAGGGTGTGTTCGTGGCGGTCCTTGGGGCTGTCCATCAAGGCCTGGCCAAGTTCGGCATCGTGCTGCTCGTGACGACCACGCGGGCAAGTACCGGCCAACGCCACCGTGTTCAGCGTGCCACGAGTCACCCGCACCAGCCGCTCCGGCGTTGCGCCGAGAAAGCAGCTGTCACCACGGCTGAACGCAAACAGGTACGCCTGGGGATAGGCCGCCTTGAGGTTTTCCAGCAGCGGGCCACAGGGGATCGTCCGTGAGGTGGTCAACCGCACTTCGCGGGCCAGCACCACCTTGCGCAGGTCGCCGGCGTTGATGCGCTGCACGGCCGTCGCCACGGTGTCTTGCCATTGCTGCGCGCTGATGGTGTTTTCGTCGCTCGGTGTGCCGAGGGGAATCTCCTGGCGTGGCGCACTGGCGTAGCGGGACAGAAGCAACGTCCACTGGGTTTCCAGGCTCTGGGCGCAACGCACCGCGTCCGCCCCGGGCTCCAGCCACTGGCTGAAGATCACATGATGTTGCTCGGCTTCCCGCAGCAGCAGGATGCGCGGCAGCACCAGGGAGGTGGCGGCGAATGACTGCCATTTGAGCGAGCGTGGGCCCTTCGGGTCAAACGCAAAGCCGCCACACAGCAACGGCTGGCGCGGCCCCACCTGATGGGCCTGGCTGAGCAACGCCTGCCACGCCAGGGCACTGGCGTTGAAGCGGTCATCGGCCCCGGGGCTGATTTCCTCGGTACAACCAAAGCCGGCCATGGCCAGTGCGCCCCGGTCACTTGACCAGAACAGGCTTTGCCCGAGTACCTGGCGGTTGGCGGCAAATAACCGCAGCGGGTCCAGGCGCTCCGAGGCCAGGCTGAACACCACCAGCACTGCGCCGCCCTTCTCGCGCGCCAGGCGTTCGCCCTCGGTCAGCGCCTGAAGCAATCCCGGCAGACGTTCACTCATGCTCCGCTCCTTGATGCTGCTGGCGCCAGTGGCGCACTTGCTGGTCGATATTCCATTGGATGATCTGCGCAAACAGCGGGACCACGAACATCGGGTCCAACCCTTCGCGCTCGGCCCAGCGGCGGCGATGGGGCAGCATGGCGGCCACCCGCTCGGGGGCGGCGATGCTGGCTTCGTCAGGCTTGAACTGCGCCGCAGCTTTCACATAGGCCAACCGCTGGCCGAGAGCGCGGATGATCTGTTCGTCCAACGTGTCGATACCCAGGCGGACGTCTTCCAGCCCGCTGCACTGCTCAGGTGTTTTCATAGGATTCTCCGGTCATGGGGTCGACGGCCAGCACTGCCACGCCGGTTCGGCGGGGCTGCCCAGCAACAGTTCCAGGTGCTCGATCAGGTCGGCCTGGCTGTCGCGCAGGTAAAAATGCCCGCCGTTGAAGGTTCGAAAGTCGGTGACCTGGCGCGTCACTTCCGACCAGGCATGGGCTTCCTCCCGATCGACTTCGCGGTCGGTGCTGCCCAGGCATACGCTCACGGGCACGTCCAGCAGCTCGCTGATATCGCCGCAGTAGTTTTCGATCAGGCGGTAATCATTGCGCAATGCGGGCAGGTAAAGTGCCTGCATCTCGGGTTCGTCCAGGGGTGATGGCGCACCACCCGACAGGCGCCGCACATCCGCCAGCAGACCGGCATCCGGGCCCTGGTGCAATTGGCTGTGACGTTGCCGGTGAGGGGCCGGATGGGCGGAGACGATCAGCCGTTGCAGGTCCTTGCCCTGGCGGTTCAGGCGCCGCGTCACCTCATAGGCCAGCGCCGCACCCATGCTGTGGCCGAACAGCACCAGCGGCCGGTCGGACAGGTCCCACAGCGCCCGGGTAATAGTGCCCGCCATCCATTCCAGGCTGCCGGGCCAGGTTTCACTCAGGCGCTCTTCGCGGCCGGGGTATTGCACGCTGACCAGTTCGATGTCAGCCGGCAACAGTGCCTGCCAACCGCTGAAAAATCCCGCGCTGCCGCCGGCGTGGGGCAGGCAGACCAATCGGCAACGCGGCGTTTGATGCTGCGGGTAACGTCGCAGCCATGGGCTGGGGATTTTCTTCATAACACGCCCTCCTCCAGTTCAGTGGTGACGTGGATCCGGGTCTGCGGCAACCAGCGCAGCACCTGGCGCAAGCAGTCATCGGCGTCCATCACCTGGGCAGCGTAGTGCGTGCCTTCGGGCAGTTTGGCCAGTTGCAGGGCGCAGATTGCCGCCACTGTGCCGGTCAACGCCGAGCCGTCGGCGGCACGCAACCAGGCGGTGGCCTGCTGCGGTTCGCCGTGTTGCAGGCCTGCCATTTCGACTGCGAGCAACTGGTAAGGCGTGCGCCCTGCCAGGTCCAGCGCACTGGCCTGTACCAGGGCGGCAATGTTCTCTGCCGTGTGTCGCAGAGCCGGTGGCGAGCCCTGAATGCGCCCGAGTGCGGCCCGCAGGTGGCCGCCGTCGAACAGGTTGTAGGCCTGGGCTTCGCGCACCCGCAAGTCAGTAAACAAGCGCTGTTGCTCAGTGGTTAGATACGGGTGGGCCGTTACGGGACCGCCCACCAGCCAGGGCCGCTCGAAGTGTTCATCGACGAGTACGGCGGACTTGATTGCACGGCCATCGCACCAGCCCATCGAGGCCTGGCCATAGCCGTTGCCGAGGCTCAATAGAAAGTCCTCGGCCGCCGTTGTCGACAACCGCCCAAGTCCGACGGCATAGCAATGCACGGCATCGACGCGCTCGAACGACGCCGCAAGCACCTTGGGAAACAACCCCGACAGCCCGGGCAACATGCCGGCTGATAACACCACACGACGACCCGGCGGCAACTGAGCGGGCAGCAGCTGATGCAGCGGATCATCGCCGCCGACATCGATGTAATCGGCGCCACTGGCCAAAGCGGCCAGCGCCACCCGGTCGAGCACCTGGTAGCTGGGGCCCGCGCAATTGATCAGCAGGTCGCAGCCGCTGCAAAACGCCGCCAGGCTTTGGGCGTCCCACAGGTCCACTTCACGGATCTCGGCCTGCCCGTTCAACTCGCCGTCGTTACAACGCTGCCCTTGCCCAGGGTCGCGACCGCCCAGGCGCAAGCGGCAATGACCGACCAGCACCCGCGCAACCTGCCGACCGACATGCCCATAGCCGCCTACAATCCCGACTCTCACGCCGCCACCTGCGCCAGCCGTTCGAACGCGCGGGCCACGGCTTCGACCTGGGGGCTCTGCATGCAGCTGAAGTGGTCGCCCGGCACGTCCACCACCTGCAATTCGCCAAGGCACAGGGCCTGCCAGTATTGGCTCATGTCGCGGTGCATGCCGGGCAGTACCTGGACTTCACCGCACTGGCGGATAAACACCATGTCACCGTCGTAAGGCGTGGCCTGATGCAAGGCGACGGCGGCCAGGCTGTGGCGCAGCACCTGCAGTTGCTCGCGCAGCCAGTCCAGGTCGCTCAGTTGCGAGCCGGCGTGGCGCATCGCGTCTGCAATTGCCTGCAAGCGCTCATCTGCCGACTTGGATGCCAGGGCCCGCAGGCAGGCCAGGGCCGTGGCACAGTCGGGCTCATCCTGCAGCGCCAGCAACGCACCTTGGGGCACGCGGCCCGGAGTTTGGCGCAGCACCTTGGCAATCGCCCGCTCCATCGCCTGTTCATCCACCGGGTAACCCAGGGTGTGCGGGTCGGCCTGCATCACGCGGGCGAACACGTACTCCACCAGCAGGTCATCCTCGATCATGAACGGCACGCGGTAGCTGCTGATCACTGTCAGTTGCAGCACCTCGATGTCCCTCGCCGCGAGGCATGACGCCAGCTCCGTCGCCAGCAACCCGCCGAGGCAATAACCGACGATGCTCACCTGGCGCCGGCCTTCGGCGTGCAAGGTGTCGGCATAACGCTCGGCCAGTTCACGAATCGCCGTAGCCGGTGCCAGAGCCAGGTAACCCGGTACATCATTGAGCACCAGCCCCTCCAGTGGCGCTTCTTCCCCGAGTGCAGCAAACAGCGCGCGATACGGTGCCAGGGTGCCGCTGCCATCATGGACAAAGATCCGCGCCGGGCCTTGCGCCTCCTCACGAATCCGCACCAGCGGCGACAGGCTCTCGCTGCCCTGCCCCCGCAGGTAATCCGCCAGGGCCGCAACGGTGGGCTGGTTGATCAACTGGCGCAGCAAATCCCCCCAGGGCACGTTACGGGCCTGGGGCAGGCTTTCCCGCAGGCGACCAACCACCTGCGCCACCAGCAATGAATCACCGCCCAACTCAAAGAAGCCCTGTTCACGGCCCACACTGGGCACCCGCAACAGGGTTTGCCAGACCTCTGCGATACTGCGCTCCAGCGCATCCAGCGGTGCAGCCCCGCTGTTGGCCTGTTGCGTGGCCTGGGCCATGCCGAGGTTGGCCAACGCCTGGCGGTCGACTTTGCCGTTGACCGTCAGCGGCATTTCATCCAGTACCCGCCACTCGGTGGGTACCATGTAATCCGGCAGGCGCTGGCCCAGATGCGCGCGCAACGCCTCCGGCTCAAGGGTCTGGCGCTCGGTCTTGAAGCGCGTGATGAACAGGTGCTGGCCGATCTGTGACATCGCATCGTCAGCTGCCGGCATGCACAGCGGCGTCTGCGCGCCGGCTTCCTGCAACAGTTGCTGCCACTGCTCGCGGCGGATGAACGTGGTGTCCTGCTCGGCGCGGAAATCCTCGAACGCGGTCAGGCCCTCCTTGAACTCCATGGACGCCATGATCTGGTAGGTGTCGCGGGTGGCTTCGATAAAGATCAGCCAGCCGCCGGGGGCGAGCATTTCCCGCAGCCGGGCGAGTACCTGGCTGGCATGCCGCGAGTTGTGCAGCACGTTGGCACACAGAATCACATCCAGGGAGTTGGCGGCGATGCCTTGGGCCCAGTGGTCGAGGTTCAGGTCAAACAGCCCGTAGCTGACCCACGGAAACTCGACGAAATGCTCCCGCGCTTCGTTGAGGAAAAACTGCGACAGGTCGGTGAACTGGTAGTCCACCGCCAAGCCGTCCAGGGCCGGAATCAGGTCGGCACTGGTGCCGCCCACGCCTGCGCCGATTTCCAGCAACTGCAGACGCCAGCCCGCCGGTTGCAGTGCGGCGATTTCCTGCACCGCCGCACACACCGCCTGGTTCAGGTACTGGCTGATCAGGTTCTTGCGATAGGCGCCTTCGGCGGTGTCGGTACGGCCTTCGGGAAACAGCAAGTGCAACGGGTCGAGCCGGTCGCTCATCAGGGCAGGCAATTGCTCCTGGCTTTCCCGCAGGTAGCGCAGCACTTCACCGCCCCAGCCCACACTCGGTTCCAGCGCCTCGATGCGCTGCCACAGCTGACGGTATTCAGCACCCGAGACCCGCAGTGACGAATAGGCGCCGGTGCCTGGGTTGCGGTCTACCAGTTGTTCGCGATGCAGCGCTTGCAGCCAGCGGCGGATCAGCCGTTCGTTGCGTGGCGCCACTTCGCACAGGCTCATGATCTGGGCCAGGTCGTGCTCGACGCCCGGTTGATCAAACAGCCCCGGGCGTTGCAGGGCCAGGCCCATGGAGAGCAACGCGGCACGCTCGACGCAATCGGACATCTGCGTAATCAGCGCTTCCGTCAGTTGGCCTTTCACGCCGTTGGCCGCCGCCAAGGCGTTGGGTGCCAACCGGGTCGGCCAAGGCAATGGAGTATCACGCAAAGTCCCGCGCACGCAGGCCTGCAAACGCCGCTCGAACGCGCCCTCGCCCGCAGCGACCACCACGGCCGATTCGACATGAGGATGACTGAGCAAGGCACTTTCGACTTCCGCCAACTCGATGCGATGCCCGCGAACCTTGACCTGGAAATCCTCACGGCCAAGGAACTCAATCAACCCGCTTTCAAGGTAGCGCCCCAGGTCGCCGGTGCGGTACAGCCGCTCGCCGCTGTGGGCATGCTCGATAAAACGCTCGGCGGTTTTCTCCGCGTCCCCCAGGTACCCCATCGCCAACCCCGTGCCGGCGATGAACAGCTCACCGGCAACGCCTTGCGGGCGATCGCGGCCTTGTTCGTCGAGCACCATGAAGCGTTGATTGGCCAGCGGCGCGCCGTAGGGAATGCTGCGCCATTGTGCGTCCACCTCGGTGATTGGATAGGCAATCGACCAGATCGCCGCTTCTGTGGCGCCGCCCAGGCTGATCAGTTGGAGCTCAGGCAACAACGCAGCGATTTCGGCGGGCAGGTTCAGCGGGATCCAGTCGCCGGACAGCAAGGCCAGGCGCAGGCTCTGAGGTGCCGCGGCCGGCACGGCTTGCAGGTAATGGGCAAGCATCTGCAACTGCGCGGGCACCGAGTTCCACAGGGTCACACCGTGCTCGCGGGCGCATTCGGCCCAGTGGGACGGGTCGGCGCGGCGTCCGGCGTCGGGCAACACCAGGGCGCCACCTACGGCCAGCAGGCCGAAGATGTCGTACACCGAGAGGTCGAAGCCCAGGCTGGCCAAGGCGAGTACCCGGTCTTCGGCGCCGATGGCGAAGCGCTGATTGATATCCACCACCGTGTTGAGGGCCGCCTGGTGACTGATCATCACACCCTTCGGAATCCCGGTGGAGCCGGAGGTGTAGATCACGTAGGCAAGTTGTTGCGGTGTCACCTGCGGCGCCGGCAGTTCACGTCCGGCACTGGCTGCGGCCTGATCAACGGGTATGCACTGGGTCACCTGGGCGGGCCAGGCCACGCCCTCGCTCAACCACGACTGGCTGAGCACCCGGCTGACCTCGGCGTTCTCAAGAATCAACGCGCGCCGCGCCATCGGCTGATTAGTGTCCAGCGGCAGGTACGCCGCGCCGGCCCGCAAGATCCCGAGTACACCGACCACCTGGTCGATGCCTTTTTCCATGCATACCGCGACCCGCTCGCCGGGCTGGCAACCGCCATCCAGTAACTGCTCGGCAATCGCCTCGGCACGGGCGGCGAGTTGCGCGTAAGTGAGCTGTCGCGCGCCCTGGATCAGGGCGACACGTTGGGGTTGCGCCGGGGCCTGGCGAAAGAACGGTTCATGCAGCAAGCCTGGGGGAATCGGCTGCGCCGTCTGGTTGATCAACTCCCGCACCAGTCGCTGGGGTGCCGGCAGTTCAAGGCAATCGTCCAGGGTCCAGGCCGAAGGCTCCCGCGCCAAGCGCTTGAGCAGACGTTCGAAGGTGTCGAACATCGCTTCCAGCATGGCCTCATTGAACACGCCCTGGCGAATGTCCCAATTGATGAACAGGCCGTTGTCGCGCTCGCTGACCTGGCAATCAATCAACACTTGCGGGGTCTGGCTGATTCCGTGCACCAGTTCTGCGCCGGGCATAAATGCCCCGCCGCCACTTTCGCCACCGGCGCCCAGGGTGCTGGTGAAGGCATAGGGCATCAAGGCCGCATCACGGCCTTTGCGCCGCGCCAGTTCGCGCAGTACTTCAATGCCGGAACACAGGCGGTGGTCCATGTCTTGCCACAGTCGCTCCTGCAACTGCTGGCTGCGTTCACCAAAGCTGCCGCCTTGCAGGGTCTGGACTTCCAGCAATTCCACCGAGCTGAAATCCCCCACCAGCCGATCGACCTGCGGGTGCAGCGACAGGCGATTGAGCAAGGTCAGGCTCAAGCAGAAATGCCCCTTGCGGCTCCAGCGCCCCAGGGTTTCGGCATAGCAGGAAAGAATCGCCGCCGACGCACCCACGCCGGCCGCCGCTGCATTCAGGCGCAGGGCGTTGAAATCCCGGGCCTCCAGGTTCAGGGCGCGGCGCTCGAAACGCGGTCCGCTGGGAGCGCCCTGCATGGGCAATTCCGGAGCACCGGGCAGGCTGTCGACCCGCGCCCACCAGTACTGGCGGTCACGCTGGTAACGCGGCTGTTCCCGCAACCGGCGCTCGCCCAGTACGTAGTCGCGAAAACTGATGGGCGCCGCCGGCGGCAAGGCTTCGCCACGATAGACCTGCTGCAACTCGGCCAACAGCATGCGCACGCTCTGGTAGTCGCACACCAGCAGATCCACTGAGAGATGCAGGCGCGCATGTTCACGGCCCTGGCTGACGCACAACTCGATCAGCGGCCACTGCTGGGGCGACGCCAGGCGAATTTCCATGCGTTCGCGCAGAGCGGCCAGTGCACGGCCGTCGTCTTCGCGCAGGTCATGCCGGGCGATCAGGTAATGCGGCACCTGGGGCAGGATTTGTTGGTAGCCGTCTTCCAGCACCACCGCCCGCAGCATGTCGTGACGCGCAATCAGATGGTTCCATGCCTGCTCCAGGCGCGCCGGGTCCAGTTCCCTGAGTTCAAATTCCAGGTAACCGTGGCACGCCACCCCGCCGTAGCTGAATGCCTGGGTGCGGCCCATCAGGTAAGCGGCCTGCACGTCGGTCAGCGGAAACGGTTCGCTGCGGGCAGCCAGGTCGGCCGAGACGGTGGGCATCACCGGTTCCATCAATTGCTGCAACAACGCGTCCTTGTGTTCGCGCAATTGTTGCAGGCGGCCTTCATCCATCACCCCGGCGGGCGCCCGGTAGCGCAGGCGGCCCTGCTCTTCCCAGAGTTCCACACCCAGTGCTTCGAGGTCCTGTTGCAGTTGCTGCAGTGTCATAGCGCACCCTCCACCATTGCGTTCCGGTTGACGTGGTCCTGTTCTCGTCGGGCGACAAGCCATTGGGCCTGGCGGGCGACGGTGGCCGCGTTGAAAAAGTCCTTCAGCGACAGTTCGACGTCGAACTGTCGGGCGATACGTTCGATCAGGCGAGCGGCCAACAGACTGTTGCCGCCGAGGGCGAAAAAGCCCTGGTTGCGTCCCACCAGGGGAATGTCGAGCAATTCGCGCCAGAGCCCGGCCAACAGTTGTTCGGCTTCGCCTTGAGGCGCGTCTTCATGCTCGGGTCTGGCGCCCTGGCGTTGCTCCTGCACCAGCCACAGCAGTGCGGCGCGGTCGACCTTGCCGTTGGCGCTCAGGGGCAGTTCGGTGAGGTTCAGCCAGTGGTCCGGCAACATGTGTTCCGGCAACCATTGGCAGAGCCACTGGCGCATGGCTTCGGCATCCGGCAGCGCGTCGCCCATCAGGGTTGCTGCCAACTGCGGGTTGGCCCCGGGCAACACCAGGGTGACGGCACGACTGACGGCCGGATGGCGTTCCAGGGCCACGTCGATCTCACTGAGTTCGATGCGGAAGCCACGGACCTTGACCTGCTGGTCCATACGCCCGAGAAATTCGAGGCTGCCGTCGGGCCAATAACGGCCCTGATCGCCGGTGCGGTACCAGCGTTGCCCGGCGTGCTCGACGAAGCGTTGGGCGCTGAGATGCGGCAGGCCACGATAGCCCTGGGCAACCCCGGCGCCGCCGATCCACAACTCCCCCGCCACCCAGTCCGGGCAATCGCGGCCCTGGCTGTCGACGACTCGAAAGCTTTGGTTATCCAGGGGTTTGCCGTAGGGAATCGAGAGCCAGTGAGCCGGCACTTCGTCGACGTCCTGGACGTTGGACCAGATGGCCGCTTCAGTGGCGCCGCCGAGAGCGGCGAACCGGGCGCTTTCGCCGGCTGCCAATCGCAGGCGGCGTGGCAGGTCCAGCCCGACCCAGTCACCCGAGACCATCGCCAGGCGTAATCCGCTCAGGGCATTCGGCTCGCGGGCCTTGAGGGTCAGCATGTCGAGCAACGCCGGTACCGAGTTCCACAGGGTCACGCGCTGCTGGCGGATCAGCCGCAACCATTCGGACGGCTCCTTGCGCCGCGCATCCGCTGGCAGCACCACGGCGCCACCGACACTCAGCAGGCCAAACAGGTCGTACACCGACAGGTCGAAATCGAGGGCGGAAACCCCGAGCACACGGTCATCCGCGCCCACCTGATAACGCCGGTTGATCGCGGCGACGGTGTTCAGCGCCGCCTGGTGGGAAACCTCGACGCCCTTGGGTTCGCCGGTAGTGCCAGAGGTAAAAATCACATAGGCCAGTGCGTCCGGCGCCACCTCGATCGGTTGTTTCAGGGCCCTGGCCGAACGCGCCTGGGCCAGGTCCACCACTTGCAAGTCCGCCAGCCATACACCGCGATCACGGTGGGCCGTATCGGTGATCACCACCTTGGCTCCGGCGCGTTGATAGATCATGTCGCGACGGGCTGCCGGCTGTTCGATACCCACCGGCACATACACCGCGCCCGCCGCCAATATGCCGAGCACCGCAACGATTTGCGCCTGGCCTTTGGGCAAGGTGATCGCCACCGTATCACCCGGTTCAATCCCCCACTGGCGCAGGGCAGCTGCCACTTGCAGGGCCTGGGCCGCCAGCTCGGCGTAACTCAACTCAGCGTCCTCGGTGATCAATGCCACCCGCTGCGGGTGCACCTGCGCCTGTTGGAAAAAGCCATCGTGCAGCAAGCCTTTGTCATAGGCCCAGGGCGTGTGGTTGACCGCTGCACGGACCTCTTGCTGGCCTTGGGGCAACGGCAGCGGCGCGGGTTGGCGCCAGTCACCGGTACACAGCCACGCCAGCAGGTCGCCATAGGCGGTGAACATTTCGTCCAGCAGGCCTTCGGGGAACAGCGCATCTACCCCGTCCCAGTTGAGCAACAGGCCATCGGGCAGCGGATAGCTCTGGTGGTCAAGCCACACTTGGGGCGTTTGCGACAAGGCCCAGCCCGGTTCGCCCAGGTGCTGCCGGCAAGTGGCGTCGACAAACGCTTCGCCAAGGTTGCAGGCAAACACTACGGGGGCGCCGCCTTGCCGGGTGCGGGACAACTCACGCAGCACTTCCACACCAGGCCAGGCGCTGTGGGCGATGTCGCGGTGCAGTTGGCGTTGCAGGGCTTGCGCCTGCTGCGCGAAAGAACCCGCCTGGCGCTGGTCGATCTCCAGCAGCACCAGGTTGGAAAAATCCGCCAGCAGATGCGGGACGCAGGGGTGCAGCTCCTGGCGGTTGAACAGCGGCACGTTCAACAGGAAATGCTGGCTGGCGCTCCAGCGGCCCAGCACTTGGGTATAGGCGCAGCACAGCACGCTGGCCAGGGTCAGGCCGTGTTGGCGGGCCTGGTCTTCCAGGGCTCGCAACTGCGCGCGGCCGAGGCGCATCGCCAGGCGACGAAAACGCGGCGGGCCGAGGGATTGCGGCTCGTGTGCCAAGGGGAGTTGCGGGCCGTCGGGCAGGTCATCCAGACGTTGCAGCCAGTAGTCCCGCGCGCCGGCATCGCTGGTTCGGGTGGCGCCCAGGTAGTGGGCAAAATCCCATTCCAGACGTGGCAGCTGCGCCTCTTGCCCGCTGTAGATCAGCGCCAGATCCCGCAGCAGTACGCTGATACTCAGGACGTCCGCCACCAGCAAATCGATGTTCAGGTGCACCCGGCTGCGGCCGTCGGGCAAGCGGCTGAGTTGCACATCAAACACCTCGCCCTGGCGCACATCCAGGCAGCGGTGGGCCAGGCGCTCACGCAAGGCCAACTCATCCGGCCGTTCATGCACGGTCAACCCAGGCCACGGGCTGGTCGGCAGCACGCGCTGGCAAGTGGCGTTCGGGAAACAGGCGCGCAGCATGGGATGGCGGTGAGTCAGGCGCATCACCGCGCTTTCCAGGCGTTGAGCGTCGACCTGATACCCGTCCAGCTCCTGATACAGGTGACAGCCAACGCCCCCCAGCGGCATGGCCGGGTCGCGACCAAACCAATAAGCCTGCTGCAACGGTGTGAGGGCGAAATCGTTGTCGGCGGCGACGGGCTTGAGGTGCGTCGCCTGCCCGCGACGGCGGTCGATCAGCAACCACCAGGCCTCAAGGGTCGGCTGCTCAATCAGTTCCGCAAAGCTCACCTGCACACCTTCGCGGGCGAGCAAGGCCGGCAGGCGCATCATGCTCACCGAGTCCAGGCCCTGCTCGATCAGCGAGGCATCGGGCTCCAGGTCCTGGGGGGCATAGTCGAGCAACTGCGCGACACCGGCGCACAGCGCCTCGGGGCTGTGTGCGAGGCCGCCGGGTGCAGGATGAACGCATGCCAGTGATGGGTTATCGGTCATGGGGGACGGTCCTTTGGGGAACGGTAGGGTCTGGGCGCAAGCGCCAGCGATTGATCGCTTCGCGCTCGTGGAACAACTCGCGGTAACGGCCGGGCGTGGCCATCAACGCGTCATGGCGGCCGACCTGGGCCAACTGGCCGTGGTCGAGCAGCAGAATCTGGTCGGCATGGGGCGCCAAGGTCGGTTTGTGGGTGACCAGCACCACCGTGTGCCGGCGGGCCAGTTGCAACAGGGTCCGATTGACCCGCGCCTCGCTGATGGCATCGAGGGCGGCGGTCGGCTCGTCCAGCAGGATCAGCGACGCGTCCTTGAGCAACACCCGCGACAACGCCAGGCATTGGCGCTCGCCGCCGGACAGGCTGACGCCCTGCTCGCCCAGCACGGTGTGCCAGCCCTGGGGCAGGCGCTCGGCGAGGCGGTCGAGGCCGGTGGCGCGGGCGGCGTGCTGCCATTGCTCTTCGCTGGCGTCGGGGCGGCCCAGCAGCAGGTTGTCCAGCAGGCTGCCCGGCAACAGCGGGCTGTCCTGGAACATCAAGGCGACCTGGGTATCTCGGGCCAGGGCCGACAGTTGCCGCAGGTCGACACCGCCGAGGTGAATCGCGCCACTGCTTACATCGCTGAAGCGCGCCAGCAGGCGCAACAGGCTGGACTTGCCGGAGCCGGACGCCCCCACCACCAGGTTCAGCGAACGCTCCTGCAACGTGAAGTCGATGCCTTGCAAGATCGCCTGGCCCTGGCGGACCAGTCCTACGTCCCGCACTTGCACGTCGTAACCCAGGGCAGGTTGGGGTTCGAGAGGCTCAGGCAACCCCGGCATCTGCAGCAGGTGGCGCAGGCGATTCAAGCCGTGGCGGGTCTGGCGCAACGTGGTACCGAGGTTGACCAGCGCGCCCATTGGCTCCACCAGGCAGGTGGCGAGAATCGCCAGCGCCAGGAACTTCGCCGCATCGAGGGTGCCACCCAACACGGCATACAGGCCGCATAACAGGATGGCGCTGTAGCCGGCCTGCAACACCACCGCCAAACCCAGCGCGGCGGGAAAAGTGCGCCAGTGGGCGTGACGCTGTGCCTGTTGCTGCTGGGCCAGGGCCTCGGTGAGCAGGTCGAAACCTTGCTCGGTGCGCCCGCTGGAGCGCAGCAACGGTTGCTGGCGCAGAAACTCCATCACCCGGGCCGCCGCTTCATTGGCTGCGGCTTCGCTCAGTGCTTCAGCTTGCCCGCCCCAGCGCACGCCCCAGTGGTACACCAGCACCAGCAACGGCAACGCGGCCAGTGCCGCCAACGCCATGGAGCGGTCGTAGAAAAACAGCGCCAGCAGGAGTGCCAAAGGCGTCAACAGCGCATTGGCCATTGGCTGCAAAAGGTGCGCCGGGGTGCTCATGATTTGCAGCACGGTGTGAGTCACCAGGCGATTCAGTTCAGCGCTGCGCCGCTCCACAAACCATTCCAGCGGCAGTTGCACCAGCTTGTCACCAATGCGTCGGTTCAACGCCTGGGCTGCTTCGGCACCGGCGCGATAGCCCGCCAGCTGGGCATACCGGCGCAGCCAGAGGCACAACAAGGCCATGCCGGTGAAACCGATGGCCCAGGCCCAAGGCGTGGTGTTGCCGAACCACTGGGCAAAGGCCATCGGCAACAACGCCAACGCTGCGCCCTGGGCCAACGCACTCAACGCCATCGCCATCAGCGCACGCCGCAACAAGCCGGCTTCACGGGGTTGCAGGCTGCGTAACAGCGCGCGAATCATGCCCGTGCCCTCTTCAGTGCGGCCGCCGAAAACTGCTCAGCGGCCCACAGCCCGGCGTAAGTGCCCTGCTGGTCCAGCAAGCCGTGATGCGTACCGCGCTCGACAATCCGCCCGCCTTGCAGCACGACGATCTGGTCGGCGTCCTGGATGCTGCTCAAGCGGTGGGCGATTACCAGCACCGTGCGGGCACGGGCCAGGCGAGACAGCGCCTGCTGGATCGCGGCTTCGGATTCAGGATCACTGGCGGCGGTGGCTTCATCGAGAATCAGGATCGGCGCTTCACTGAGCATCGCCCGGGCAATGCCCAGGCGTTGCACTTCACCGCCGGACAGTTGCACGCCGGCTCCGAGGACGGTGTGATACCCCTGGGGCAGCGCGAGGATGCGCTGGTGAATCTGCGCGGCCCGGGCGGCGGCTTCCACCTCGATTTGCGTGGCGTCGGGGCGCGCCAGGCGCAGGTTGTCGAGGACGCTGGTGCGCAGCAGGCGCACATCCTGGAACACAAAGGCGACCTGGCGATACAAGGTGGCGCTGTGCATGTCCCGCAGGTCGACGTCGCCGATGCGGATCGCCCCGGCACTCACATCGGCAAAGCGCGCAAGCAAAGTGGCCAGGGTGGATTTGCCGGCGCCCGAGTCGCCCACCAATGCGGTCAGCGTGCCGGGCGGTAGATCCAGGTCAATGTCATGCAGCACCTGCGTGCCGTCGGGGTAGCGAAAGTCCACGCCTTCAAAGCTCACCTGGCGGCCCTTGGGCTCGCGGGATTCGCGAGGTTGCGTCAACGTCGCGCTGTTGAGCACGGTGGCGATACGGCTGGCGGCCATGCGGCCCTGCACCAGTGCATCCGCACCATGCCCGACGGCCGCGACCGGCGCTGCCAGGGCCGGCCCCAGCAGCAGGAACGGCAGCAGTTGCACCGGCATCAGCCAACCGCCAGCCACCAGCGACGCACCGCCCAACAGCACCAGGGCCAGCACCAGCAACGGCGAAAGCAGCACCTCGACACTCGCCCCAAGCCCGGCCCAGCGTTGGGCCCAGCAGGAAAAGAAACTGGCGAAACGTTCCACCGCACCGAAGAACTTTGACTGCACCCGATCGGCCCGGCCGAATGACTTGACCATGGCGATGCTCTGCACAAACTGCTGGGTGGCCAGGGACAGGTTGCCCAGCGCGGCGCCCAGTGCCTTCTGGTCATCCCGATAAGCCTGGGAGCGCAAGGCTCGCAGTCGCCACAGCGCCAGCGCTGGAGGCAGCAGCACCACAACGGTCATCGGCACACTTACCGTCAGCAGGTACAACAGGCACGCCAGGGGCGCCACCAATGCGGCGGCGAGGTTGTTTGGCAAGTGCGCCACCAGTTGATGCAGCGCACCTACGTCGTCGAGCAAAACACGGTCGACTTTTTGCCCACCACGGGCGCTGAACCAAGCCAGCGGAACCCGCGCCAAATGCGCGGCCAGCCGTTGGCGAACCTGGCGTTGCAGGTCGCTGTCGGCCAGGTGGGTCATCTGCAAGGCGGCAGCCAGCCCGAGCATGCGCAACAGCAAAGCGCCCGCACCGGCCAACAACCACCAGAACCCATCGTGCAGATCGAGTTTTCCGTCCAGCAACGACGGCGCCAACTCCGCCACCGCGATCAACGGCAGCAGGCCGATCAGGGTCGCCAGGGCTTGCAGCAGCATGGCGCAGATCAACCGGCCACGTACAGGCGCGAGCAGTTCACGCAGCGAGTCTTGATCAGCCACGGGCGGCGCTTCCCTCAGGTTGTTTTGCCCCGAAATACAGCTGCTGGATAGCCTCCCGCAGGTGCTTGCGGCTGACCTTGCCCACGCCGGTTTGCGGGAAACCGGGGATAAATTCGAAGCGGTCCGGCAGCTTGAAGGCCGCCAACCCTTGCTCACGCAGATGGCGCAGCAGTTCCGGCGGGCGCGGTGCCGTGCCACGGGGAATCACGAAGGCGCAGGTGCGTTCGCCGAGGTAGGCGTCCGGCATCGCCACCAAGGCCACATCGGCGACGGCAGGATGGCTGAGCAGGAGGTTTTCGACTTCTTCGGCGGCGATCTTTTCGCCGCCACGGTTGATCACGTCCTTGTCGCGACCTTCGACCATCAGGTAGCCGTCGTCGGTGAGCATTACCCGGTCGCCGGTGCGGTAGAAACCGTCAGTGGTAAACGCCTGGGCGTTGTGCGCAGGGTGGCGGTAGTAACCGCGAATCGTGTACGGACCACGGGTCAGCAATTGGCCGACCTGGCCCTGTATCACGTCCTGTTCGTTGTCGTCCACCACCCGGATTTCGTCGCCCGGGGACATGGGTTTGCCCTGGGTGTGCAGGACTCGTTGCGGTGGGTCGTTGGGGTCGGTATAGCAAATCAGCCCCTCGGCCATGCCGAACACTTGCTGCAAGCGGCAGCCGAGGGTGGGTTCCACGCGGCGGGCAGCCTCGAAGCTCAGTTTGGCGCCGCCGACTTGCAGCAGTTGCAATCCTGGCAGGCCCTGCCCGCGCGCCTGGGCGGCATCCAGCCAGACCAGCACCAGTGGCGGCACCAGCGCGGTATGGGTCACGCGTTCATGCTCGATCAGGGCGAAGCAGGTTTCGGCGCTTGGCGAGCCGCTCAGCACCACACGGCCGCCCATCAGCAAGGTGCCCATGAACCCCGGGCAGCACATGGGAAAGTTATGGGCCATGGGCAGCGCGGCGAGGTACACCGTGGCGTCGGTCAGGCCGCAACGTTCGGCGCTGGTCCGCACGTTGTAGAGGTATTCATTGTGGCGACGCGGGATCAGTTTCGGCACGCCGGTGGAGCCACCGGACAACTGGAAACACGCGACGGCATCCGCGGGCGGCGCAGAAAAGGTTGGCTGCGGGTCGTCCAGATAAAGGTCTTCGAGCGCGATGAATTCTTCAGCCTCACCGGCCACGATCACCCACGCAAGGTCGCCATGGGCCGCCTTCAAGCCACGGGCCATGCCCCGATAATCAAAACCTGCCGTGACGTCAGCGCAGAGGTATGCCCTGGCCTGGGCAAACTCGCAGAAGCGGCCGATTTCCAGATGACGATGGGCCGGTAACGCAAAGATTGGCCGTACGCCGAGGCGATACAGGGCGAAGCACACTTCGACAAAACCCACGCAGTTCGGCAGTTGCACCACCACGTTGTCCCCTGCCACCAACCCCAGCCGGGAGAACCCGCCGGCCAGTTGATCGACCCGTTGATCCAGTTGGCGATAGCTCACCCGCAGCGTTCCATCGGTGATCGCTTCACGCTCGCCAAAGGTGCGGGCGGCGTTGCGTAGCAGGTCGCCAAAGGTCTCGTCGCGCCAATAGCCTGCGTCGCGATAGCGTTGGGCAAACGCTTCGGGCCAATCGGGGCAGTCGTCAATGATAGTCATGGGGTCTCCAGAGTTTTTTTCGGCAATAAGGGGCCGATGCCGTGAACAAAAGGCCTGCGGGGCAAGGGTGAAAAGGGCTAGGGAGAATGGGTCATTGAGCGGTTCATCCATGAGTCGCCAAGGGCTGCGGAAATGAGAGTGATTATTAATAGGCAAAAGCCGCAGCACGGCAACCGGCAGGACATTCGTTTGCGCGGCTTTTTCTTTTGATTGCGCTACAGCGTGAGTTTCTGCGGCCTGCAGCGATGAGGCGTGGTCCGGGCTTTCGGCTAAAGGATAATCATTCTTAATTACAGGTAAGAAATTTCCTGCTAGCGTATGCCCCTCTTTTCCGGTTCACAGGGAGTCCGCCATGCTCAGCCCACACGCTGCGCCGCTACCGACCCAAAGGGATTTCACCCTCAATTTTCCCAACACTTTGAACACGGGTGCCGCCACCGTCGTGCCGGAAATCACCCTGTCCGCCGGGACTGTGTTGATGGACAGCCAGATGTGGATGCAAGAGCCGCTGTGGCAAGGTTTGAAGATCATCCTGGTGCTCAGCGGCCAGCTCAATTGCCGGGTCGAAGGCCAGCAGGAAGTGGAGATTCGCGGGCCGACCCTGTGCGCCGTGGCCAACCAGGGTGAACATTGTGGCGATCACCTGTTCGCCAGTGGTGTGCCGGTGCGCTACACCACCGTGCAGCTGGATTTCCCGTCGATCCGCAGCGTCGGCCTTGAGCCTGAGCGCCTGCTGGATAAACGCGGCGGCGGGCCGATGATGTTCTGCCAGCCCGCGAGCAAACCGTTGCTCGCCCTTGCCCAACAGATTTTCACCTGCCCGTTGCAGGGCCCTGCCCGCTCCTTCTATCTGGGCGGCAAGGCCCTGGAGCTGACAGCGCTGGGGGTGGAGGGAATTCTCGCGCAAACCGAGTCGCGCCCGGTGCAGGACGCCCATTGCAACTCAGCGGACATCGAACGCATTCATGCCGCCCGCGACCTGTTGCTCGGTTCGTTGCAGGCTTCGCCGTCATTGGCCGAGCTGTCTCGCGCAGTCGGCCTCAACCCGCGCAAATTGACCGCGGGCTTTCGTCAGGTATTCGGCACCAGTGTCTATGTGTACTTGCAGGAACAGCGCCTGGCCGAAGCCTATCGCCTGCTCGCCAGCGGTGAGACCAATGTGTCCAGCGCCGCGTACCGCGTGGGTTACAGCCCGGCGCATTTCTCCACGGCGTTTCGCAAGCGTTTCGGGGTTTCGCCCAAGGCGTTGCGCTGACGGGTTGTGAAAGTTCCGCCCTGCCCCGCAAACGAAAGAAATGATCGCTCGACCCAAAGCAATAGCCCTGCGTCACAACGCCTGGATGAGATAAGTTTGCATTCGCATTGAACACCTCATCATGGAGTGAAGCATGGGCACCCGCGTTCTGTACCGAGACACCCCAGGTTTGCCAATCGATACCGCAGTCCCGCACTTGAAAACCAGTCGCAAGCCCTTGGCAACCCTGATCCATGGCGTTGCCCTGGGCCTGTCGCTGACCCAGATGAACCTTGTGCAGGCCGCCGAGGCGGACACCGATCACGCCCTGGTGCTCGACAGCAGCGTGGTCACCGGGACCCAAGCCGACAGCCCCACCGGACAACAGGCCGGCTACGTGGCCAAGCGTAGCCTCAGCGGGACCAAAACCGACACCGCGCTCAATGAAATCCCCCAGTCGATCTCCGTAGTGACCCGCGACCAGATGGACGCGCAGCAAGTGCAATCGGTGAGCGAAGCGTTGCGCTACACGGCCGGCGTGCAGGCCAACACTACCGCCGCCAGCCAGCGCTTCGACAACCTCTCGATTCGCGGCTTCGACGTGACCAGCACCGGCATGTTGCGCGACGGCTTACGTGGCACCACCACCCAGGCCTGGCCAAAAGCCGAAGCCTATGGCCTGGAACGCATCGACGTGCTCAAGGGCCCGGCCTCGGTGTTGTTCGGCCAGAACGCACCGGGCGGTGTGGTCAACCAGATCAGCAAGCGGCCACTGGACCAGTCGTTCCATGAAGTGCAGCTCCAGGGCGGCAGTTTCGACCGCGCCCAGGGCCAGTTCGACTTCAGCGGGCCACTGGATGACCAGAGGCAATTCCTCTATCGGCTGGTGGGCCTGGAGCGCAGCAGCGGCACCCAGTTCGATCACATCAAGGACGACAAAACCTTCATCGCGCCGTCGTTTACCTGGCGGCCGAACGACGACACCAGCCTGACCGTACTGGCCGATTACTCGGAGGATGAATTCGGCGCGCCCCGGGTGTTCCTGCCGACGGTGGGCACGCTCAAGCCGAACCCGAATGGCAAGGTCAAACACAACGTCTTTCTCGACGAACCCGGCCTGGACAACGGCCGCACGCAATACTCGCTGGGCTACCTGTTGGAGCACCGGATCAACGATGTGTGGAGCCTGAATTCCAGCGCACGTTATGGCCACGTCAACCTGCTGACCAACACCGCCAGCGGCATGTCCCTGGCGCCGGACCTGCGCACCTTGAACCGGTCGGCCTACCGCTTCCGCATCGTCGGCGACGTGTACTCCCTGGACAACAATGCCCAGGCCCGCTGGAACCTTGGCGAGGTGCAGATGGTGTCGCTGCTGGGGGTCGATTACCGGCGCACCCGTGAAGACTATTACCTCAACGGCGGCGCGGCATCGTCGATCGACATCTACAACCCGGTGCACGGGGGTGTGTTCGCGCCGAACACCCCGTTCGCCAGCACCTTGCAGCGCGCCGACCAGACCGGGCTCTACGCCCAGCAGCAGATGACGTTCAACGACCGTTGGGTACTGACCGTCGGCGGTCGCCAGGATCATTCGAGTGCGCGCACCGACAACCGCCTGACCGACACCGGGCAGAAGCAGGACGACAACAAGTTCACCTACCGTGCAGGCCTCGTTTACCTGGCCGACAACGGCCTGTCGCCGTACATCAGCTACGCCACCTCGTTCGACCCGGTGCTCGGCACTGATTTCTACGGCACCAGCTTCAAACCGAGCACCGCCAAGCAGTCGGAAGTCGGCATCAAGTACCAGCCGCCCGGGATCGACAGCTACATCACCCTGTCGCTGTTCGACCTGACCCAGCAGAACGTCAAGACCACCGACCCGAGCAACCCGCTGAACAGCGTGCAGACCGGTGAGGTCAACGTGCGCGGCGTGGAGCTGGAAGGCAAGGCCAGCCTCGCCAAGGGCCTGGACCTGCTGGCAACCCTGACCTACAACGACGCCGAAGTCAGCAAGAGCAACAACCCGCTGGAAAAAGGCAACCGCCCCACCGACACCCCGGAAAAAATGGCGTCGTTGTGGGCTGACTACACCCTGCCCTTTGGCCCGCTCACCGGGCTCGGATTTGGCGTCGGCGTACGCTATATCGGTTCCACCGAGGCCGATGCTGCCAACACTGTGAGCGTGCCCTCCTACACCTTGCTCGACGCGGCGGTGCACTACGATTTCGACAAGCTGATCCCGGCGGCCAAGGGCCTGCGCCTGGCGGTGAATGCCACCAACCTGACCGACAAGCACTATTACGAAGGCTGCTCCCTCTCCAGCTGCAGTGCCGGGTATGACCGCAGTGTCATCGCCAGCCTGCGCTATCGCTGGTAACTGCCATGCGTGGGTGGTGGCTTCGTGTGCATCGATGGCTGGCGCTGAGCGTCGGCCTGCTGCTGGCGCTGATTGGCTTGAGCGGTGCGCTGCTGGAACTCAAGGGGCCGATCCTGCGCTGGGAGGTCGGCAGCCAGGCCTTGGACCTGGCTCCGGTTGAACACGGCGCACTGCTGGATGACGCGCAGTGGATCAGCGCGGCACTGGGTGCCTACCCGCAATTTCAGAAAGTCTTTGGCGCCGCAAAACCGCGCCAGGGTTTCCTGGAATCGGACAACGCGATCGTCTTCGGAGCCCTGGAGGATCGGCCCGGCATCGGCATTGCGATGATCGATCCCTACAGTGCCGAGCCACGGGCATTTTTTGTGTTCGATGACCTGTGGCTGGCGAAGCTGGTGGCGCTGCACCGGGCACTGCTGTTGCCGCCGCCCATTGGCGCCGTCGCCCTGTTTGCCTGTGGCCTGGTGCTGCTGGGCTCGGTGGGCAGCGGCCTGTACCTGTGGTGGCCGGGGCGGCGCAGCTGGTGGAAAGCCGCCAGCTTGCGCCCGGGCAGCCAGGGCCTGCGCCGCCTGCGGGAATGGCACAACGTCGCAGCCGCCTGGCTGTGCCTGCCGTTGGCGGTGATTGCCGGCAGCGGCGCCTGGCTGGCCCGGCCCGACTGGTTCTTCGCCAACCCCGCCGCGATCAAACCGCTGTTCTCCGCCGCCCACGGCCACCTGTTGCTCGGGTTGCCCGGCGCGGCCCTGGCCTTTCTTTGCGGCCTGGCATTGCCGCTGCTCTATCTCACCGGGCTGTTGTTGTGGTGGCGCAAACGCGTCCGCCACGTGCGCCCAACTGTTCAAGGAAATTGTTCATGAAACACCCTCTGTTGTTGCAACGCGGCCTGCTGCTCGGTCTTGGCCTGTTAATGAGCGGCCTGGCCTGCGCCCACACCGTCACCGACCTGGCGGGGCGCAAGGTCGACGTACCGGACAAGGTCTCGCATATCCTGCTGGGTGAAGGCCGGATGATCTACTCGCTGTCGCTCCTTGAAGGCAAGAACCCGTTTACCCGCATCGCCGGCTGGCAAGGGGATTTTCGCGGCCTGGACGTGCAGGGTTACGCCGCGTTCCAGAAGCACTTTCCCGAAGCCGACAACGTACCGTTGGTAGGCGGCACCTCCGCCGAAACCTTCAGTGTGGAAAAGGCCCTGGCGGTACACCCGGACCTGGCGATCATGGCCTTGAGCGGCGGCCATGGCCCGAGCCCCGACAGCGAGGCGGTCAAGCAGCTGGAAGCGGCCGGCGTGGCGGTGATTTTCGTCGACTTCAGCGACCATCCGCTGAGCAACACGGTGCCGAGCATGCGCCTGCTGGGCAAGGCTCTGGACCGTAATCAACAAGCCGAGGACTACATCGCGTTTTACCAGGCCTCGCTGGCCAAGGTCACCGATACCCTGGCCAAGGCCGGGACGGTAAAACGGCCGAAGATCTTCATCGACATGCTCGCCGGCCTGCAGGATTGCTGTGGTTCGCCGGGCACCGGCAACTTCGGGGAAATGATCAAGCTCGCGGGTGGCCGGAACATCGCCGACGGGCGCATTCCCGGCCCGATCGGCACATTGAACGTCGAATACATTCTGTCCAGCGATCCGGATGTGTACGTCGCCACCGGCGTATTCGGCCACGGCCAGGGCGGTGTGACCCTCGGCTATTCGGCCACGCCGCAGCAGGCCAACGACAGCCTCAAGCAAGTGTCCCAGCGCGCGCCGCTGAATGAACTGCGGGCGGTACGTGAAGGCAACGTGCATGGCCTCTGGCATATTTTCTATGACTCGCCGGAACACTTGATCGCAGTGCAGGCCCTGGCCAAGTGGCTGCATCCTGAGTTGTTCGCCGACCTGGATCCGGAACAGACCCGAGCCGAATTGTACCGGCGCTTTATGCCAATTCCGGCCAGCGGCGTATTCACCACGAGCCTTGTGCCGTGACGCAGGTGCAAGCCTGTGCGAGCGCCGATGGCGCAGGTGAGCGCTATCGCCACCGCCATGGACGACGGGTATTGCTGTTGTCGGCGCTGGCGTTGGCATTGGTGGTTTCCCTGGCGGTGGACATCACCACCGGGCCTTCCGGCATGAGCCTGACGCGCCTGTTGCAAGTGCTGTGGGACCCGGCTTCGATGCCGCGGGTGGAGGCGGTGATCGTATGGAATGTGCGCCTGCCTTACGCGTTGATGGCGGTACTGGTGGGCGCGGCACTGGCCCTGGCCGGCGCCGAAATGCAGACGGTGCTGGATAACCCGCTGGCCAGCCCGTTCACCCTCGGCGTTTCCGCCGCCGCCGCCTTCGGTGCAGCCCTGGCCATTGTGCTCGGGATGGGCATTCCTGGCGTGCCGGCGCAGTACCTGATTTCGGCCAACGCCTTTCTGTTCGCACTGGCATCGGTGGCATTGCTGTATCTGTTGGCACGCTGGCGTGGGTTTGGTGTGGAGAGCCTGGTGCTGTTCGGGATTGCCCTGGTGTTTGCGTTCAATGCGCTGGTGGCACTGCTGCAGTTTGTGGCGAGCCAGGACAGCCTTCAGCAACTGGTGTTCTGGACCCTGGGCAGCCTGGCCCGGGCGTCCTGGGAAAAGCTCGCGATCCTCGCTGCGGCGTTGCTGCTGTGCCTGCCGTTTTCCCTGCGTCAGAGTTGGGCGTTGACTGCCCTGACCCTGGGCGAGGAACGCGCCCGCAGTTTCGGGATTGATGTCGGCCGCCTGCGGGTGCTGTCGTTGCTGCGCATCAGCCTGCTGTCGGCGCTGGCGGTTTCGTTTGTCGGCACTATCGGTTTTATCGGGCTGATTGCTCCGCATATCGCGCGGCTGTTGGTGGGTGAAGATCACCGCTTGTTCCTGCCAGCGAGCGTGCTCAGCGGTGGCTTGATCCTGTCGATGGCGTCGATTGCCAGCAAGGCATTGATGCCCGGCGTGTTGATTCCGGTGGGGATTGTCACCGCACTGGTGGGAATTCCGTTTTTCATGGCGATTGTGATGCGTAACCGCCGAGGTGCTCTGTGACCGGATTAAGCACACAAGCATTGAGCATGCACTACGGCAGTCGCAGCGTGCTGCAGGACATTCATCTGCCGGCGTTGCTGCCCGGCACCATCACCGCGCTGATCGGCCCCAACGCTGCCGGCAAGTCGACCTTGTTGCGTGGCATCGCCGGACTGCACAAGGCGCACGGCCAGATCTGGCTGGAGGGTGTCGATCTCAATCGCCTGCCGCAAGTCGAGCGCGCGCAACAAGTGGTGTACCTGCCTCAGAGCCTGCCGGAGCGTACGCGCCTGTGCGCCTTCGAAGCGGTACTGAGTGCGGCCATGGCCGGCCATCGCGGCGCGGGTTTTGCGCCTGGGCGGCCGAGCCCGACGGTGCTCAAGGGCGTGGAAAAAATCCTCGCCGACCTCGACCTGACCGCCCTCGCCGACCGCCCGATCGATGCACTTTCCGGTGGCCAGCGCCAACTGGTGGGCCTGGCCCAGGCCCTGGTGCGCCAGCCTCGGGTGTTGCTGCTGGACGAACCCACCAGCGCCCTGGACCTGTATCACCAGTGCCAGGTGGTGGAAGCCATCACCCAGGCCACCCGCGAACGCAACCTGATCACCCTGGTGGTGGTGCACGACATCAACCTCGCCCTGGGCTTCAGTGATCAGGTGGTGGTGTTGCACAACGGTCAGTTGGCCGCTGCCGGGCCACCGCAAGTGGTGATCAATCAGGCGTTGCTGAAAAACGTCTATGGTGTGAGTGGCCGCCTGGAACAGGTGCATGGCCGCCCGCTGGTGATGGTGGATGCACGACTGCCCTTTTCTCCTGCCCTTGGATAACCGATGAACAGCTCCCAAGACGCTGCACTCGCGACTTTGCACACTGACCGCCCATTCAACCTGAGGCCGCTGCTGTTGGCCAACATGGCCTGCACCATGGCGATGATGGCATTTGTCTCGCTGATTGGCCCGATCGCTCGGGTGCTTGGCCTGGCCACCTGGCAGGCAGGTGCGGCGGTCACCGTGTCCGGGGTGATCTGGATGCTTCTGGCTCGTCCATGGGGCCAGGCCAGTGACCGACTGGGCCGGCGCCGTGTGCTGCTGCTGGGCACCGGTGGTTTCACCCTGGCCTACTGGGCGCTGTGCGTGTTTATCGATGCGTCCCTGCAACTGCTGCCATCGGCCATGTTGGCGTTTATCGGGCTGATTCTGGGTCGTGGCCTGATCGGCGTGTTCTACGCTGCGATACCGGTGGGCGGCTATGCGCTGGTGGCCGACAACATTGAGCCTGAGCACCGCGCCAAGGCCATGGCTTCCCTGGGCGCCGCCAACGCCTGCGGCCTGGTGCTGGGCCCGGCGATTGCTGCGCTGTTGGCGCGTCACAGCCTGAGCCTGCCGTTTTATGCGATGGCGGTGTTACCGCTGTTGGGATTCTTGTTGCTGCTGGCCAAATTGCCGCGCCAGGAGCTGCACCTCAAGCAGCCGCCCAAGCCGGTCAACCTCTCGGACCCACGCCTGCGTCGACCGTTGGTGGTGGCGTTTGTCGCGATGCTGTGTGTGTCGATCGCGCAGATAACCGTGGGTTTTTTCGCGTTGGATCGCTTGAAGATGAACCCGGCCGATGCGGCACAAACTGCCGGTATCGCCCTGACCATGGTCGGGCTGGCGTTGATCTGTTCGCAACTGGTAGTGCGCAAACTGGAGTGGCCGCCGCTGCGGATGATTCGCATCGGTGCGGTGGTGTCAGCCCTGGGATTTGCCGGCAGCATGTTCGCTGATACGGCCTGGATCCTGTGGCTGTGCTTTTTTGTGTCCGCGGCCGGCATGGGCTGGATCTTCCCGTCTTTCGCGGCGCTGGCGGCGAATGCGGTGGATGCGTCGGAGCAAGGCGCCACGGCAGGTTCGGTGGGTGCGGCCCAAGGCCTGGGCGTGGTGGTCGGGCCGTTGGCCGGGACCTTGATCTACGCGATCGAACCTCGCCTGCCCTACTTGGTGGCGGCGGCGCTGCTGCTATTGATCGCGTGCTGGCCGGCGGCACGGCAACCAGGTAACACCCCAGGTTGAGCTACCTGTTATTTCTGACAGTAGACGTCCATCCCTGAAAAGCCTCTGATAAAGCGCGTGGCCACAGCATTAGCTGAGGCCACCTACCTTTTCTGGAGACAAGCACCATGAGCGACGACCTGAATGACTTGACGACATTTACTGACAGAAATTGGAATGGCTGGCACCCGGACCGCCCAGACACCGCAAAGCTTGAGCCACGGACGCCTGGGAACGATCACGAGTTCTACCTCACCAATGCATCCGATGCGGTTCATGAGATGGGTATCTCCAAGTCCTACTCATTCATAAAGGGCACTGAATACACAGTGATCTTTGAATACCGGACCCTATCGGAAACGGACATCATCGTGTTGGCGGGAGGCTTGGAGCAAGCATACGGGCCACATCCACCGTCTCCCGGCTGGACGCGCCTGACTGTCCCTCTTCCGTACGTGAAAGAGGACGGAGGCACTCACCCAATCTCAATCAGACTCTGGTCAAGAAGTGCAGGCAGCGAACCCCATCGCTACGACTTGGACAACATTCTTGTCAGGTCGATTCCGGATTAACCTGCAAGGTCACGGGCCCTACAAAATCCGATACAGCAAACGCTCGATCCGCACCCGGCTGACCCGGCGCAAGAACTTGCCGACGGCCGCCGGGTACTCCACCAGGGTTTCCAGCTGCTGGTAGCGTTCAATACGCGAGGTGTGCTGGAAAATCTCGGCAAGCTCGGTGCACCGTGGCCCTACCCACTCACCCTTGGGATCATCGATCAGCAAGGCGTTTTCCAGGTCGAGGCGAAACGCTCGTGGGTTGATGTTGTTGCCGGTCAGCAAGGTGTAGCGCTGGTCGACCCACATGCCCTTGAGGTGGTAGGTGTTGTCGCCGTCGCGCCACAGGTGCAGGTTCAGCTGGCCGCTGTCGATCATGCGCTGGTGGCGCTTGGCGAAGCGACGCAGGCTTATTTCGTAGAGATACGGTAGCGCGGCGATGACCTTGAACGGCTCGCTCGGCGGGATGTAGAAGTCGTTGGCAGTCTTGTCGCCAACAATGATGTCAATCTTCACCCCGCGGGCCAGGGCGCGGTTGATTTCCCGGGTCACCGGCAGCGGCAGGTTGAAGTACGGCGTACAGATAGTCAGCTGGTGCTGGGCGCTGGCAATCAGCTCGCAGATCACCCGGCTCAGGGGGTTGTTCTTGCACACGCCCAGCAACGGACTGACCGTCAGGCTGCCGTTGGGCAACTGCCCCGCCGAGGTGTCATACACCGCGTGTTTCAGGCGGCTGCGCAGGTCGCCGATGTCGTTGCGCAGGCTGCGGGTGGTCGGCGGGTTGGGCAGGTCCAGGCGATGCACCGCCTTGGCGGCCACCAGGCCGTGCTCCACCAGGTGCTGCATCGAGTCGGCCAGCGCCTTGTTGTGGATCAGGTGATAACGGTCATAGCGGTACTTGTCGAACTTGTGCAGGTACACGTTATTCAGGCTGGCGCCGCTGTACAGCACGCTGTCATCGATCACGAAGCCCTTGAGGTGCAGCACGCCGAACAGTTCGCGGGTTTGCACCGGCACCCCATACACCGGCACTTCGGTGCTGTGGGACTCGGTCATGGCCTGGTACCAGGCGCTGTTGCCCGGCTGCTTGCCGGCGCCGATCAAACCACGCTGGGCCCGCAGCGAGTCGACCACCACCACGATATCCAGCCCGGGCCGGGCGGCCTTGGCAGCATGCAGCGCGTCGTAGATCTCTTGTCCCGCCTCATCCTGCTGCAGGTATAACGCCACGATGTAGATGCGCTGGGTGGCCTGGGAAATTTTCTCCAGCAGGCAACGGCGGTACTCGGCGGCGCCGGACAGCACCTCGATCGCGTCGGGCGTGAGGGGAAAACCGCGCAGCTTGGGCAACAGGGAGCGTTTGAATAACGACGGCATAGGGCTCGCAATGGGTCGAATCCGAAGGACTCCAGAGCTTACACCATGGGCTGGCTCAGGTCTTCCCGCCCAGGGTTAAAAATAATTAATTGACCAAGGAGAACGATCGTTCTACTGTAATCTCCATGAACGATATCACTCGCGACATTATCCTCGACGTTACCGAAAAGTTGATCTACCGAAATGGCATCGCTGCCACCGGCATGGATCTTCTGGTGAAAACCGCCGGCGTCTCCAGAAAGAGCGTCTACCGCTACTTCGCCAACAAGGACGAACTGGTGATTGCCGCCCTGCAACGCCGCGACGAGCGCTGGATGCAGTGGCTGCGCAGCGAAGTTGAACACCACTCCACCACGGGCGAGCGCCTGCTGGGTGTGTTCAGCGCGTTGAAAACCTGGTTCGGCTCCGATGACTTTCGCGGCTGCGCCTTCATCAACACCAGCGGCGAGACCGGCGACCCGCACAACCCGGTGCGCCAACTGGCCAAGGCCCATAAACAGAAACTGTTCGAGTACGCCCTTGAACTGTGTCAAGCACATGGCACCCCCGACCCGGAACGCCAGGCCGCGCACCTGCTGATCCTGATTGATGGCGCCATTACCGTTGCCCTGGTGATGGGCGACACCACCGCTGCCGATAATGCGCAATCCATCGCGCGAACCCTATTGCAACTTTGACCTGACCTTTAAACCTGTGAAGGAGCCGTCCCATGTCATCCACTGCTGAAATACGCCCGCCGTTGCCGCCGTTTACCCGTGAGTCGGCGATTGAGAAAGTTCGCCTGGCCGAAGACGGCTGGAACTCCCGGGACCCGCAACGGGTGTCCCTGGCCTATACCCTGGATACCCAATGGCGCAACCGTGCCGAGTTCGCCCACAACCGCGAAGAGGCCAAGGCCTTCCTGACCCGCAAATGGGCCAGAGAGCTGGATTATCGGTTGATCAAGGAGTTGTGGGCGTTTACCGGCAACCGCATTGCGGTGCGCTATGCCTATGAATGGCATGACGACTCCGGCAACTGGTTCCGCTCCTACGGCAACGAGAACTGGGAGTTTGACGAGAACGGCTTGATGGCGAACCGGTTTGCCTGCATCAACGACATGCCGATCAAGGAAAGCGAGCGCAAGTTCCACTGGCCGCTGGGGCGGCGTCCGGATGAGCATCCGGGGTTGTCGGAGCTTGGGTTGTAGGCTCGACGCTACACAACTGTGGGAGCGGGCTTGCTCGCGAAGGCAATGGCTCAGCCAACATCTCCAGCGACTGACCCACCGCTTTCGCGAGCAAGCCCGCTCCCACATTGGTATTTGCCGTATCCGTCAGTCCTGGTTCAAACCCACCCGATACAACACGCCGTTATCTTCATCCGTGAGCACATACAGGTAACCATCCGGGCCCTGGCGCACATCGCGGATTCGCGCTTTCAGGCCACCCAGCAGTCGCTCTTCGTGGATGACCTTGTCCCCATCGAACTGCAAGCGAATCAACTCCTGGCTGACCAATGCCCCGATAAACACGTTGTGCTGCCAGGCCTTGAACCGGTCAGCGTCGTAGAACGCCATGCCGCTCACACCCGGGGATTTTTCCCAGACGTGGTGCGGTGCAACGGTGCCTTCGACTGTCTTGCCCTTGGCCTCGGGAATCGGCGTCAGGGAATAGTTGATGCCATGGGTTGCCAGGGGCCAGCCGTAGTTTTTCCCTCGTTCAATGATATTGATCTCATCCCCGCCACGCGGGCCATGTTCGTTTTCCCAGAGTGTGCCGCTCCACGGGTTGAGTGCCGCACCCTGGGGGTTACGCTGGCCGTAGGACCAGATTTCCGGCCTCACGCCTTCCTGGCCGACAAAGGGGTTGTCTTCCGGTATACGACCATCCGGGAAGATCCGCACGACTTTGCCTTGCAGCTTGTCGAGGTCCTGGGCGGTGGGGCGGTCGTTGTTTTCCCCAAGGGTCACGAACAGGTAACCATCGCGGTCAAACACCAGCCGCGAGCCGAAGTGGTTGCCCGTGGACAGCTTGGGCTCCTGACGCAGGATCACCTTGAAGTCTTGCAGGCCGCTCAGGTCATCGCTCAAGCGCCCACGCCCGACTGCGGTGCCTGCAGTGCCATTCGTGCCGCCGCCCTCGGCGTAGGACAGGTACACCAGGCGGTCCTCCTTGAAGTCCGGTGACAGCACCACGTCCAGCAGGCCGCCCTGCCCTTTGGCAAACACCTTCGGCACGCCACTCAGGGGCGCGGACAGTTTGCCGTCCGGGCTGACAAACCGCAGGTTGCCGGGACGTTCGGTGACCAGGAAGCCTTGCTTGTCCGGCAGGAACGCCACCGCCCACGGGTGATCGAGGCCCTTGGCAATCGGGGTGACGGTGATACTCCCTTGCTCGCTGGGAAACTGTTGGGGGGCGGCCGCCGAGACAGGCAGCGCCAGGGGCAGCAAGGCAGCGGCGCAGAAGGTGGCTAGAAGGGTTTTGCGTAACAGCATACGGTGGGTTTCCTTGTCGTCTTTACACACTCAATCGCCGCGATTGCCATTGGCGTCACGGGTGGGAGTCTTGGGCTGGATAGCCGGCGGGGTCTGCGCGCCGTCACGGCGCTGGACGCTGTTGCCGATACCGCCGTTTTGCAGGGTCGGCGGCCGCTGTGCCGGCGGAATATAGGTGCCTCGCGCTGCCGGCGCGTTGGGCTGGGTGCCCTGCATGCTGTTGGGATTGGCCTGGTGGATGGGGCCGTTGTAGGGGTTGTTGCTGCTGCCGGGCAGGTTTTGCGCCTGTGCCAACGAACTCAAGGCCAGGCCCAACGCCAATACGGCAAGGTTGCGCAAACGGGTGTTCATGACAAAGCCTCTCTGGGCGCAAGTAATACGTGCTTTCGATAACACGCTACGCCTTGGGTTCGGCTTTGGTAACTAAATAGTTTCTCATCAGGTGTAACACGATCTGTCTGAAACCCTGGTGCCAGCCGGCTGGCCAGGGAAACTTTTGCCGAATCCGCCCTGTCACCTGAAGACCACACACTTCAGGAATACCGACATGCCACGGGCTATCTGGAAAGGCGCAATCAGTTTTGGCTTGGTGCACATCCCCGTGTCACTGGTCTCGGCCACGTCCTCCCAGGGCGTCGACTTCGACTGGCTGGACAAACGCAGCATGGACCCGGTGGGTTACAAGCGCATCAACAAGACCACCGGCAAGGAAGTCACCAAGGAGAATATCGTCAAGGGCGTGGCCTACGAGAAAGGTCGCTACGTGATCCTCAGCGAAGACGAAATCCGCTCTGCCCACCCCAAGTCCACCCAGACCATCGAAATCATCGCGTTTGTGGCCAGCGACCAGATCCCGTTGCAGAACATCGACACGCCCTACTTCCTGGCCCCCGACAAGCGCGGCGGCAAGGTGTATGCCCTGCTGCGCGAAACCCTGAAGAAAACCCGCAAGGTCGCCCTGGCCAACGTGGTGCTGCACACCAAGCAGCACCTGGCGGCACTGATGCCGCTGGAGTCGGCGCTGGTGCTGGTGATGCTGCGCTGGCCTGCCGAAGTGCGTGGCCTGGACGAGTTGGAATTGGGCAGCGACGTGACCAAACCGACATTGGCCAAGGGCGAACTCGACATGGCCAAGCGTCTGGTGGAAGACATGAGTGCCGACTGGCAGCCGGACGAATACCGCGACAGCTTCCAGGAAAAGATCATGGCGCTGGTGGCGAAGAAGGCCAAGGCCGGCAAGATCGAAGACGTGGAATCCAGCGAAGGTGTCGACGAGCGCAAATCTGCGGACGTGATCGACCTGACGGAGTTGCTCAAGCGCAGCCTGGCCGGCAAGCCCGCGACCAAGGCTGCAGCCAAGAAACCTGCCGCGAAAAAGACCAGCAAGGCTTCATGAGGTAGACCGCCATGGCCAAGCCCCTGAGTGAATACAACGCCAAGCGCGACTTCGACGTGACCGCCGAACCCGCCGGCAGTGCGCCTCGCGCCAGGAACCGGGCGCATGCCCTGTCGTTCGTGATTCAAAAGCACGATGCGCGCAACCTGCATTATGACTTTCGCCTGGAGCTCGACGGCGTCCTCAAAAGCTGGGCGGTGCCCAAGGGCCCAAGCCTCGACCCGAGCCAGAAGCGCCTCGCGGTGCATGTGGAAGATCATCCATTGGGCTACGGCAGTTTCGAGGGCAGCATTCCGGCAGGCCAATACGGCGCTGGCGATGTGATCGTGTGGGATCGCGGTGTATGGCAGCCCCACGATGACCCGCACAAGGCCTACGCGGCCGGCAAGCTGAAGTTCAGCCTGATCGGCGAAAAACTGGCAGGCGACTGGACGCTGGTGCGCACCCGACTCAAGGGCAGCGGCGACAAGGAGCAGTGGTTGTTGATCAAGGAGAACGATCAGCAGGCACGCCCGGTGGCTGACTACGATGTGGTTCAGGCTGAACCGAAAAGCGTGCTGAGCGACGCAACGGTGGGGGCTGCGAAAAAGCCCGCAGCGCCGAAGAAAGCCCGGCGCAAGCCCTCAACCGACCTGCCCGATCAACTCGCGCCACAGCTGGCGACACTGGTGGACCGTGCACCGGAAGGCGATTGGGTGTACGAGATCAAATTCGACGGCTATCGCATCCTCGCGCGGATTCGCGATGGCGAAGTTCGGCTGTTCACCCGCAATGGCCATGACTGGACCGATCGCCTGCCACGCCAGGCCAAGGCCCTGGAAGTCCTGAAGCTCAAGGACAGTTGGCTCGACGGTGAGGTGGTCAGCCTGAACGCCGACGGGCTGCCGGATTTCCAGGCGCTGCAGAACGCCTTTGATATCGGCCGCAGCCTGGACATTGTCTATTACCTGTTCGATGCGCCGTTCCTGGACGGCCGCGACCAGCGCGAAGCCGCTGTCGAAGAGCGCCGCACCGCGCTGAAGGACGCGGTTAGCCGCAGCAAGAGCAAGCTGCTGCGCTTCTCCGAGTCCTTTGCTGCCAACCAGCGGGATATCTTCGAAAGTGCCTGCGACCTGGCGCTGGAGGGCGTGATCGGCAAACGTGCCGGCAGCCCCTACGTTTCCAGGCGCAGCCCGGACTGGATCAAGCTCAAGTGCCGGCTGCGCCAGGAATTCGTGATCGTAGGGTTCACCCGCCCGCAAGGTTCGCGCAGCGGGTTTGGCGCGCTGTTGCTGGCGGTCAATGATGACAGCGACCTGGTGTATGCCGGGCGCGTAGGTACCGGATTCGATCAGGCCGCGCTGAAAAAGATCAGTGCACAGTTGAAGGCGCTGGAACGCCAGACTTCACCGCTGGCCAAGCCCCTGACCAGTGCCCAGGCACGCGGCGTGCACTGGGTCGAGCCGCAGCTGGTGGGCGAAGTGCAATTTGCCGAATGGACCCGCGAAGGTGTGGTGCGCCAGGCGGCGTTTGTCGGGCTGCGCACCGACAAGCCGGCGGAGCAGATTGTGCATGAGCAGCCGCGGACGGCCAAATCGCTGAAGGAAAAACCCCGCAAAAAGACGGTGGGCACCGGCGCCGTGGCTGGGGTCAGGATTACCCATCCGGACCGAGTCATCGATGCCCAGAGCGCTACACAGAAACTGCAACTGGCACAGTTCTATGAGGGCATCAGCGAATGGCTCCTGCCCTTTCTGCGCAACCGGCCGGTGTCCTTGCTCAGGGCACCGGAAGGCATTGCCGGCGAACAGTTTTTCCAGAAGCACTCCGAGCGCCTGGCGATCCCGAATATCAAGCAACTGGACCAGGCCCTGGACCCGGGCCATGCGCGGCTGATGGAAATCGACAGCCCGGCCGCGCTCATCGGTGCCGTGCAGATGGGTACCGTCGAGTTGCATACCTGGGGCGCTACCGCTGACAAGATTGAAACCCCGGACCTCTTTGTGCTCGACCTCGACCCGGACCCGGCACTGCCGTGGAAAAGCATGCTTGAAGCGGCGCAACTGACCTTGTCGGTACTCGATGAACTGGGGCTTGAAGCGTTCGTCAAGACCAGCGGCGGCAAAGGCCTGCACCTGGTGGTGCCGCTGGCGCGCCGCGACGGCTGGGACTCGGTAAAAGCCTTCGCCAAGGCCATCGCCCAGTTCATGACGCTGCAGTTGCCTGAACGCTTTACCGCGACTTCGGGCCCGAAGAATCGCGTGGGCAAGATCTTCATCGACTACCTGCGCAACGCCCGGGGCGCCAGCACGGTAGCCGCCTACTCGGTGCGGGCGCGGCCCGGCCTGCCGGTATCGGTACCGGTGAGTCGTGATGAGTTGAAGAGTTTGCACAGCGCCCAACAATGGACGGTGGCTAACCTGCACGAGCGTTTGCAGGGTTTGAAGAAGGACCCGTGGGCGGGTTATGCCAATCGGCAGAAGATCAGCAAGAAGATGTGGGAGAAGCTGGGGGCGCATCCGCCAGGCTGATGCGCTCCGCTGCCCGGTTCAGATGAGGATGAAGATCGCGGCCAGGCCGGCAAAGATCGCCCACTTTTCCAGGTAGTAACGGGTGCGGTTGCGTTTCTTCAACTCCTTGCCCCGCAGGCGAATCTTGTACAGGCGGGTAAACGCACGGTTCAGGCCGCCGGTCTTGTCACCGGCATCGTTGGGCGAACCGGCCGCGGCCATCACATTGCGGCTGAACCAACGGTTGAACGCGGCCGCCCAGCGGTACTTCATCGGGCGTTCGATATCGCAGAACAGAATGATCCGGTTCTGCTCGGTGGTGTTTTCGGCGTAGTGGATGAAGGTCTCGTCAAACATCACCGGTTCACCGTCGCGCCAGTAGTAGTTTTCACCGTCCACGTTGATGTAGCAGCCCGGGGAGTTGGGCGTGTCCAGGCCCAGGTGGTAACGGTAGGAACCGGCATACGGGTCACGATGGCGTACCAGCTTTGAGCCCGGTGGCAGCTCGGCAAACATCGCGGCCTTGATCGAGCCGATGCTTTGCACCAGCTCGGTGGTGCGCGGGCACAGCTTCATCGCCGAAGGATGGCTGTCGCCGTACCACTTCAAATAGAAACGCTTCCAGCCCGACTTGAAGAACGAATTGAAACCCACGTCATTGTACTGGTCGGAGCGCTTGATCTCGCCTGCGCGCAGCAGGTTCTGACCTTCCTCGCGGATCTCTTGCCAATGCTCCTGAAGCGGGCTCAGGTCGGGAAAGTCGCTGGGGGACAGGTACGGTCGGCTGGGCAGTTTGGAAAAGAGGTAGAGAAAGCAGTTCACCGGAGCCAGGAAGGTCGAGTGATCACTGAGCTGGCGCCCCAGCTTGTGGCGCACCCGGCCACGCAGGTGGACATACGCAATAGAGGCAACGTAGAGAGCAACAATGATGAGTTTCAAGGTATTCGTCACAAGTCAGAAGAGAACAGGCTGCTCCCGCGTGCCCACAACGGCCGAGGATTGAAGATGCAGCACCTGAAATCACAATTCACAAAACCGGCAACACGAACGGCTGGGTGACAATCCGGTCGTGGCCATTGGCAGCTATTTTAGCCACACTTTGTAACCAAAGGTTAATCAAGATTTGTGAAAAGGTGTCCAGTGAGTGTGCCAGGAAGAGCAGCAGCGGGCTTGCCGGGCGGCCTGCCCGCTGCTGAAGGCGTCAGCTTTTCGGTTCGTCATCCTTGCGTGTACGCAGAGAAAGCCGATATTCATCCAACTCCGAGTAGGGTACGGCTTCGCGTCGTGCCAGCAGATGGCGGCCCAGCGCAATCAGTACACCCACGGTCAACCCTGCCAGCAGGCTCAGTATCATAACCAGGGCTTTCTTGGGCTTGATCGGGCTCAGCGGCTCTTGGGCACGACGGTCAATGGTTACCAGCTTGAGGCCACTCATGTCGATATTCAGGCCTCGCAAACGCGCGACTTCCGCTCGTAACGGTTCAACATCCTGCAAGAAAATGTCTTCATTCCCGCGATTTTTCAGCACCTCCACTTCACGGTTGACCTCCAGCATCTGCAACTCTTTGCCAATCTGTGCAATGCGGCTGTTGGTAAAGTCGTCGCTGGTACGCGCCTGCAACGCGGCACGTTCCGCCTCAAGCGCCTCTGTACCGAGGAAGTACAGCGGGATTTTCTGGTTGTTGACCTCGGTGCGCATTACTTGATTCGAGCCGCTACGCGAGGCATCTGCCATGGACGAAGGAGTGGTCGGGGTCTTGATGCCCATCGACTTGGCGATGGAAATGGCCTCCGCCAGCTCTGCCAGCCGGTCCGTGCGCTCCATTTTCATCTGTAAGCGCAGGGCACCCAGTTCGTCCTCCAGCTTGGCCCGTTTGAGCCTGTCGGCTTCAAGCAGCTTGGCAATCTTCGATTCCTTGTCGGTTTCGTAATTGGAGCGCGCCGCGTCGATTTTGCCCTTGAGTTCGTTCAAGCGGTTATTGACGATCACTTTAAGGTCAGCACCGACCTGGGCACGTTCCGAATCAATTGCGTAGTCTACAAAGCCATTGAGAATCGCTACCCCGTCGATGTCTGCCGGGTATTCCAGCTCAAGCTTGATATAGCTGCTCAGGGAGTCGGACTTCTTGGGATCGGGCAGGCTCAGGTTGATGGAGTTTCGATTGAATTCTTCAAAACTCTGCTCGAGGCTTTGCCCGGTTTTCTGGAACGCCTTGAACAGGTCCTCATGGGACTTGAAAAACCCCAGGCGCGCTTCGTATGAGTCCAGTTGCGCCCCCACTTTGTTCAGGGCGTCGGCCGGCGGCAACTTATAGACTTCGGAGCGGTTCAGAGCATCCAGCTCATTGATGGCAGCCGGGCGCAGCACACTGCTGACCTGATACTCCCGCGGGGCCAGAAAAGCGTAGCCCGCCCCCAGCACCCCCGCCAGAATCGTACACCCCAGCACCAACTTCTTTTGCCGCCAGATACCATGACACAGTTCAAACAGATCAATTTCGTCCGATGCCGCATGAGCGTGGAGCCGAGGAGTTTTATTCAAAACTGATGCACCTTAAAAAGTCGACAGTCAGCGGTCACACATATTCATCAAATACTGAATGGCCGCTTGAAAATCAGGGACAACGCCCTGTACACAAGACACGAACGGTCTACCGATGGTCATCGGACCACCTCGGTCATGGAAAAATCCCACATCACCGTAGATTGTTTTCGTTCAGATTACGCAGGAGCCCCTACCCTGGTGCTGAGCGTAGACGAACTTGTAAAGAACCGTTTCCGAATCAACGCACAAAATGGCGCTAAATACCCGTGAATACTGGGAAAATTCGTACGCAACAATGAGAAACCAGACAATTCTCACAAAATCGATTCAGCTTATCCGTCAGGCATCTACGCACCAAGGTATTGACTGCTCGTTTTTTAACCAAAAAGGAATTTGTATGACACGTGCTTCAAATGCGGATTTCCAGGCGCTCCAGGGGGCATGGGAACAAACGGCGCTGGAAGACAATGGTGTGCTCAATCCCACGGATGAACACAGCGCGCCAGGCGCGATCACGACAATCTCGGGCGATCAATTCCAGGTGGTGACGGTCGACGGCGAGGTTTTACTGGCAGGCAGCTTCACGCTCGATGCCAGCACGGCACCCAAAAGCATTACCTGGGTTGACTCGATGGGAGAGGATGCCGGCAAGCAGTTACCCGCGAGTTACCGGCTGGAAGGTGATCACTTCGTGTTTATTGCGGCAGATGAAGGCATGCCCCGCCCTACCCGCTTCAGTACCGGCCCAGGGCAAACCATGCGCACGTTCGTGCGCAAACCCTGACACGGAGATACATCCGTTCCTGCGACATGGTTTTCACATGGCCTTCACGTGTTGACCTATAGGGTGAAGGCTACCTACTCCAGTGAACACCTTGGCCCGTCTACCCCACGGGCCTTTTTTTGCCTGCACGGCAGCCAATCAGCACGGGCGCTTGATGGCGGTGAGGGTGTAGCACGGGGCAGCTGAGCGGGCTGGTTTTGATACCTGAGCTGACAGCATGTCCATTGCGTCTCCAATATGTTCCGGTCATTGCGACAAAAGAAGTCCGCCCTACACCGAAAGCCTCGCCATCCTTGAACCGGTAAAGAGCCTTCACTGTAGGGCGAACGGACGGAAAATAAGCCAGGCTTATTGGATGTTCAACTGTTAACAATAAAAAGCCCTGAAAAAGCCTCGATCAGCGCTATTTTTCGATGCAAATGGCTCCACTTTGTAAATGTTTTTGCTTGTATTGCCATACGAGTGCAACGCCGCCTTCAGAAACTATACCTTCACGCCATGGGTCACTACTGCTACCGACCTCTTGCCTGAAGACCGTGCCATGGCCACTCGCTCTGACCTGCGCAACACCCTGTCCCTGGACAGCCTGAACTTCTTCCTGGCGGACGTGCGTGACGGACTGGGGCCGTACCTGGCGATTTATCTGCTGGCCGTGCACCACTGGGACCCCGCCAGCATCGGCGTGGTCATGACCCTGGCCGGCATCGCGGCCCTGCTCACCCAGACCCCGGCCGGCGCATTGATTGACCGAACCCGCAGCAAACGGGCAGTGATCGTGATCGCCGCGCTGCTGGTGACTGCCAGTTGCCTGCTCCTGCCCTTCGTCAGCTCCTTCAGCCTGGTGGCGCTGACCCAGGCGGCCAGTGCAGCGGCGGCCTCGGTGTTTGCGCCGGCCATCTCGGCGATTTCCCTCGGGATCACCGGGCCGCGCGCTTTTACCCGGCGCACCGGCCGCAATGAAACCTTCAACCACGCCGGCAACGCGGTGGCGGCCCTGCTCGCTGGTGGGTTCGCCTACCTGTTCGGCCCGGTGGCGGTGTTCTATCTGATGGCAGTCATGGCTGCGGCGAGTGTCATCGCGGTCAGCTGCGTGTCAGCCCAGGCAATCGACCACGAAGTCGCACGGGGTTTCGACCCTGCGCATGGCACCGGCCATGAACAACCGTCGGGGTTGGCCGTGCTTCTGGCGAACAGGCCCTTGATGCTGTTTGCCATCTGCTGCGCGCTGTTTCACCTGGCCAATGCGGCCATGCTGCCGCTGGTCAGCCAGAAGCTGTCGCAGATCAACCTGCAGATGGCCACGCCGCTGACCTCGGCCTGCATCGTCGCGGCCCAGTTGGTGATGGTGCCGGTGGCCTGGCTGGTGGGCGTGAAGGCCGACGTGTGGGGGCGCAAGCCGTTGCTGCTCGCCGGTTTCATGATCCTGCCGCTGCGGGGCGTGTTGTATACGCTGTCCAGTGATCCTTATTGGCTGGTGGCAGTGCAGATGCTTGACGGGGTCGGCGCCGGGGTGTTCGGCGCGCTGTTTCCGGTGATCGTCAAAGACCTCACCCAGGGCACCGGACGCTTCAATGTCAGCCTGGGCGCGCTGTCCACGGCATTCGGCCTCGGCGCGGCCTTGAGCAGCAGCCTGGCAGGTTTTGTCGTGCAGTGGGCGGGTTACAACGCCGCGTTCCTGACCCTGGCCGGCGTGGCGGCCGTCGCATTGGGGCTGGTGTGGGTGGCAATGCCGGAGACTCGGGCGAATCCATCCGTGCAGCGCCATACAACTCCCGCCTGACATATGCGACAATGCGCGCCAAATTCCAACATGCACCCATTTTTCTGCTCAGCGACTGGGCCCCAAGCCTTGATGTCGCTGCCGACGTATGCCCGTTGGCCTGGGCCACAAAATGGGCCCGGCTCAAATTAGCGCACTCCAAGCTATTGATAGGTAAAGTAATTGATCTCCACAGCTAACATCACCATGCAGTTCGGCGCCAAGCCGCTATTTGAGAACGTTTCGGTCAAGTTCGGCGCAGGCAACCGTTATGGCCTGATCGGTGCCAACGGTTGCGGCAAGTCGACTTTCATGAAAATCCTCGGTGGCGACCTCGACCCGTCGGGCGGCCAGGTCATGCTGGAGCCGAACGTGCGCTTGGGTAAACTGCGCCAGGACCAGTTCGCCTACGAAGAATTCACCGTACTCGACACCGTGATCATGGGTCACGAAGAGCTGTGGAAGGTCAAGGCCGAGCGCGACCGTATCTACTCGCTGCCGGAAATGACCGAAGACGACGGCATGGCCGTGGCCGAGCTGGAAACCGACTTCGCCGAGATGGACGGCTACACCGCCGAATCCCGCGCCGGTGAGTTGCTGCTGGGCCTGGGTATCGGCATCGAGCAGCACAACGGCCCGATGAGTGAAGTGTCACCAGGCTGGAAGCTGCGTGTATTGCTGGCCCAGGCGCTGTTTTCCGATCCGGAAGTGTTGCTGCTCGACGAGCCAACCAACCACCTGGACATCAACACCATCCGCTGGCTGGAAAACATCCTGACCCAGCGTAACAGCCTGATGATCATCATCTCTCACGACCGTCACTTCCTGAACAGCGTCTGCACCCACATGGCCGACCTGGACTACGGCGAGCTGCGCCTGTTCCCGGGCAACTACGACGAATACATGACCGTGGCGACCCAGTCCCGCGAGCAGTTGCTGTCGGACAACGCCAAGAAGAAAGCGCAGATCTCCGAGCTGCAATCCTTCGTCAGCCGCTTCTCGGCCAACGCCTCGAAAGCCAAGCAGGCCACTTCCCGTGCCAAGGCGATCGACAAGATCCAGCTGGCCGAAGTCAAGCCATCGAGCCGCGTCAGCCCGTTCATCCGCTTCGACCAGACCAAGAAGCTGCACCGCCAGGCGGTCATCGTCGATCGCATGGCCAAGGGCTTTGACGGCAAGACGCTGTTCAAGGACTTCAGCTTCCAGGTTGAAGCCGGCGAGCGCGTGGCGATCATTGGCCCGAACGGTATCGGCAAGACCACCCTGCTGCGTACCCTGGTCAACGAACTGACCCCGGATGCCGGTACGGTCAAGTGGACCGACGCGGCTGAACTGGGCTATTACGCCCAGGACCATGCTTCGGACTTCGAAGACGAGTCCAACCTGTTCGACTGGATGGGCCGCTGGACCAAGGAAGGCGAGCAAGTGGTTCGCGGTACCCTGGGCCGCATGCTGTTCTCCAACGACGAGATCCTGAAGTCGGTGAAGGTGATTTCCGGTGGCGAGCAAGGTCGCATGCTGTTCGGCAAGCTGATCCTGCAAAAGCCGAACGTGCTGATCATGGACGAGCCGACCAACCACTTGGACATGGAGTCCATCGAGGCGCTGAACCTGGCGTTGGAGAACTACCCGGGTACGCTGATCTTTGTCAGCCATGACCGGGAGTTTGTGTCGTCCCTGGCCACCCGCATCATCGAGCTGAGCCCGAGTGGGGTGATCGACTTCAGCGGGACTTATGACGATTACCTGCGTAGTCAGGGTGTGGTTTTCTAAGAGCCGCCGGTAGTTTGAAATGCGAAAGCCCCGTCCAGTGTGATGGGGCTTTTTTTTGGGATATGGCTCTGCTTTTCTGTGGGAGCCGTCGAGCTTTAGCGAGGCCGCGATAGCGGTGTGCCAGGCAACATCTTTATTGACCATGCCGCCGCCTTCGCAGCCTCGCTAAAGCTCGACAGCTCCCACACTTTACCGCGTCCGCTTTAGTCGTCCCGGGCCAGGGAGGCCCCATGGATCCAAAGCCGGATAGGCACGGGCCGCAATATCATCAAATATAGTTAGCCTGCTTCCTTTTACCCCAAGCCCTTGCCATGATGCCCTCACCGCCCGCCCGCGAACGAGTCCCCATGCCTGCCACACAGCTTGCCACCCCCAGCTCCTTGTCGATCACCCTGCAGATCGTTTCCATCGTTTTCTACACGTTTATCGCGTTTATCTGTATCGGCCTGCCGATTGCCGTCATCCCCGGCTATGTCCACGGTGAGCTGGGTTTCAGCGCGGTGGTCGCCGGGATAACCATCGGCTCGCAATACCTGGCCACGCTGCTCAGCCGCCCCATGGCGGGGCGCATGTCGGACAACGTGGGCACCAAGCGCGCTATCGTGCTGGGCCTGAGCGGGATTCTGCTGAGCGGGGTGCTGACGTTCATCGCCACGCTGGTGCAAAGCCTGCCGTTGCTGAGCCTCGGCATATTGATTGTCGGCCGGCTGTTACTCGGCGTCGCGCAGGGCCTGATCGGCGTCGGCACCATCAGTTGGTGCATGGGCGCGGTCGGTGCCGAACATACGGCACGATCGATCTCGTGGAACGGCATCGCCTCCTACGGCGCGATTGCCATTGGTGCACCGCTTGGGGTGGTGATGGTTGCCGACTACGGCTACACCAGCCTCGGAATCGCCCTCACGGCACTTTCCGCCCTGGGCCTGCTGCTGATTCGCAACAAACCTTCGGTGCCCGTGGTGCGCGGCGAGCGGCTGCCCTTCTGGGCGGTATTCGGGCGTATCGCGCCGTTCGGCGCCAGCCTGTGTCTGGCATCGATTGGCTACGGCACCCTCACCACGTTTATCACCCTCTACTACTTGAGCCGTGGCTGGACGGGCGCAGCCTGGTGCCTGACGGTATTTGGCGTGTGTTTCATCCTGTCACGGCTGGTGTTTATCTCTGCCATCAACCGCTTCGGCGGCTTCACCGCGGCGATTGCCTGCATGACCATCGAAACCCTGGGCCTGACGCTGCTGTGGCTGGCACCGTCCACCGGCGTGGCCTTGATCGGCGCCGGGCTGACCGGCTTTGGTTTGTCGCTGGTGTACCCGGCGCTGGGCGTGGAGGCGATCAAGCAGGTGCCCAACAGCAGCCGGGGCGCCGGGTTGAGTGCATATGCGGTGTTTTTTGACCTGGCGCTGGCCATTGCCGGGCCGGTGATGGGTGCGGTGGCGCTGAACCTGGGCTACTCGTGGATCTTCTTCTGCGCCGCCCTGCTCTCGGTCACCGGCCTGGGCCTGACGTTGCTGCTCAAGCGCCGCGCTTACTGATCAGCCGTCTGCAAGCCCGCCCGGGTGGATTGCCCGAGGGTGTGATTAAAGAACCGCCCGGCCTCGGAAATCAGGTCGCGGTGTATGCTTTCACGGTCAACCCCGTCAGCATCGGTGCACATGGCGGGCATCGCGGCCAGTTGGCTCTCGTCGCAAGGCGCCATGAACACAAAGTGCCCTGCCCCGGCCAGCAGCTTGAAGTCCGGCGGCTCCGGCAGTTTGCGCGCCAGGGCCTCGGCGTTCTTGTCCACGGCCACCAGCTTGTCGCCGTCGCCGCTGTAGAGCAGCACCGGTACATGCACGTCCGCCAGGGTGTGGCGGCCGAACATCAGGCTCAACGGCGCCATCAACATCAAGGCATGGATACGCGGGTCGGCCTGCGGTTGCAGGTCGTCGCGGTCGACGATCAACTCGCCCTTGGTGGTGCAGGCGTCGCGATCTTCCGGGCGCTGCTGGCAGTAGCGGCGCAGGCGGTCGAGGTCCGGCTTGGCGCCGGCGAGGATCAGCGCGGTTTCGCCACCGGCCGAATAACCGATGACGCCTACCTGGTCGACGTTGACGAATGGCGACAGCATCGGGTCGCCGAGGGTGGCGGTGATCGCTTCGGAAATCTGGATCGGGCGCCCGTACAGGTTGCTCAAGGTGCCCAGCCGGCTGTGATCCTTGTAGTTGTCGCCAGGGTGCAGCACCGCCACCACCACAAACCCCTTGCGCGCCAGGGAGGTGGCGAGGTCGTGCAGGGCCAGGGGCGTGCCGGTATTGCCGTGGGACAGCATCAGCATCGGAAAGCGGCCGATGGCGATTTTCGAGTCTTCAGTGGCGGCGATGTGATAAGCGCCCACCTGGGTGGTGTGTTCCAGGCCGGTGGACGGGTAGAACGCGACGGCTTTCATCGGCTGCAGATCCAGCGGGTCGAGAAAAGTCATGCGGTGGAAGCCCACACTCCAATGGGGGTGCGGCGCGGGCGCGGCTTGCACTGAAATCAGGCCGCCGAGCAGGGAGAGAACCAAGACTGCACAAAGACGCATCATGGGGATGTCCACCTTTGTTGCGTAAGCCCGCGTAGCTGTTGAAGTATCCATGGTTCAGGCGCTCGGACTGGCAGGGTTTACCCATGCGTGCATAACCTGGGCCAAAGTAGTGACAGCGGGTAAACGAAAAAACTCCGTACTCCGATCGCTTTTCAGGCGAGCAGAATACAGAGTTTAGGCGCCTCGAATCAGATTGATATCGAGGAACAGCAAAATTTACACAAGTCTTACGCTGCGGCAAACAATTGTTCGTTGATCACTGCGTTGGCGTCGCTGATCGCCTTGCTGCGCACTTCATCGCCATAGCCCAGGCCGTGAGCGCGGACGATTTCGATGTCGGTGATGCCGAGGAAGCCCAGCAGTACTTTCAGGTAGTCTTCGTGAGCCACACCGGTAGGCTGGCCAACGTGCAGGCCGCCGGAGGTCGACACGATGATGACTTTTTTGCCACCGGCCAGGCCTTCAGGACCGTTTTCGGTGTAGCGGAATGTCTGGCCGGCGACGGCGATACGGTCGATCCAGGCCTTGAGTTGGGTCGGGATGGTGAAGTTGTACATCGGCGCAGCCAGGACGATGGCGTCGGCCGCGAGGAATTCGGCGAGGGTGTTGGCGCTCAGCTCGGCTTCATGTTTCTGTACGGCATCACGCAGCTCGGCAGCGGTGCCCAGTGCACCCAGGGTCACGCCGGAAAAGTGGTTGATGCCTTCGCTGGCCAGGTCACGGTAGGTCACTTCAACGCCTGGCTCGGCCGCCTGCCAGGTCTTGACGACACCTGCGCTCAACTGACGGGAAACCGAGTTGTCGCCGAGGATGCTGGAATCGATATGCAACAGTTTCATGGTTAATCTCCAAGTAAGCATCGCCAAGGGCGACGGAATGGAAATAAGCCTACAGATGAAACCAATCAGCGATTAGTCAGGCAATATGCGATTATTCGTCCCACTGACAGGACAATAGGCCCACCATGCAAGATCTGAATGACCTCTACTACTTCGCCAAGGTGGTGGAAGCCGGCGGTTTCGCCGCTGCCGGGCGACTGCTGGGGATTCCCAAGTCGCGGCTGTCGCGGCGCATTGCCGAGCTGGAAGAACGCCTCGGCGCCCGCTTGCTGCAACGTACCACCCGCCAACTGACCCTCACCGCCGTGGGTGAACGCTACCTGCGCCACTGCCAGGCAATGCTGCTGGAGGCGGAAATGGCCGATGAGGCAGTGGCCAGCATGTCCAGCGAACCCCGCGGTCGGCTGCGGGTCAGCAGCCCCGTGGGCCTGGCTCACCAATTCCTGCAGACCGTGGTGGCGGAGTTTCTCACCGCCAACCCGCTGGTGCAGTTGGAGATGAACCTGGTCAACCGCCGCGTCGACCTGGTGGCCGAAGGCATTGATGTGGCCTTGCGCGTGCGCGAGCTTGGGGATGAAGACCCGCTGCTGGTGACCAAGCGCCTGCGCCAGGCCCAGACCGCGATTGTCGCCAGCCCCGACTTTGTGCACGAGCGGCAGATCGACACCCTGGAAGACCTCAAGCAACTGCCGGTGCTGGGCGCCCTGGAAGCAGACCGCATGGTGCACTTCCGCATGCTCAGCCCGGAAGGCAGCAGCCACGACCTGGTGATGGAAGCGCGGCTGGGGATCGATGATTTCCTGGTACGCAAGGCCTGCGCCCTCGCCGGCCTGGGGTTTACCGTGCTGCCGATGATGTATTGCGAGGAGGAATTGGCCAACGGCCAATTGGTGCAGCTCTTGCCGCAATGGTCATTGCCGGGTGGCTGGTTGCAGGCGGTGTACCCACATCGGCGCGGTGTGTTGCCGGCCGTGCGGGCCTGGATCGACCACCTGGATAACGCCTTCAAAGGTTGCGGAGACCGTTTGCTATGAGAATGACCGAAGAACAAGTCGCCACGTTTTGCCTGGGCTTGCCCGGCGCGCGGGAAGATTACAAATGGGGTGGCGTACGGGTGTTTTCGATTGCCGGCAACAAGATGTTTGCCTTGCAGAACCTGCGGGGCGACTCGCTGGCCTTCAAGGTCGACAAGGAGCTGTTCCTGGGCCATGTGGATCGCCCCGGCATCCACCCGGCGCCGTACCTGGCGCGGGCGCAGTGGATCATCATGGAAACGCCCTACCCGCTGGGCGCCGAGGAACTGCGTGGCCTGTTGCAGCGTTCCCACCAGTTGGTGGTGAGCAAGCTGCCCAAGCGCACGCAGGTCGGCTTGTTGCTAGAAGATCGAGAGTAGCGTGCCACCCAGGAACAGCTGATCAATCCAGAACACCTGGTGCAGCAACACGATCAGCCAGAACACCACCTGATAAGACACCTTGCGCGTCTTGTGGCGGAACACCTGCTGGGCAATCAACGCCCCCGGCCAACCGCCTGCCAGCTCCACCGCGTGCAGGACGTTTTCCGGGGTGCGCCAGCTGTCTTCGCGAGCCTTGCGCTTGTCGCTCCAGTACAGCAGGAACGCCACCACGCTGACCACGCCATAGGCCACCAGCGGGATCAGCGAAACCCCGCGGTACCCCAGCAGCGCCGCACCAAACAGCGGCGCGGCGCACAACAGTGCAAACACCAACGCCTTGAAGCGCGGATGCTGGATGATCATGGCTTGACGGCCGACCAGTCGATCCAGCCGAACTGCCAGGTGGCCAGGATCACCAGGCCGAAGGCGATCCGGTACCAGGCGAACGCCGCGTAGCTGTGGCTGGCGATGAACTTGAGCAGCGCCTTGACCGCGATCATCGCGAAGATGAACGAGGTGACAAAGCCGATGGCAAACACCGGCAGGTCATCCGGCTGGAACAGGTGACGGTACTTGTAGCCCGAATACACCGCTGCGCCGACCATGGTCGGCATCGCCAGGAAAAACGAGAACTCGGTGGCGGTCTTGCGTGACAGGCCGAACAACAGGCCACCAATGATGGTAGCGCCCGAGCGCGAGGTGCCCGGGATCATCGCCAGGCACTGGGCCAAGCCGACTTTGATCGCGTCCTTCCAGGTGATGTCGTCGACGGTTTCGGCGTGCACTTCATGCTGGCGGCGCTCGGCCCACAACATGATGACGCCGCCCACCACCAACGCCGCCGCAACGGTGATCGGGTTGAACAGGTAGTGTTTGATCAGGTCGGCGAAAATCACCCCCAGTACCACCGCCGGCAATACGGCAATGATCAGGTTGACGGTGAAACGCTGGGCATTGCGCTGGGTCGGCAAGCCAATGACCACGTCGAGGATCTTGCGTCGAAACTCCCACACCACCGCCAGGATCGCGCCCAGCTGAATGATGATATTGAACGCTTCAAAGCGTTCGCCACCGAAGTTGATCAAGTCGGCCACGATAATCTGGTGCCCGGTACTGGAGATCGGCAAAAACTCCGTCAGCCCCTCTACAACGCCGAGTATCAGTGCCTGTACGGCGGTCCAAAGATCCATCGATTCCCCCAAAGGTCATGCCCACGGCATGCCTCGTTGATATTTTTTAGACGTTCACTAACGAAGAGTGCGCTGCAAGCACAGCGCAAATAATCAAGGCCGAACTGCGAAAATTCCGTGAAAAATCAGGCAGGACTCAGGTTTTTTGATTCTGGGCCGAAAGCCTATCAGACAAGCCGGAAATGTCGATGCAGCACCCAAAATTATAAGAACACGGAGTGACAGGACCATGAACAGTTTGCGCAATATGTCTATCAGCCGGCGACTCTGGCTGATCCTGATCGTCGCCGTGCTGATGCTGCTAACCCTCGGCCTGCTTATGCTCAAGCAGATTCATGACGACCTGTACCAGGCCAAGAGTGAGCAGACCCAGCGCGTGGTGCAAACCGCCAGCGGGATCCTGACTTATTATCACAGCCTCGAAACCAGCGGCGTCCTGACCCGTGAAGCGGCGCAGAAGCAAGCCTTGAGCGCGGTACGTGGCTTGCGCTACGGAAAGGACGACTACTTCTGGATCAACGACCTCACGCCCGTGATGATCATGCACGCGGCCAACCCCAAGCTCGACGGCCAGAACCTGTCGGCCATCCGTGACCCGGACGGCTTTGCGGTGTTCAACGAGTTCGTGATCCTGGCCAAGGCCAAGGGCGCCGGGATGGTGAATTACCGCTGGCCCAAACCCGGCGCCGATGCGCCGGTGGCCAAGACCTCCTATATACAGCTGTTCGAACCCTGGGGCTGGATCATCGGTTCCGGCGTGTATGTCGATGACGTGCAAGGCGAGTTCCGCGGCCAGGTGTGGAAAGCCTCGGTGGTTGGCCTGGTGATCGCGCTGATCATGGCCCTGCTGGTGGTGCTGATCGCCCGCAGCATCGTGCGCCCGTTGCAGCAGGCAGTGAATGCGATGGCCAATATCGCCAGTGGCGAAAGCGACCTGACCCGCACCCTCGACACCCATGGCCAGGATGAAGTCACTCAATTGTCGCGGCACTTCAACAGCTTTACCGCCAAGCTGCGGCAGGTGGTGGGCCAGTTGCAGACCTGCGCCAACGCCTTGGGCCAGTCGTCCACCGAGCTGGGCAGCAACGCCAGCGATGCCCATGACCGCAGCCAGCAGCAATCGCAGCAGATGGAACTGGTGGCGACGGCGATCAATGAAGTCACCTATGGCGTACAGGACGTGGCCAAAAATGCCGAGCATGCCGCCAGCGAAATGCGCGATGCCCAGGTGCAGGCCGAACAGGGCCAGCTCAATATCGATGGCAGCCTGCAACGGATCGACCAGCTCTCCGGCACCATCAGCCAGGCCGTGGAGGTGATCCGGACGCTGTCGACTGAAAGCACGCAGATTGGCGGCGTGCTGGAAGTGATCCGCTCGATTGCCGACCAGACCAACTTGCTGGCCCTCAACGCCGCCATCGAAGCGGCCCGCGCCGGGGAGCAAGGCCGTGGTTTTGCGGTGGTGGCCGACGAAGTACGGCTGCTGGCCCAGCGCACGCAAAAATCCACGGCAGAGATCCAGGCGATGATCGAGCGCCTGCAAGGCCATTCGGAGGCAGCGGTCAAGGTCATCAGCGACAGCCACCAGGCCTCGCAACTGACCATCGAACAAGCAGGTCAGGCGGGCGCGAGCCTGACTGCCATCGGCCAGGCGCTGCGTAATCTCAACGGGCTGAACGCCTCGATTGCCAGTGCCACGTTGCAGCAGGCGCATGTGGTGGAAGACATCAACCAGAACGTCACCCAGGCAGCCGGCTTGTCCCACAGCACCGCGCTGGCGGCGCAGCAGTCCAGCGTCGCGAGTGCGCACTTGAAAGGCCTGAGCGAACAACTCGACAGCCTTCTGCGCCAATTCAAGGTCTGACGCCGATGATCGTTCCCACGCTCTGCGTGGGAACGCATTCTGTGACGCTCTGCGTCACCGTTGCGCAGAGCCGGGACGCGGAGCGTCCGGAACTGCATTCCCACGCAGAGCGTGGGAACGATCTATCGTCGCACCGCCGCTCCCACATTGGTTACAATCAGCGCCCTCTTCGACTCCCCCAAGGAACCGCCATGTCCGGGCTTGAACTGTTTGCCGCCGCCCTGGGGGTGATCGCTGTCTGGTTGACGGTTAAACAGAACCCGTGGTGCTGGCCCATCGGCCTGGTGATGGTGCTGCTGTACACCTGGATCTTCTTCGATGTGAAGCTCTACTCCGACATGCTCCTGCAAGTGATCTACGCCGCCCTGCAACTCTACGGCTGGTGGCAGTGGACCCGCGCCGGTGAGGTCAAGCAAGGCCGGCAAGTCACCAGCCTGGGCCTGCAACCGATCCTGCAAGGCCTGGCTGTGGGTGCTGTGGGCAGCCTGTTGCTGGGCGCAGCCATGGCCCACTGGACCGACGCCGCCCAACCCTGGCTGGACGCGGCCCTGACCGGCTTCAGCCTGGTGGCGCAGATGTGGATGGCGCAAAAACGCGTGCAGTGCTGGCCGTTGTGGATCACCGTGGATGTGATCTTCGTCGGGCTGTTCCTCTACAAAGGCCTGTACCTCACCGCCGCGCTCTACGCCTTGTTCACCGTGATCGCCGTGCAGGGCTGGCGTGAATGGCGCGCCGACCCGGCGTTGCACGCATGAAGGTGGTGGTACTGGCCGGCCCGGAATCCAGCGGTAAAAGCTGGCTGGCCGCCCAGTTGCAGGCACATTTTGGCGGGGTAATGGTGGGCGAATACGTGCGTTATTTCATCGACCACCACCAGCGCGATACCACCCTGGCGGATATCCCGGAGATCGCCCGGGGCCAGTTGGCCTGGGAAGATGCCGCCCGCGCCGCGCAGCCGGCGTTGCTGATCTTCGACACCAACCTGCTGACCAACAAGCTGTGGAGCCAGACCCTGTTTGGCGACTACCCGGCGTGGCTCGACAGCGAACTGCTCGCCCGCCACTACGACCTGCACCTGCTGCTGTCGCCGGAAGACGTGGAGTGGACCGCCGATGGCCAGCGCTGCCAGCCTGAGTTTGCCGATCGCCTGGCGTTTTTCCAGGCCAGTCGTGACTGGCTGGAGCAACATCATCTACCGCTACGGGTCATCCGTGGGGATTGGCAAGCACGCCAGGACCAGGCCTTTTCAGCTGTGGAACAACTGCTGGATTGACCGGCGGGGACGGTTTTCATGCACCGCTCGTTACGCATGGCCCACTTTCAACGCTCTGGCGCGCAGGGCTGAAGACCGGTTATCGGGTCAACGCAGTCCTCTACCCGGGGCACCGGTCAATCCTTAAAAGGAGATTGGCCTATGAACATGCGCATCGTTGCCCGCTTGATCAACTTGCCCGAAGACCGTGGCGTTCGTGTTGAAACCGCCGCCCATCACATCCTGCTGGTGCGTTCGGGTAGCGAGGTTCGTGCCTATCAGGCGGATTGCCCCCACGCCGGGGCGCCCCTGGAGCAAGGCGTGGTCTGTGACGGGAGGATCATTTGCCCGTGGCACAAGGCGGCCTTCCGGGTGGATGACGGCCAGGTCTGCGAGCCGCCCGCGCTGGTGCAGCTCAAGCAGTACCCGGTGGAGATTCACGACGGCGTGGTCAGTGTGGGCGACGAGGCACTGCCCTCGCCCGTTGCCCCGCACACCAACGATTCGCGCTGCTTTATCGTGATTGGTGCCGGTGCAGCCGGTTCGGCGGCCGTGGCCACGCTGCGCCGCAAGGGTTTCAGCGGCCGGTTGTTGTGGATCGACCAGGAACAGGACCCCGCCTACGACCGCACCGCCCTGAGCAAATTCGTCATCTGCGGCGAGATGCCGCCGCAGGAAACACCGCCCTTGCTGGACGAGGCCACCTGCCACGCGTCGCGGATCCACGGCGAAGTGCGCCACCTCGACCCTCAAGCCAGGCGCCTCGAGCTTGCGGACGGTCGCCATTTCGACTACGACGCCGCACTGCTGGCCACCGGCGGCGAAGCCAGGCCATTGGATGTTCCGGGCACCGTACTCAACAACGTGTTCGTGTTGCGCTCCCGGGACGATGCGGCGCGTATCGTCAAGGCGGCTCAACCGGGCACATGTGCAGTGATCATCGGCGACAGTTTTATCGGCCTGGAAGCCGCGTCCGCCTTACGCAAGCGCGGGTTGACGGTGCAGGTGGTGGGCCGTCACGAGATTCCGCTGGCGGCCCAACTGGGCAAGCGCATCGGTGCCTCACTGCGCCAATTGCATGAAGCCAACGGCGTGATATTCCACACCGCCAGCGAGCCTGCACGCCTGGAAGGCCACATGGACGTGACGACGGTGGTGCTGAAAAACGGCCACAGATTGGCCGCAGACCTGGTACTGATAGGCGTCGGCGTCACGCCTGCCACGGGGTTTGTCGAGGGGCTGGAAAAAGCCGAGGACCAGTCGCTGAAAGCCGATGCCGGTTTGTCTGTCGCGCCCGGACTATGGGCGGCGGGCGATATGGTGACCTTTCCATGGAACGGCCAACCCGTGCGCATCGAACACTGGCGTGTGGCGCAGCAACTCGGGGTGCTGGCGGCGCGCAATATGCTGGGCGCACAACAGGTGTTTGCCGATGTGCCGTTCTTCTGGACGTATCACTTCGGCAAGACCTTTGAACTGCTGGGCCACCCCCGCCACTGGAATCAGCTCCACGTGGAAGGCGACCTGCAGCGCCACGACTTCATCGCCCTGCTCTGCCAGGGCGACGAAGTGGAAGCGGTAGTTGCCTGTGAACATCAGCGGGCCATGGCGCTGCTCTCGCAACGCCTGAAGCACCCGCTGAAGAAGGCCGAGGTGCTGGAGCTGATCCGCGGGCTTTAGTAGCCCAGCGACAACCCGGTATTGCGCCGAGGGTCGTTGGCCCCATAGAAACGGTTATTGCCGACCGGCTTGCCGTCCAGGGACGGCGCGCCTACCAGGATCGCCGCCAGGTGGTTAGCGTCCTGCGGGCCGGCAAACTTGTGGCCCCAGCCTTCGAGGATTTTCTGGGTGTCGGGGCTCAGGGCAAAGCGTTCGATATTGGTCGCCTCAGGCAGCCATTGCTGGTGGAAACGCGGGGCGTCCACGGCTTCCTGGATGTTCATCTTGTAGTCGATCACGTTGAGGATGGTCAGCAACGTGGCCGTGATGATACGGCTGCCACCCGGCGTACCCACCACCATCACCGCCTTGCCATCCTTGGTGACGATGGTCGGGCTCATGGACGACAGCGGCGTCTTGCCCGGAGCAATGGCGTTGGCTTCGCCCTGCACCAGGCCGTACATGTTCGGCACGCCGATCTTGGAGGTGAAGTCGTCCATTTCGTCGTTGAGGATCACCCCGGTCTTGCTCGCCATCACGCCCGCGCCGAACCAGTCGTTGAGGGTGTAGGTCACCGAGACCGCGTTGCCCCACTTGTCGACGATGGAGTAGTGGGTGGTGTTATTGCCTTCGTGGGGCGAAACGCCCGGCTTGATGTCCTGGGAGATCCCGGCTTTCTGCGGGTCGATGGCAGCGCGCAGTTTGGCGGCGTAATCCTTGTCCAGCAGGTGCTCGACCGGGTTCTGCACGAAGTCCGGGTCGCCGAGGTAGCTGTTGCGGTCGACGTACGCGTGGCGCATGGCTTCGATCTGGTAGTGCAGGCCCTGGGCCGAGTGATAGCCGAGGTCGGCCATCGGGTAGCCTTCGAGGATGTTCATGATTTCGCAGATGACCACCCCGCCCGAGCTCGGTGGTGGCGCGGACACCACGTGGTAGCCACGGTAGTCACACTCGATGGGCGCCAGTTCGCGGGTCTTGTATTTGTCCAGGTCGGCCTGGGTGATGATGCCTTTGCCTGATTGGCTGGAATCGACAATCGCCTTGGCTACCCAGCCTTTGTAAAAGCCATCGGTGCCCTTGGCGGAGATTTCCCGCAGGGTTTTCGCCAGGTCTTTCTGCACCAGCTTCTGGCCCACCAGCATCGGCTCGCCGCCGTGCAGGAAGATGCCGCGCAGGTCTTTGTCTTTCTTGAATTCGTCAGTAGCGGTGTGCAGCAGGTCGACATCGCCCTGCTCCAGGGCAAAACCGTCTTCGGCCAGCTTGATCGCCGGGGCGATGACCTGGGCGCGCTTGAGGGTGCCGTATTTGCTCAGCGCCAGTTCCATGCCCGACACAGTGCCGGGAACGCCGACCGCCAGGTGGCCCTTGGAGCTGAGGTCCGGGACCACGTTGCCGTCCTTGTCCAGGTACATGTCGGCGGTCGCGGCCAGCGGGGCTTTTTCGCGGAAGTCGAGGAAGGTCTTGCGGCCGTCGGCCAGTTGCACGGTCATGAACCCACCGCCGCCGAGGTTGCCGGCTGCCGGGTACACCACGGCCAGGGCGTAGCCCACCGCCACCGCCGCATCCACGGCGTTGCCGCCGGCCTTGAGCACATCCACGCCCACATGGGTCGCCAGATGCTGGGCGGTGACCACCATGCCATTTTCGCCAGCCACCGGGGCCTGGGAGGCCGCCTGCACGCCGCTGACAGTCAGCACCAGCGCGGTGGCAATCAAAGTTCGGGTAAACGGTTGGTATTTCATCCCTGCATACTCTGTTTATTAGAAGAACTAGAAAGTAATACGTTTCCGATCCAAGCCCCAGCGTTATGCCGCGTTTGTGACAGAGCCTGTCGGTAACGGAATAATGCCCATGCTATATTCCGGGCCTTTACGCCGCGCAGCAGAGGCTTTTCGATGGTAATCAAGAAGACCGGTATCCGCGCCCAGCAAGCCGACCAGACCCGCGCGCGGATTCTCCAGGCGGCGGTCAAGGTCTTCACCCGCGACGGCTATTCCGGCGGGCGTGTGGAAAGCATTTCCCGCGAGGCCGACTCCAACGACCGCATGTTGTATTACTACTTCGGCAGCAAGGAGCACCTGTTTGTGTGTGTGCTGGAGCACACCTATGAACAGTTCAACAAGGCCGAAAGCAAGCTCAAGCTCGACCTGACTGCACCGGTGCAAGCGTTGCAGGCGCTGGTGGGGTTTATCTGGAATTACTACGTCAAGCATCCCGAGTTTGTGGCGATCCTGAGCATCGAGAACCTGCACCAGGGCAAGCATGCGAAGCAGTCGGGTGAACTGCGGCGGTTGTCCGGGGAGGCAGTTGGGGTGTTGCGGCCGATCATTGAAGCGGGCCAGGCCCAGGGGCTGTTTCGTGAAGATGTGGACATCAAGCATGTGTACTTGATGATTGCTTCGTTGTGCTACTTCTATAACTCCAACCAGCACACGCTGAGTTCGTTTTTGGGGGAGGATTTGGCGGATAAGACCCAGCAGCGGGATTGGCTGGGGTTTATCAGTGATCTGGTGTTGCGCGGGGTATGCGTGACACCGCCCATCCAACGGTAGAACCTGGATCTAAATGTGGGAGCGGGCTTGCTCGCGAATGCGGTGTATCAGTCAATATATTTGGCGACTGACGAACCGCTTTCGCGAGCAAGCCCGCTCCCACATTTTTTGACCGTGTGAATCAATGGGTACCGGGATTGGCTCGCAGGTGTGCCACGGTTTGCTCCAGGCCTTCCCACTGCGGTGCATGGGGTGCGAAGCGCCCGCGCAGGTAGGCGGCCAACTCCGCCACTTGGGTGTTCGACAAACTGTCCTTGAACGCCGGCATGTAACCCAGATCCTTGGTCGCCGGAGTGCTGATCCCTTGCAAAATCACCTTGATCAGGTTGTCCGGTTGATCGCTGTGCACATTGGTATTGGTCGCCAGTGATGGGCTGACGCCGAACAGCTTCGGGCCCTGCCCGTCGGCATGGCAGGCCTTGCATGAACCTTCGAATACCCGTCGCCCATTGGCATTGGGCACCGTCGCAGCTGCCACCACCTGCGCTTCGGCGGCGCCGCTGTCGTTCAGCGAAGCCAGGTATACCGCCATCGCGCGGATGTCGGTCTTGGGCAGTTTCGCCAGTTCAGTCACGACCGGTCCCATCGGCCCCGTTGCCACGCCATGGGCATCGGAATAACCAGTGCTCAGGTAGCTGAACAATTGGTCTTCGGTCCACGGCGTCGGCGCCTTGGACAAGCCATTCAAGGCCGGCGCTTCCCAACCGTCCACCCTGCCGCCCGCGAGGAACGCATTGCCGCCCTTCTCCGCCCCCATCAGGTTGCGCGGCGAATGGCACGCCGCGCAGTGCCCCAAACCGTTGATTAGGTAAGCGCCACGATTCCATTGCTCGCTGCGCTGTGGCTGCACGCTGATTTCCCCACGGCGCAGGAACAGCGCATTCCAGCCGGCCATCAACGGCCGGATATTGAACGGAAACTTCATCGCGTTCGGCACCGGTGCCTGGCTCACCGGCGCCTGGGACATCAGGTAGGCATACAGCGCCTGCATGTCGGCATCGTTGATATTGCGAAACGCCGTATAGGGAAACGCCGGGTACAGGTTGCGCCCGTCGCGGCCAATGCCGTCGCGCATCGCCCGCTCGAACGCCGGGTAGGACCAGTTGCCAATCCCGGTTTTCTCATCCGGGGTGATGTTGCTGCTGTAAAGGGTGCCGAACGGCGTATGCATCGCCAGCCCGCCGGCATTGGTGGCACCACCCGGTGCCGTGTGGCACACCGCGCAATCCCCCACGGCGGCCAGCAAGCGCCCACGCTCCAGGGTGGCCTTGGACCAGGTTCCGGCGCTGGGCGGTGTGATCGGGGCAATTTCACTGTGAAACGGCCACGCGGTAGCAGCCATGCCCAGCACCGCGCCAAAGGCGGCGAACAATGAGCCGAACAACCATTTGCGGCGCTTTTCCGGGGACTTCGCCGGCTCGCCCAGGGTGCCTGCATTCAGCGCCGCCAATACCCGCTCGGGGGTAATCGGCAGCTCGCGAAAACGGATGCCGGTGGCGTCATAGATCGCATTGGCAATCGCCGCCGCGCTGGGCACCGAGGCCGACTCACCGGCGCCCATCGGGGGCTGGTCCTGGCGCGGCATCATCAGTACGTCGATCTGCGGCACTTCCGGGAAGGTCAGGATCGGATAACCGCCCCACTCCTTGCTCGCCACGGTCGACTCTTCAAAGGTCACGCGTTCCTTGAGCACACGGCTGGTGGACTGGATCACATTGCCGTGGATCTGATGCTGCACCCCTGCGGGGTTGATCATCATCCCCGAGTCATGCCCGATCACCACCCGCGTCACCGAGACATCGCCGGTCTGCTTGTCGATGGCCACGTCCGCGACCCAGGCCGCCCACGCCGCGCCGAAGCCGGGGAACTTGCTGTGGATGTAACGCGCGTAGGCAAAGCCCCGACCACGCAGCAGGTGGTCCTCATTCGCGGTTTGCATCGGCGCGGTACGCGGTGCCCAGTTGGCGCGTTCGGCGGTGGATTTCACCAGGTCGATGGCGCGCTCGTCCTTCAGGTAACGCAGGCGGTACTCCACCGGGTCGACCCCGGCGGCAAACGCCAGTTCGTCGATATAGGATTCATGGGCGAAGGTGTTGGGCAACGCCGACACACCGCGCATCCACGAGGCGCGAACGATCGGCGCCATGTCGTTGATGGTGACGCGCATGTTCGCGATGTCGTAGGGCGGGATCGAGGTGCGGTCGCCCATCTCGAACATCGCCGCCACCGGCTCGACCCGGCCGGTCAACAGCAGCGCCAGGGTGGGCGCGCCGTTGGACGGGTAGCTGGTTTCAAAGTCATAGGCGGCGATGCTGCCGTCGGCGTTCAGGCCGCCGTCGACATCCATCAATTGCGCGGTGCCCTTGGGCTCCCACAGGTGCTCCTGTTCGCGGGTCAGTTGCACCCGCACCGGCTTGCCCACCGCACGCGACAGCAGCAAGGCGTCGGCGCATACATCATCGGCGCAGTTGCGGCCGTAGCAGCCGGCGGCCTCCATGCGAATCACGTCGATGGACGCTTCCGGGCATTCCAGCAACCAGGCCAGGTCGGCCCGCAGCAGGTGCGGGTTCTGGCTGCCCGACCAGACGCGGCTGCCACCGGGCTGATAATCCGCCACGCCACAGGACGGGCCGATGGAGCCGTGCATCTGGTATGGCCACAGGTAGGTGCGCGGCATGCGCTGGCTGGCGGCGGCCAGGGCTGCGTCGACGTTGCCCTGGTCGAGCACGGTGCGGCGTACCCGCGGGTTGTCGCGGATTGCCTGCTCCACATCGCTCATGTCCGGCAGTGGGTGGTTCCAGGGTTTCCAGTGCACCTGCAGTTCGTGGGCGGCCTTGATTGCCTGCTCTTCGCGCAAGGCCACCACGCCGACAAAATCACGGATCACCACCACCGCAACAATGCCCGGGATATGGGCGATGGAAGACTCGTCGACCTTCAGCAGGCTGTTGCCGACAAAGTCACCGCAATCCAGGCCCGCATACGGTGGGCGGATCACCCGACCGTGGAGCATGTCCGGCACGCGCATGTCGTGCACGTACGTCAGTTCGCCGGTGGCCTTGCCCGGGATATCCACCCGGGCTGCGCCCTTGCCCACCAGGCGGTAATCAGCGGTGGCCTTGAGCGGTGCATCGCCGCTGATGCGCAGTTGGTCATGCTCGCCCGTCACCAGTTCACCATAAGTGATGGTGCGCCCGTCTTCGCCGCGGATAACGCCTGCGTCGACCTTGAGACTTTGAGCATTTACGGACCAGCGTTGCGCCGCCCGCGCCAGCAGGAAACGCCGGGCTTCGGCGGCGGCATTGCGCAGCGGAATCGCGGAGATCTGCAAGGTTGCGCTGGCAATGGTCGCGCCCTGGTTCGGCGCACGCTCGGTGTCGCCCAGCACCATGCGCACCTGGTCCATGGTCAGGTCCAGTTCTTCAGCGACGATCTGCGCCAGGGAGGTGCGAATGCCGGTGCCCAGGTCCACGTGCCCGTTGAAGGCGTACACCAGCCCGTCATCGTTCACTGCGATAAACAGCCCCAGCTCCTTGGGCTTGACGGTCGGTGTGCCGCCTTTGGCCACCGGCCCCGAAGGTGGCAGCACATCGTCGACGATCAGCAGGACGCCGGCCTTGGCCAGCCATTGGTCGCGGGAAGGGATTGCGTCAGTCATGGTCATCGATCCACGTTCAAGGCGTTTGGCGGGCGGCACGCAGCACCGCGCGGAGGATTTCGATATGGGTGCCACAGCGGCAGAGGTTGCCAGACAGTTCGCTGCGCACCTCGGCTTCGCTGGGGTTGGGATTGCGGTCGAGCAAGGCCTTGGCGGTCATGATCATGCCGTTGAGGCAGTAGCCGCACTGGGCGGCCTGTTCATCGATGAAGGCCTGCTGCACCGGGTGCGGGGTCTGGCGGGTGCCGAGGCCTTCGAGGGTGACGATGTTGCGTCCCACGGCACCCGACAGGGGGAAGACGCAGGAGCGTGCAGCCACGCCGTCGATGATCACCGTGCAGGCGCCGCACTCCCCCAGGCCGCAGCCGTATTTGGGGCCGTTGAGTTGCAGATCATTGCGCAGGATCAACAACAGCGGGGTGTCGGCCATTGCGCTGACTTCGCTGGTGTGGCCGTTGACCTCAAGCGTTACCGTGATGTTCTGGCTGGTCATTCGCTTCGCCCGTTGGATTTGGTGAAGTGTCCACTACATCAAACAGTCAAAAAAAAGCGTCGCGTACCTGGGGTCTCGCGACACACTTGACGGGTGAAGTGGTTACTACATCAACGTAGAGCAAAAACGGTGCCAGAAGATGGATGAATAGCTGTGGCGAGGGAGCTTGCTCCCGCTGGGTTGCGAAGCGACCCCAAAAGATGGGCCTGCTGCGCAGTCCAGCGGGAGCAAGCTTCCTCACCACAGGGGATCGGGGTCAGGTTTGGGGGTCTTCGATCATTTTGCGTAGCAGGAAGAGTACGGCGACGCGTTCGGCAGGGTTGAGGTTGCTCAGGGTCAGTTCGGTGATGGTGGCGGCGCAGGGCACGGTTTGCTGCACCAGGGCGGCGCCGGAGTCGGATAGGTTGACCACGACTTTGCGTTTGTCCTGCGGGTCGGGTTCGAGGGTGATCAGTTCGCGGGCCTTGAGGCGTTCGACGATGCCACGGATGGTCGCCTGGTCGACGGCGGTGGCCTTGACCAGTTCGGTGAGCGAACTTGCACCGTGATCGCGCAGGGCGCACAGGGTGACGAACTGCACGGCGGTGAGCTGGGAGTCGCCGACGTTCTGCTGGAAGATCGCCAGGTGACGCTGGTAGGCCTTGCGCAGCAGGTGGCCGACTTGTTCGGAGAAAACGTAGGAATCAGGCACGGCGGGCTCGGGAAGGCGGTGGTCGATGGGGTGGCATGATGGCGGGGTTGTGGAAATGACTCAAGGATCTCATTGCCGGAACGCGGTTGAAATGTGGGAGCGGGCTTGCTCGCGAATGCGGTGTGTCAGGTGGCGCATGTGTGACTGACGTACCGCATTCGCGAGCAAGCCCGCTCCCACATTGGATGTTTAGTGGGCCAGGGAGGCCTTGGGGGCTACGACGTCGCCGGCGATGACTACGGCCTCATCATCGAGGTAGACGTCGCAATTGCGCAGCGGGATGTCCATGTGGCACGGGGTCTTGCGGGTGCCGCCGACTTCGGTGTTCGGGCCGGTGGAGAACAGGAAGTTGCCGTAGAACGCGCGGGCGTCCATGCACATGCCGTCGTTCTTGTCGTGCAGGCCCATGGCCGTCCATTGCGCCCGTGGCTGCAGGCCCCAGCCGATGTGGGAGATGCCATATACCTCGGGGTCGTTGAAGTATTTCATGTAGTCGCGCAGGTATTCGGCCTCGAAACCACCGTGGATTCTGGTGATGAAGCCCTTCTCGATCTCCAGGGTGATTTTCTCCCGGGTGTAGGTCTTGAACGGCAGCAGGATGTCGCCGATATCCAGCACCAGCACGCCCTCTGCAGTTTCCTCATTGGGCCAGGAGAACAGGAAGCCGCTCGGCCAGTGGTCCCAGCGTCCCGGTTCGTCGGCAAAGCCGTATTCGGTGACGGACGGGTATTGCCCCAGCGCCGCCCGGAAATCACTGCCGGCGCGGGATTTGACGTGGATCGAGCGGGCTTTTTTCAGCAGTTCTTCAGCGGCCAGCACGCGCACTTTGTCCTCTTCGGTCGGCAGCATGCGCGCCAGCACTTCCGGGGGTTCAACCGCCAGCAGGATGCGCGTGCCGGTCTTGAGGATCTGTTCCTGCTCCGGCGAGTGCAACAGCATCATGGTGTCGACGATCAGGTCTGCCGCTTCCAGCGCCCGCTGCGCCGCGATATTGCCGGTCAGGGCAGTGTCGCCACAGTAGGCGGTCATGTCATTGCCCATCGCCCGGGGATGGTTGAACGACGGCAACTCCACCGCATACACCTTGGCCCCCAGGCGCTGCGCCGCGTCCATCGCGGCGCGCACGGTGCGCGGGTCGGAGTAATGGCTCTTGAGCACGGCGACGCTCTGGGTCGGGTCGACCTTCGAGAGCTTCAACACATGCTCAAACATCTGGGTCAGTTCGCAATCACTTACCGGCATTTCCTGTCTCCTCAGCTGCTGCACCAAGATCTTGCAGGGCGCTTCACTCTAGTGCGTTTTTATAGCGTATACGCCAATTAATCACGATAAGAACTGATTTCATCATGGACTGCAAGCACCACGCCAAAACGTTACGAATCCACACAAGCCCAGTTATATATGGAGATAACCGGTTACAGGGGATCGATATGGCCAAAAAAACAATTTTTCAGGCGTGGGCTTTTCATTTGAAAAAATGAGCGTATACACTTTAAAAACCTTGCGGACAGACGCCGCCGGCCATTATTCGAAAAAGAGGACCACGCCCCATGGGAAGCACACAAAAAATCGCAATCGTCGGCGCCGGCCTTGGCGGTGCCGCCGCTGCCACCCTGCTGCAACAGGCAGGGTTCGACGTGGACATCTACGAGCAGGCGCCGGAGTTTTCCCGCCTGGGTGCCGGGATCCACATGGGCCCCAACATCATGAAAATCTTCCGCCGCATGGGCATCGAAAAACAGCTGGACCTGATGGGTTCGCACCCCGAGCACTGGTTCAGCCGCGATGGTGAAACCGGCGACTACCTGTCACGCATTCCCCTGACTGGCTACGGCGCGTCCTACATCACCGTGCACCGCGGCGATCTGCACGCGCTGCAGATGTCCACCCTCAAGCCCGGCACCCTGCACTTCAACAAGCGCCTGGAAACCCTTGAAGAAACCGATACCCAGGTGCGCCTGACTTTCGCCGACGGCGAGGTAACCTACGCCGACATCGTGATCGGTGCCGACGGCATCAACTCGCGCATTCGTGAAGAGCTGCTGGGTGCCGAAAAACCGCTGTACAGCGGCTGGGTCGCGCACCGTGCGCTGATCCGTGGCGACCAGTTGGCCAAGTACGACCTGAAGTTCGAAGACTGCATCAAGTGGTGGACCGAGGACCGGCACATGATGGTCTACTACACCACCGGCAAGCGCGACGAGTACTACTACGTCACCGGCGTGCCGCACCCGGAATGGGACTTCCAGGGCGCCTTCGTCGACAGCAGCCGGGAGGAGATGTTCGACGCCTTCAAGGGCTACCACCCGACCGTCCAGGCCCTGATCGAATCCACCGAAAGCGTGACCAAATGGCCGTTGCGCAACCGCAACCCGCTGCCGTTGTGGAGCCGTGGTCGCCTGGTATTGCTGGGCGATGCCTGCCACCCGATGAAACCCCATATGGCTCAGGGCGCCGGCATGGCCATCGAAGACGCCGCGATGCTGACGCGCTGCCTGCAGGAAACAGGGATCGGCGACTACCGCACCGCGTTCGAGCTGTATGAAGCCAACCGCAAGGAACGCGCGTCCCGGGTGCAGGCCGTGTCCAACGCCAACACCTGGCTGCGCACCCAGGAAGATCCGGACTGGGTCTACGGCTATGACCTCTACGCCCAGCAACTGAAATCGGGGGTGGCGGCGTGAGCAGCTTTCTCTACGGCGGCAATGTCCAGGCCAACGGTATCCGCCAGCATTACCTGCGTTACGGCGGCAAGGGCCCGGCACTGATCCTGATTCCCGGCATCACCAGCCCGGCGATTACCTGGGGTTTTGTCGCCGAACGCCTGGGTTTGCACTTCGACACCTACGTGCTGGACGTGCGCGGTCGCGGCCTGTCGTCCACCGGCCCGGAGCTGGACTACAGCGCCGACACCTGCGCCGATGACATTGGCGCGTTTGCCGACGCCCTGAAGCTCGACAGCTATCACCTGGTCGGCCATTCCATGGGCGCGCGGTTTGCCGTACGCAGTGCGGTGCGCCATCCACAAGGTGTCAACCGCGTGGTGTTGATCGACCCGCCGATGTCCGGACCGGGTCGCCGCGAATACCCAAGCAAACTGCCGTGGTACGTCGATTCGATTCGTCAATCCCAGGTCGGCATGGATGCGGAGGCGATGCGCGCCTTCTGCGCCACCTGGACCGAGGAACAACTGCAACTGCGCGCCGAATGGCTGCACACCTGCTACGAGCCGGCGATCGTGCGTGCGTTCAATGACTTCCATACCGTCGATTTCCATCAGGACCTGCCGCACCTGGAGGCTCCTGCCCTGCTGATTGTTGCCGGACGCGGCGGTGTAATTCAGGCCGAAGATGTCGCGGAAGTCCGACAGTTACAGCCGACCCTACAGGTCGCCCATGTGCCAAATGCAGGACACATGATCCCCTGGGACGACCTTGAAGGCTTTTTCGCTGCCTTCGGCGACTTCCTCGGCCAGCCCCTGACTGCATAACGGAGACCATCATGCTCAAGCCTTATCGCATCGGCCAGATTGTGCCGAGCTCCAACACCACCATGGAAACCGAGATCCCGGCGATGCTTAACGCGCGCCAGGCGATCCGCCCGGAACGTTTCACCTTTCACTCCAGCCGCATGCGCATGAAGCAAGTGCGCAAGGAAGAACTGGCGGCCATGGACGGTGAGTCCGACCGTTGCGCCATCGAGCTGTCCGACGCCAAGGTCGACGTGCTGGGCTACGCCTGCCTGGTAGCGATCATGGCCATGGGGCTGGGTTACCACCGCAAGTCCGAGCAACGCCTGCGCAAGGCCACCGCCGACAACGACGCCAACGCCCCGGTGATCACCAGCGCCGGCGCCCTGATCGAAGGCTTGAAAGTCATGGGCGCCAAACGCATCGCCATTGTTGCGCCGTACATGAAACCGCTGACCGAACTGGTGGTGAACTACATCCGCGAAGAAGGCTTTGAAGTGGTGGACTGGCGCGCCCTGGAAATCCCCGACAACCTCGAAGTGGCCCGCCACGACCCGGCCAACCTGCCGGCGATTGTTGCCGGGATGAACCTGGAAGGTGTCGACGTAATCGTACTGTCGGCCTGCGTACAAATGCAGTCGCTGCCCGTGGTCGCGAAGGTCGAAGCCCAGACCGGCCTGCCGGTACTCACCGCCGCCATCGCCACCACCTACGCCATGCTCAAGGCCCTGGACCTGGAACCCATCGTCCCCGGCGCCGGCGCCCTCCTGTCGGGAGCCTACTAAAAACGCTTTTGTGGCGAGGGAGCTTGCTCCCGCTGGGGTGCGAAGCGCCCCCAAAAAAACAGGCCTGCTACGCAGCCCAACGGGAGCAAGCTCCCTCGCCACAAGGTTATGTGCACTGTCCATTACCGAGGACTGAAAGATGAGCGAACAATCCGCCGACGCCAACTACCAGGGCGTCTGGGGTAACCGAATCGGCTTCGGCAAAAAATCCGCCCTGCTGATGATCGACTTCATGCAAGGCTATACCACCGAAGGCGCGCCACTGTTTGCCCCCGAAGTGCGCATCGCCGTGGCCGAAAGCGTCGAGCTGCTGGCCTGCGCCAGGCGTCACGGAATCAGCGTGGTGCACACCAATATCCGCTACCATCCGGGCCATTTCGCCGACGGCGGTATCTGGGTAAAAAAGGCCCCGGTGATGAAAGACATGGTCGAGGGCAACCCCCTCGCCGCCTTCTGCACCGAAGTGCTGCCCCTGGCCAATGAAGTGGTCATCACCAAACAATACGCCAGCGCGTTTTTCGGCAGCAGCCTGGCCCCGATGCTGCACGCCCAGGGCATCGACACCGTGGTGCTCGCCGGCTGTTCCACCAGCGGCTGCATCCGGGCCACCGCAGTGGATGCGGTGCAACACGGGTTTCGTACCATCGTCGTGCGCGAATGCGTCGGCGACCGCCACCCGGCGCCCCATGAAGCCAACTTGTTTGATATCGACAGCAAGTACGGCGACGTGGTGAGCAAGCAGGAGGCGATGAGCAAGTTCAAGGAGCAATAACGCGTCAACAGGAACCACGACAAAGAGCGTGGTCCGGAAAAAACTGAGCGCCCACGCTGGAATGCAGTCGAATGTGGGAGCAAGCCCGCTCCCACACTTGATCACCTCCAACAGGGCACCTCAGTCTTCTGTCACTGCCTTTGGAAGTCGCTTTCACAGCACTCCGAAGTGCTGAAAAAGCGGCCGTATAAAAACCATAAGTCACCGCCAGGAGACACCCCAATGCCCATTGCGAATGCAGCGCCCGCGACTACGGTCGCCGATCCGGTCCACACGCTCTACCACAAGATCACCTGGAAGCTGATTCCGTTCCTGTGTTTCTGCTACCTCGCGGCCTACCTGGACCGCATCAACATCGGCTTCGCCAAACTGCAGATGCTCGACCAGCTGCACTTCAGCGAAACCGCGTTCGGCCTCGGTGCCGGGCTGTTTTTTGTCGGCTATATCATCTTCGAAGTCCCCAGCAACCTGATCCTGGAAAAGGTCGGGGCGAAGATCTGGATCGCCCGCATCATGATCACCTGGGGCCTGCTGTCGGCCTGCACCATGCTGGTCACCTCCACCACCCAGTTCTACATCCTGCGGTTCCTGCTGGGTGCGGCCGAAGCCGGGTTTCTGCCGGGCGTGCTGTATTACCTGACCACCTGGTTTCCCACCCATCGCCGGGGGCGGATCATCGCCCTGTTCATGATCGGCCTGCCGCTGTCCAGCGTGATCGGCGGCCCTTTGTCGGGCTGGATCATGGGCCACTTCGACAACATGGCCGGCCTGCGCGGCTGGCAGTGGCTGTTCCTGATCGAAGCGGTGCCCAGCGTGCTGCTCGGTGTGTGGACCTTCTGGGCGCTGCCCAATACCTATCAGCAAGCCAAGTGGCTGTCGCCGGAAGAAAAAACCCTGCTGGAAAGCGAGCTGCGCAAGGATGACGCCGACGGTGCCGGCAGCAAACACAGCTTCCGCGACGGCTTCTTCAACCTCAAGGTGTGGATGCTCGGCGGTATCGACTTCTCGATCCTGCTCAGTGCCTATGCCATGGGGTTCTGGATGCCCACATTCATCCGCAACGCCGGGATTACCGACACCTTCCACATCGGCATCCTCACGGCCCTGCCCAGCGTAGCGGCACTCTTGGGCATGCTGCTGATCGGCGCCAGCTCCGACAAACACCGCGAACGCCGCTGGCACATCATCGTGCCGTTCTTCATCGGCGCGGCGGCGATGGCTACCAGTACGTTCTTCACCCATAACGTGGTCGCCACCGTGGCGCTGTTTGCGATTGCCTCGGCGGCGATCATCGGTGCGGTGCCGGTGTTTTTCAGCCTGCCGGCGACCTTCCTGAAAGGCACCGCAGCGGCCACCGGCTTTGCCCTGGCCTGCTCGCTGGCGAACATCGCGGGCCTGGTGAGCAACTCGCTGATGGGCGTGGCGATTGACGTCACCGGCAGCAGCGCGGGGGCCTTGTGGTTTTTTGCCGGCTGCCTGATTCTCAGCAGCTTCCTGGTGATCGCCTTGCCGGCGAAGCTGGTAAACCGCTAACAACAACAATTTTTCGGGTGAGTCTCCATGCAAGGTTTCATCAAGCGCTGTGCCCTGCTTGTCGCCGTGGGCCTGTGTGCCGGTACGGCGCAGGCCGCAGAAAAGGTCATCTTCGACACCGACTTCAACGTGCTCAACGATGACGGCCAGGCCTTTATCATGCTCGCCCAGCTGCACGGGCAAAAACGCATCGACCTGCTGGGCATGACCCTGGTCAGCGGCAACGCCTGGGTCGACCAGGAACAGGTCGACGCCCTCAAGGCGGTGGAACGCATGGGTGTGGAGAAGGAAGTCGGCGTGTATTCCGGCGCCGCCTACCCGCTGCTGCATGACTACGCCACCTATGAGGCGGAAAAAGCCCTGTTCGGTTCCGGCTGGCCGGGTGCGTTCAAGAACCCGCGGCCAACCAGTGCCTCACAACTGGTCGCGCCACCGGACGGCCTGGCGACCCACACCAGGCTGCGCAAGGAAACCGCCGCCCAGTTCATCGTCGACAGCGTACGGGACAACCCCCACGAGGTAACGATCCTGGCGGTCGGCCCACTGACCAACATTGCCCTGGCGATTCGCTCGGCACCGGACATCGTGCCGCTGATCAAGCGCATCGTGTACATGGGCGGCGCGCTGGAGATTCCGGGCAACACCACGCCGGCGGCGGAGTTCAACTGGTGGTTCGACCCGGAGGCGGCGAAGATCGTGTTGCGCTCGCCCATCGAACACGTGATTTTTCCCAACGATGTCTGTGAGAAAGTCACCTTCGACAAGTCGGTGTATGAGCGGGTGATCGCACACAAAGGCCCGATTGCCGACCTGTACAAGCACGAGTTCGGGCCACTGTTCGCCAAGGACCCGGCTTACCACAGCTTCACCTGGGACAGCCTGCCGGCACTGTTTCTCGTGAACCCCGGGATCGTCACCGAATCCCGCGAGCTGTGGGTGGACGTGGATGCCACCTTCGGCGCCGACTACGGCCGGGCACTGGGCTACAAGAAAGGCGCGCCGGTCGGCACGCAAAAGGCCAAGGTGGTCTTCGCGGTGGACCAGAAGCAGTTCTGGGACGGTTATGTAGGGTTGGTGACGCTGCCGACGCCGGTCAACATCTTCCGCTGAGTGCGCCGGAACTTGAGGGGCTGTGGTTTAATTGCGCGCCTTTGCCCAGCCCTTCAAGGAATCCGTTGTCGATGAATCAGCCCGCCACCAAAGTCCTGGTCATTGGCTACGTCTGGCCAGAGCCTCGCTCCTCGGCGGCCAGCGGGCACATGATGCAGATTCTGGAGAGTTTCCTGGCCCAAGGCTGGGACATCACCTTCAGCAGCCCGGCGGTCACCGGCGAACACAAGGCCGACCTGCCCGCCCTGGGCATTCGCGAATGCGCGATCGAGTTGAATAACAGCAGTTTCGACGCGTTTATCCAGCAATTGGCTCCGGATATCGTGCTGTTCGACCGTTTCATGATGGAAGAACAGTTCGGCTGGCGCGTGGAAAAATCCTGCCCGAATGCTCTACGGGTGCTGGAAGCATCCGACCTGCAAAGCCTGCGGGACGCCCGCCACCAGCGCCTCAAGGATTTCCTGAAGGCGCACCCCGAAGCTGATGACTTCGACGCGCTGTTCAGCCGGGACCTGGCCGCCGAATTCGATGACATGGCCGATACCGACCTGGCCAAGCGCGAGATCGCTGCGATCTACCGCTGCGACATCAGCCTGATGATCTCCGATGTGGAAATCCAGTTGCTGACCGAACACTTCAAGGTGCCCGCTGCCCTGCTCCACTGGTGCCCGCTGATGCTGGTGCCGCCCACCGAAGCCTTTGCCCCCTTTGAGGACCGTGCCCACTTCCTGAGCATCGGCAATTTCCGCCATGCGCCGAACTGGGATGCGGTGTTGTGGATGAAGAACAGTGTGTGGCCGCTGATCCGCCAGCAACTGCCCGGCGCTCAACTCCACGTGTACGGCGCCTATACGCCACCCAAGGCCACCGCGCTGCACAACCCGGCCCAGGGCTTCCATGTGATGAATTGGGCCGAGGATGCATTGCAGGTCATGAGCGCTGCGCGTATCTGCCTGGCGCCACTGCGCTTTGGTGCCGGGATCAAGGGCAAGCTGGCCGACGCGATGCTCTGCGGCACACCCAGCGTTACCACACCGATTGGCGCCGAAGCCATGGGCGAACCGTGGCCCGGCGTGGTCGAACACAGCGCCGGTGCACTGGCGGCTGCGGCGGTTGCGCTGTATCAAGACCCGCCACGCTGGACCCAGGCCCAGGAAGATGGCCGGCAGTTACTGGCCCGCCGTTACGCCCACGACCTCCACGGCCCGGCCCTGGTGGAGCGCCTGGAGCAGTGCCGCCGCCAGTTGGCCGAGCACCGTCGGAACAATTTCACCGGCAGCATGCTGCGCCACCACCTGCACAAAAGTACCCAGTACATGGCGCAGTGGATCGAGGCGAAAAACCGTACGCTGTAGACACAGACGCTGGCGAGGTGGCGCGCAAGGGGGCATTATCCTTTTCGCAACCACAATAAAGCGACTGCAGCATGACCCGAGCAGCGAGAATCACCGATCCTTCCTACGAGCTGATGGACGATCACAACGGTCTGTCCATCATCTATCGCCAACACGGCTTCCCGTGCCCGTTGGTGCGCTGGCATTTCCACAAGGAATACGAGCTGCACCTGATCGTTGCCAGCTCCGGCAAGGTGTTTATCGGCGACTACATCGGCAACTTCTACCCGGAAAGCCTGTTCCTCACCGGCCCCAACCTGCCCCATAACTGGATCAGCCAGGTGGCCGAGGACGAAGTGGTGCCCAAGCGCGACATGCTGGTGAACTTCACCGACGAGCTGTTCGACGGCGGCAGCCATGTCTTTGCCGAGCTCAAGACCCTGGCGCCACTGCTGGAACGGGCGCAATACGGCATCGAATTTCGCTGCAAGAAAACCATCGCCCAGGCCATGACCCTGATGCAGCGCATCGAGGACGCCCAGGGCATGGCGCGCCTGGGGCACTTCTTTATCCTGATGGAAGTGCTGAGTGCCTGCGAGGACTACCATCTGCTCTCCGGCGTGACCACGCCGCAATTGGCGGACGAACACAGCATCGACCGCACCAACCGCGCGGTGGACTACATTTTTGCCCACTACGCGCGGGAGCTGTCCCTGGAAGAGGTGGCCGAATACCTCGGCATGAAACCCACCTATTTCTCCCGCGTGTTCAAACAAGCCACCGGCCGCACCTTCATCGAATTCGTCAACCGCCTGCGTATCAGCAAGTCCTGCGAGCTGCTGGCCGATGGTGACAAGGCCGTGACCGATGTGTGCTTCGAGTCAGGCTTCAACAACATCTCCAACTTCAACCGCCGCTTCCAGCAGCTCAAGGGCATGACCCCCTCGCACTACCGGCGCCTGGCGGTGCAGCGGTTAACCGAGCAGAACCTGGCCTGAAAACGCGCGTTCCTGTGGGAACCCGCTTGTGTGGGAGCGGGCTTGCTCGCGAATGCAGTGTGTCAGGCAGCGCAAATGTCGGCTGATTCACCGCCTTCGCGAGCAAGCCCGCTCCCACATTTGCATCGCGCTCACGCAGGAAGGCGATCGCTCCCAGCGAATCGTTTCAGCAATTTTCCGCTGCAGTGCAAAAAAGTATCAGTAAAAGTGCTCCCAAGGATTTGTCAGCACGTCAATTGAAGGCTGTAATCAACGCACACTCTTCCAGCTGTCGTGGAAGACACAACAACAATAACTGTCCTTCTGCAGCCCCTGGGCGCAGAAATGGAGTGCGCGATGAAGTTCACAGCCAAAGCTCTGCTTGCCTGCACCTGCATGACCCTCAGCGCCGTCAGTCTTGGCGCGCAAACCCTGACCATTGCCACCGTCAACAACAGCGACATGATCCGCATGCAAAAGCTCTCGAAAACCTTCGAGACCGAGCATCCGGAGATCAAGCTGAACTGGGTGGTACTCGAAGAAAACGTCCTGCGCCAACGCCTCACCACCGACATCGCCACCCAGGGCGGACAGTTCGACGTGTTGACCATCGGCATGTACGAAGCTGCACTCTGGGGCGCCAAAGGCTGGCTGGAACCGATGAAGGACCTGCCTGCTTCCTACGACCTGGACGACGTTTTCCCTTCCGTGCGTGACGGCCTTTCCGTCAAGGGCTCGCTGTACGCCCTGCCGTTCTACGCCGAAAGCTCCATCACCTACTATCGCACCGACCTGTTCAAGGACGCCGGGCTGACCATGCCCGAGCACCCGACCTGGACCCAGATTGGCGAATTCGCCGCCAAACTCACCAACAAGGAAAAGGAACAGTACGGCCTGTGCCTGCGCGGCAAAGCCGGTTGGGGCGAGAACATGGCGCTGATCACCACCCTGGCCAACGGCTACGGTGCACGCTGGTTCGATGAGAAGTGGCAACCGGAATTCAACGGGCCAGAGTGGAAAGACGCACTGAACTTCTACGTCGACAACATGAAGAAATCCGGCCCGCCGGGCGCTTCCAGCAACGGTTTCAACGAAAACCTGGCGCTGTTCAACAGCGGCAAGTGTGCGATCTGGGTCGACGCCAGCGTCGCCGGCTCGTTCGTGACCGACAAGACCCAAAGCAAAGTGGCTGACCACGTCGGCTTCACCTTTGCCCCGCACGAGAAGACCGACAAAGGTACTTCGTGGCTGTACTCCTGGTCCCTGGGGATTCCAACCAGTTCCAAAGCCAAGGACGCTGCCAAGGTGTTCACCACCTGGGCCACTTCCAAGGAATACAGCCAGTTGGTCGCCAAGACCGACGGGATTGCCAACGTACCGCCAGGTACCCGCAAATCGACCTACAGCGACGAATACATGAAGGCCGCGCCGTTTGCCAAGGTGACGCTGGAATCGCTGAAAGTCGCCGACCCGAAAGACCCGTCGGCCAAGCCGGTGCCGTATGTGGGCATCCAGCTGGTGACCATTCCTGAATTCCAGGCGATTGGTACCCAGGTCGGCAAGTTCTTCTCCAGCGCACTGACCGGTGGCTCCACTGCCGAAAAAGCCCTGGCGGATGCACAGACCTTCACCGAACGCGAAATGAAGCGGGCCGGTTATCCCAAGTAAAGCGGTCTCACCACACTGAATGTGGGAACCCGCTTTATGTAGGAGCCGGGCTTGCCCGCGATGCAGACAACTCGGTCTGTCAGTTTCACCGAGGCGCTCTCATCGCAGGCAAGCCAGCTCCCACATTTGACCGCACTCCGACCCGCATTCCGCATGTACCTGACTGGTCCTGATCACCATGAATACCACCACTGCCCAAGTGCAAACCGCTACGCCGGACAAGCCGCGTAAAAGCCGCCTGATCAACCCCGGCTGGTTCCTCGTCAGCCCCTCGGTGGCCTTGTTGCTGCTGTGGATGATCGTGCCGCTGGGCATGACCCTGTACTTCTCGCTGATTCGCTACAACCTGCTCTACCCCGGCGAAAACCAATTCGTGGGGCTGGAGAACTTCACCTACTTCATCACCGACTCGGGCTTCCTGCCCGGCGCCACCAACACCCTGTTGCTGGTGGGCAGCGTCTTGCTGATCAGCGTGGTGTTTGGCGTATTGATCAGCGCGCTGCTGGAAGCCAGCGAGTTCTTCGGTCGCGGCCTGGTGCGGGTGTTGCTGATTTCACCGTTCTTCATCATGCCCACCGTCGGTGCGCTGATCTGGAAGAACCTGATTTTCCATCCGGTGTCGGGGATCCTCGCCTACGTGTGGAAGCTGTTCGGCGCCCAGCCGGTGGACTGGCTGGCCCATTACCCGTTGCTGTCGATCATTATCATCGTGTCCTGGCAGTGGCTGCCCTTCGCGATCCTGCTGCTGATGACCGCCATGCAGTCCCTCGACCAGGAACAGAAGGAAGCCGCCCGCCTCGACGGTGCCGGCGCCATCGCGATCTTCTGGCACCTGACCCTGCCGCACCTGGCACGTCCGATTGCCGTGGTGGTGATGATCGAAACGATCTTCCTGCTCTCGGTGTTCGCCGAAATCTTCACCACCACCAACGGTGGCCCCGGCTACGCCTCGACCAACCTCGCCTACCTGATCTACAACCAGGCGCTGGTGCAGTTCGACGTGGGCATGGCCTCGGCCGGCGGCTTGATTGCCGTGGTCATCGCCAATATCGCGGCGATCATCCTGGTGCGGATGATCGGCAAAAACCTGACTGACAAGCCTTGAGGGCCGCGCCATGACGCTTCAACAATCCCGCCGCCTGCAAAGCGTGCTGCTCGGCACCCTGGCCTGGGCCATCGCGATCCTGATTTTCTTCCCGATCTTCTGGATGGTGCTGACCAGCTTCAAGACCGAAATCGACGCGTTCGCCACGCCGCCGCAGTTCATCTTCACGCCGACGCTGGAGAATTACCTGCACATCAACGAGCGCAGCAACTACTTCAGCTACGCCTGGAACTCGGTGCTGATTTCCTTCAGCGCCACCGCCCTGTGCCTGCTGATCTCGGTCCCGGCCGCCTACTCCATGGCGTTCTACGAGACCAAGCGCACCAAGGGCACGCTGCTGTGGATGCTCTCCACCAAGATGTTGCCGCCGGTGGGCGTACTGATGCCGATCTACCTGCTGGCCAAGAGCTTCGGCCTGCTGGATACGCGCATTGCGCTGATCATCATCTACACCCTGATCAACCTGCCGATCGTGGTCTGGATGGTTTACACCTACTTCAAGGACATCCCCAAGGACATCCTCGAAGCCGCCCGCCTGGACGGCGCCACCCTGTGGCAGGAAATGGTCCGGGTGCTGCTGCCGATCGCCAAGGGCGGCCTGGCTTCCACGGTGCTGCTGTCGCTGATCCTGTGCTGGAACGAGGCGTTCTGGTCGCTGAACCTGACCTCGTCCAACGCCGCGCCGCTCACCGCGTTGATCGCCTCCTACTCCAGCCCCGAAGGCTTGTTCTGGGCCAAATTATCTGCCGTGTCGACCCTGGCCTGTGCGCCGATCCTGATCTTTGGCTGGATCAGCCAGAAACAGCTGGTCCGCGGTTTGTCCTTCGGCGCCGTGAAGTAACGGCTCCTTCAAAAATATTTAGAAGCGGAGGCCCATCATGGCCAACCTGAAAATCAAGAATCTGCAAAAAGGCTTCGAAGGCTTCTCCATCATCAAGGGCATCGACCTTGAGGTGAACGACAAGGAATTCGTGGTGTTCGTCGGCCCGTCGGGCTGCGGCAAATCCACCCTGCTGCGCTTGATTGCCGGCCTTGAAGAAGTCACCGAAGGCACCATCGAGCTGGATGGCCGCGACATCACCGAGGTCACCCCGGCCAAGCGCGACCTGGCAATGGTGTTCCAGACCTACGCCCTGTACCCGCACATGAGCGTGCGCAAGAACATGTCGTTTGCCCTGGACCTGGCCGGCGTCGACAAGAAGATTGTCGAGAGCAAGGTCAACGAAGCAGCACGTATCCTGGAGCTGGGCCCTTTGCTTGAGCGCAAGCCAAAGCAGTTGTCCGGCGGCCAGCGCCAGCGTGTCGCCATTGGCCGTGCGATTGTGCGTAACCCGAAGATCTTCCTGTTCGACGAACCCCTGTCCAACCTCGATGCCGCCCTGCGGGTGCAGATGCGCCTGGAGCTGTCGCGCCTGCATAAAGAGCTGCAAGCCACGATGATCTACGTGACCCACGACCAGGTCGAAGCCATGACCCTGGCCGACAAGGTTGTCGTACTCAACAGCGGCCGCGTGGAACAGGTGGGCTCGCCGCTGGAGCTGTATCACCAGCCGGCCAACCTGTTTGTCGCAGGCTTTTTGGGCACGCCGAAAATGGGTTTCCTCAAGGGCAAGGTCACTCGCGTTGACCCACAGAGCTGCGAAGTCGAACTGGACGCCGGCGGCCGCATCAGCCTGCCCCTGAGCAGCGCGAGCTTGAGCGTCGGCAGCGCCGTGACCCTGGGCATTCGCCCGGAGCACCTGGAAATCGCCGCGCCGGGGCAAGCCACCCTGACCGTCACCGCCGACGTCGGCGAGCGCCTCGGCAGCGACACCTTCTGCCACGTGATTACCGCCAGCAAGGAGCCGTTGACCCTGCGGATCCGTGGCGACATGGCCAGCCAGTATGGCGAGACCCTGCAGCTGTACCTGGACCCGACCCAATGCCATCTGTTCGACGCTGAGGGTGTTGCCGTGGCCCGCCCACTGCGCGCCGCCGCCTGATTTCGCGAGAATTTCCCGATGAAACTGAACAAGCAAAACCTCACGCAACTGGCGCCCGAAGTGCAACTGCCGGCCTATGCGATTGCCAATACCAGCCAGGGCATCGCGCACATCGGCGTTGGCGGGTTCCACCGCGCCCACCAGGCGTATTACACCGATGCCTTGATGAATACCGGCACAGGCCTGGACTGGAGCATTTGTGGTGTGGGCCTGCGCAGCGAGGACCGCAAGGCGCGGGACGACCTGGCCGGCCAGGACTACCTGTTCACCCTGTATGAACTGGGCGACACCGACGACACCGAAGTGCGCGTGATCGGCTCCATCAGCGACATGCTGCTGGCCGAAGACGGCGCCCAGGCGTTGATCGACAAGCTGGCCAGCCCGCAGATTCGCATCGTCTCGCTGACCATCACCGAAGGCGGCTACTGCATCGACGACAGCAACGGCGAGTTCATGGCCCACCTGCCGCAGATCCAGCATGACCTGGCCAACCCGGGCTCGCCGAAAACCGTGTTCGGGTTTATCTGCGCGGCGTTGACCCAGCGCCGGGCGGCCGGGGTGCCGGCGTTTACCGTGATGTCCTGCGATAACCTGCCCCACAACGGCGCCGTGACCCGCAAGGCGTTGCTGGCCTTCGCCGCGCTGCATGACGCCGACCTGCACGAGTGGATCAAGGCCAACGTGAGCTTCCCGAATGCGATGGTCGACCGCATCACGCCAATGACCAGTACCGCGCACCGCCTGCAATTGCATGACGATCACGGCATCGACGACGCCTGGCCGGTGGTCTGCGAGCCGTTTGTGCAATGGGTGCTGGAAGACAAGTTCGTCAACGGCCGCCCGGCGTGGGAGACGGTGGGCGTGCAGTTCACCGACGACGTGACACCGTATGAAGAGATGAAGATCGGCCTGCTCAACGGCAGCCACCTGGCATTGACGTACCTGGGCTTCCTGAAGGGCTATCGCTTCGTCCACGAGACCATGAACGACCCGTTGTTCGTGGCCTACATGCGCGCCTACATGGACCTGGACGTCACGCCCAACCTGGCGCCGGTACCGGGTATCGACCTGACCGAATACAAGCAGACCCTGGTGGACCGCTTTTCCAACCAGGCGATTGCCGACCAGCTGGAGCGCGTGTGTTCCGATGGTTCGTCGAAGTTTCCCAAGTTCACCGTACCGACCATCAACCGCCTGATTGCCGATGGTCGCGAGACCGAGCGTGCTGCGCTGGTGGTGGCGGCCTGGGCGTTGTACTTGAAAGGCGTGGATGAGAATGGGGTGATCTACCGCATTCCAGACCCTCGCGCCGAGTTTTGCCAGGGGCTGGTGACGGAAGATGCGTTGATCAGCAAGCGGCTGCTGGGGGTGGAAGAGATTTTTGGTACGGCTATTCCCAACTCGCCCGAGTTTGTGGCAGCGTTTGAGCGGTGTTTCGAGAGCCTGCAGGATGTGGGTGTGAGCAAAACGCTGGAGCGGCTGCTCGGCAATCTCAACTGACGGAACCGAATCAAAGTGTGGGAGCGGGCTTGCTCGCGAAAGCGGTGGATCAGTCAGTATTTGCATTAACTGACACACCCTATTCGCGAGCAAGCCCGCTCCCACATTGACCGAGTTCTCCATAACAATGTGCTGAGCGACCTACCATGACCCAGCAAAACCTCTACCTCGGCATCGACTGCGGCACCCAGGGCACCAAGGCCATCGTGCTGGACGCCAGCAGCGGCAAAGTCCTGGGCCTGGGCGCCGCCAGCCACACGCTGATCAGCGGTGCCAACGGCCGCCGCGAACAGCACACCCAGGAGTGGCTGGACGCGTTTACCGAAGCCACTCACCGCGCCTTGCAACAGGCCGGGGTGGACGGCCAGGACATCCTCGCCATCGGCGTTTCCGGCCAGCAACACGGCCTGGTGTTGCTGGATGACCAAGGCCAGGTGCTGCGCCCCGCCAAACTGTGGTGCGACACCGAAACCGCGCCCGAAAATGATCGCCTGCTGCAACACCTGGGCGGTGAAAGCGGCTCCCTGGAACGCCTCGGTGTAGCCATCGCGCCGGGCTACACCGTGTCCAAACTGCTGTGGACCCGCGAACAGCACCCGGAGGTGTTCGCGCGCATCGCGCATATCCTGCTGCCCCACGACTACCTCAACTACTGGCTCACCGGCCGCGCCTGCGCCGAATACGGCGATGCCTCCGGCACCGGTTATTTCAACGTGCGCACCCGTGAATGGGACTTGGCACTGTTGCGCCACATCGATCCCGACGGGCGCCTGGAAGCTGCGCTGCCCGAGTTGATCGAGGCCAACCAGCCAGTGGGCACCATCCTGCCAGCCATCGCCGAGCGCCTGGGAATCAACCCGAACGCCCGGGTGTCCAGCGGCGGCGGCGACAACATGATGGGCGCCATCGGCACCGGCAATATCGCCCCCGGCGTGATCACCATGAGCCTGGGCTCATCCGGTACCGTGTACGCCTTTGCCGATCAGGCCAATGTCAGCCCGCAGGCGTCGGTGGCGACTTTCTGTTCATCCAGCGGCGGCTGGCTGCCGTTGATCTGCACCATGAACCTGACCAACGCCACCGGGGTCATCCGCGAGCTGTTCGACCTGGATCTGGCGGCGTTCAACGGGTTGGTGGCCCAGGCACCGATCGGCGCCGACGGCGTGAGCATGCTGCCGTTCCTCAATGGCGAGCGGGTGCCCGCCCTGCCCCACGCCACCGGCAGCCTGCACGGCCTGACGATGACCAATCTGACCCGCGCCAACCTGTGCCGCGCCGTGGTCGAAGGCACTACCTTCGGCTTGCGCTATGGCCTGGACCTGCTGCGCCAGACCGGCCTGCAAAGCCAGAGCATCCGCCTGATCGGTGGCGGCTCGAAAAGCCCGGTGTGGCGGCAGATGGTCGCGGATATCATGAACACCGAAGTGGTCTGCACCGAACAAAGCGAAGCCGCAGCCCTGGGCGCGGCAATCCAGGCCGCGTGGTGCCAGTCCGGTGAAAGCCTGGCGCAGTTGTGCCAGCGCTGCGTGAGCGTCGACGCAGCCAGCCGCACACTGCCGGATGCCGGCAGCGTCAGCGCCTACCAGCAGGCTTATGAGCGTTATCAACAGCACGTGGCATCCCTTTAAGAGCGAACGAATATGTATTTGGTATGTGGCGAAGCGCTGTTTGATTTTTTCAGCGAGGACGATGCCAGCGGCAAGGCATCCAGGGTCAATTACAAGGCGATTGCCGGCGGCTCGCCGTTCAACGTCGCGGTAGGCTTGCGTCGACTGGGAATCGACGCGGGCTTTTTCGCCGGGATCTCCGACGACTACCTGGGCCGACGCCTGTTGCAGGTGCTCAAGGACGAAGGCGTGGGCGAGGATTACCTCGTGGAATTCTCAGCGCCCACCACCCTGGCAATGGTCGCCGTGGGCGCCAATGGCTCACCGCAATACAGCTTTCGCGGTGAAGGTTGCGCCGACCGCCAGTTGCAACTTGAGCATCTACCGGCGTTGGGCGACGAAGTGCGTGGCGTACACATCGGCTCGTTCTCACTGGTGGTGCAGCCGATTGCCGACACGTTGCTGGCCCTGGTACGCCGGGAAAGCGGCAAGCGCCTGATCAGCCTCGACCCCAACGTACGCCTGAACCCGGAGCCGAACATCGAGCTGTGGCGCGCCCGCGTGGCCGAGCTGGTCAAGCATGCCGACCTGATCAAGGTCAGTGACGAAGACCTGCACCTGCTCTACCCCGGCCAGGCTCCGGAAAGCATTCTGCAAGGCTGGTTGCAACACCGTTGCCAACTGGTGTTCCTGACCCGTGGCGGCGACGGCGCGACGGTGTTCAGCCGCCAGCACGGCAGTTGGTCGGCGCCGGCGGCCAAGGTCGTCATGGCGGACACGGTAGGGGCTGGCGATACGTTCCAAGCCGCGTTGATTGCCTGGCTGACCGAGCAGCAACTGGACTCGGTAGAGGGCCTGCAACGGCTGACCCGCGAGCAGATCAGCAGCATGCTCACCTTCGCCATCCGCGCTGCCGCACTCACCTGCAGCAAGACCGGGCCGGACCTGCCCTACCGCCAGCAATTGAACTAGCCCAGCCTGCCCCCGCGCGCTGCGGGGGCAACTCATTTACTCCTTTCTCCTTTCCTCCACAACCTGTCAACTTTGACAGTTGTCAGTCGTGGTTTTCGGGTCAAGACTCCGGTTACGCCTCAATCTCAAGGAAGTGGCGCCAACATCATTGTGTTGCCGGGAGATTTTATGAAAAACATCAAGATTGGCTTGTTCGTAGGGATAGTGTTGGCCACGTCGGTTGCTCGCGCAACGCCACTGGATACCACGACAGACCTGGAGTCTATTGCATGGGAACATGTGTCCTTTGTGTCTATAGCACCCTATGCCCCATTGAAAACTTTGAGCCCAGAAAAGAGCGCCACTCAACCCGGATTCCCTACGGGTTTCTGTAACGGCACCTCGGCAAATGGGATCAGTTGCCGCACGGGAGCGGGAAAAGCTGTCGGACATACACGCATAGGGGTCAATTTGCACTATTGAAGTGGCCAGCATGAGCCGGATACTTGGTTTGCGCAGCACGGGATCGTGTTGGCCACGTTGGTTCCAGGCGCAACGCCCGTCGACACAAAGGCAATTCTGGAAGATGTGAGGAGACCCAGTTGGACAGCTATACGCTGGAGGGTTTCAGCGGTAATGCGCAGGTACGCATGAGCTGGTAGGCTCACGCTTCCCTAGCGCGGGTAACCGCCCGGGCAACGATGGCGCCCACCACCGCCCCCACTATCGGTGCCGCCCAGAATAGCCACAACTGCATCAGGTATTCCCCGCCGGCAAACAATGCTGGCCCGGTGCTGCGCGCCGGGTTGACCGAGGTGTTGGTGACGGGGATGGCCACCAGGTGAATCAGCGTCAGGGTCAGGCCAATGGCAATCGGCGCAAACCCGACAGCCGAACCCGGGCCGGTGACACGCATGATGATGAACACAAAAAAGAACGTCCCCACCGCCTCGACCACCAACGCGGCCAGCAGGCTGTAATGCCCGGGGCTCAATTGGCCATAGCCGTTGGCGGCGAAAGCGCCCACTTCAAACCCCGGACGACCACTGGCGATCAGCGCCAACACGGCGGCGGCGACAATCGCACCGGCGACTTGGGCAATGATGTACGGCACCACGTCAACGCCCGGCATCCGGCGCCCCACCCATAGGCCGATGGTCACCGCCGGGTTGAAGTGTGCACCAGAAATACTGCCCACCGCGTAGGCCATCGTCAGCACCGTCAAGCCAAAGGCCAGGGCGACACCGGCGAAGCCGATCCCGAGTTCCGGAAACGCCGCGGCCAGTATCGCGCTGCCGCACCCGCAGAAGGTCAACCAGAACGTCCCAAGAAACTCTGCTGCGATTTTCTTTTGCAAACCAACTCCACCCAATGCCAACGCCATCCGATTGATGGGCCTGGCGGCGACGGTAGCAAAAGCGATTAACTTGGCTGTATCAGACTTGTCCGGTAAACCGGTGAGCCTTTTTCTATGGCAGCGTTGCAACGACTGCATCGTCGGTGCCCGTGCTGTCTTCAGCACCGCCTGCCACATAAGTGCCGTTTGGGGATATCGCCGTCAGACCGCTTTCCTGACCGCCGCCGAACTGTGGAATGGCCACGGTTCCCGTCGCAGAAGTCCAGGTGGCGGCCTGGTGATGCTCGCCGGCATTTTCGCTGGTCAGTGCCACGACGTCGTTATCACTCAAATCCACGAAGCCTATATGTGTGCCGCCTGCCAACGGCGGAATCAACTGAGTGCTGCCCGACGAAGGCGTCCAGAAGGCCAACAGATGATGGCCATTGCTGTCCTGGTACGACACAACGGCATGCCCGTTATTGTTCAACCGCAAACCGGTGATTCGAGATGCCCCCGATACACCGCTGATGCTGCTCAACTGAACCGGCGTGGCGCTTGGATTGGGCCAGTAGACGGCTTGGGGCACATCCGGCGCCGAGAAGTGGCAAGTGCCCAGCAACTGCACTGCATTGTTTACGCTGCTTACGCTGCAGCCCGTGCTACCGGCAGGTGTGGTCAAGGGCGTCGTGACCAAGGTGCCCAGTAGCCCGGTTTTCTGCACGACTTTGGCGACGGTGTTGCCAGACGCAGGATTCGGGCAGTCGAGCGCAACGGTGGGCACACCGTTTATAGGCGTGTTGTTGATGTCGGCGGGAAAGCAGTTGTCGTGCAGGGCGGACACTTGAAGCGGGGCTGTACTCCCGGAAAACCACAACACTGCCGTTGCGTCACCGGTACCGCTTAAGCTCGCCCCGGCCAATACATCGCTCTGGTTGAAGGCACTAATGACAGTGCGCGCCTCAGGCAGTAATCCAGTGCCCAATACCGAGACGGCTTGCAACGCCACCGGCGCAGCGCCCGGCGTAGCGCTGTTCCAGATGACGGCGGTGGCTCGATTGTCTGCCATTTTGCATGAGCCCGCTATTTGTCCGTTATTGTCTATAGCCACGGCGGTGCAGCCTTGGCCACTCACCAATGGCGGTAGCGGAACTTCAGTGCCTGCCGTGGACGCGACCCACGCCACGGATGGCCCCGAAGTAGTGCCCGGGGTACAGGTACCCACCACAACGCCCGAGTTGTTGACCGCCAAGGAAACACATTGCTTCCCGGCAGCCGTGCCTTCACCGACGAATGTTGCTGCGCTGACAGCGCCTGTATAGGCAGTTGCACCCGCCATCGCGAGAACCAGCGTGCGGTTGATCAAATTGTTCATGGCTATTCTTTCCTTGGAGGCCAGTTTGATGGCCGGCGGGTGAGACGTTTCAAGCGCCGGGGCAACCTAGTTATGGCACAGTTCCCAGGACAGACAACTGTCAGAGTTGACAGGTTGTGAGGTGATAAAAAAAGGCGTAATAGATGCTTCCCTCACGCAGCCCACGCCCCCATGAAGATGAAGCTTTTGTCAGTAAAGCCTCACTTAATCGATGGTTAATCCCCCGGGAAGACAGTTGATTCGACCGCACTCGCACGGCTCCAACCGTTGCCCAGGGCGGCCGCGGCTCATCACGTTGTTGAGCCTGCGAACGACTTGCGGAGAAACACCATGAAACTGCGTACGTTAATGCTCGGTGCTGCACTGGCCCTGACGGCTGTAACGGGGATGGCGCAGGCTGACACCGCACCCGTCGTCACGCCTTATCACTACGGCGAGAAGATGGATGTGCAGAAGGTGCTTGCCATGCATGAAACCGATACCAATGAATGCAAGGTGATCAAGGCCGATATCAAGTTCGTGGACAGTCAAGGGAAAGTCCAGGACGTGGGCTATCGCAAACTGTCGGAAGCCTGTGATTTCCAGAATTGAACCGATCGGCTTTTTTGTAGGAGCGAGCTTGCTCGCGAAAGACTCCAGCGAAACGCGGGCATCCTGAATGTACGCGGGCCTTGCGTTCTTCGCGAGCAAGCTCGCTCCTACAGGGGTATCCTTGAGCGCTCGTTACGGCTGAAAGGATTCGCCATGCAAGTGCACTTCCGTCCCCTCGCTACCTTCACTGCCCTGCTGTGCTTTGCCCTCGCGCTGATCTGGGGTTTGCGCCCGGACCTGCTCCTGTGGGTGTGGAGTGTTGAATACTCCAGTGCCACCGGCCTGGTCGCCCGACGCAACGCCGCGCTGTTCCTGGCCATTGGCATCATGTTTTACCGCGCCCGCCATTCCCCACCTGATGCGACACGGCATGCCATGACCTCCGGCTTTGCGATCGGCTGTTTTGTGCTGGCGATGTTGGGGATCAGCGAATGGATCAGCGGCCATGCGGGCCCGGGGATTTTGCTGGCGGTGATCACGGAAACGGCGTTGGGCCTGGCGTTTCTCCAGGCCCGCAAGTCTTCACTGATTGAAGCTCAACCGTCCGTTTAATAGACGTCCGTTTAATAGAAAGGACGCGCACCGGCTCGTTTGAGGGCCGGGGCATGGGTGTGGGTGTGCTTGAGGTCTTCACGCAACTCGGTAATCAAATTGCAGATCGCCCGACTGCTGTCGAGCTTGTTGGCGCAAATGCCGGTGACCACCAAGTCGACCCGGTCATGGTCGATCTCGTGATAAACCTTCACCGTCAGCGAGGCGTCTGGCGCCTTGGTGACTTCACAGCGCTTAGGCAGAAAACTTCCTTCAATAATGCCGCGTAATTCCAGATCCGAAAGCATGGCCGACCTCTCCTTTTATGAGATTGCCAATCGATTGTTATCAATATTCTTTATTCGTACGGCTGGCGAACGCGGTGACACGCTCGCCGTTTGCGCCTGACCAGCCCTGGCAGACGGCTTTGCTTACCCAGCGTACTAGGCTCGCTCGAAATGCGTTGGATCCTTTCCTCATAAGCGACGACATTACTTATATAAGTTACGTGGCAGACCGCCATCAACCCTCCCGTTTGAGGTATGAACCGTCGTGCTTGTAGCTCATTCAGAGTTGCAACAGGATCTTATAAAGCATTAAACGTGCCGCCATACGCACTGCCCTGCGCCCCAGACAAATCGGGGCTTTCGGACAAAATTACGTGCCGTCGATTCATGCGTCTTGCAATGAGCCTCCCTTGGCATCATGCAAATTGAAAGACCGCTCGCTATAAGTGCCCGCAACAAACTTTTTGACGCCTTCATAACCACTATCCAAACGGATGAATGTAACTAAATTAAACAGTCTTTAGGTTAAACGTTTAACCTGTCTGAGCAGCCACTCGTTCAGCAACATGCCGCAAACTATCGAAGTTGATATTGGCCCCGGAGTTGATCGCCACCCATGTTTGCCCCTGGAGGCCAGTCTTCCCGACATACTTGCGGATACCGGCGACAGCCAGGGCACCTGAAGGCTCAGTGATCGAGCGCGTATCGTCGTAGATCAGCTTGATGGCACTGCACAGTTCGTCATTGCTGACGGTGATCACTTCATCCACATGGTGCCGGCAGATTTCAAAACCATAGGCGCCGATCTGGGCCACGGCCGTGCCATCGGCAAAGCTGTCGACACTCGGCAACACCACCCGGCTCCCAGCGCGCAAGGCTGCCAGCAGGCAACTGGAGCCTTCGGGCTCGACGCCGATGATGCGCACTTCGGGCCGCAGGTATTTCACGTAGGCCGCGATACCGGCGATCAACCCGCCGCCGCCCACCGGAACGAAGATCGCGTCCAGCGGGCCCTGCTGCTGACGCAGCACTTCCATCCCCACTGTGCCCTGCCCGGCAATCACGTCCGGGTCGTCGAACGGCGAAACAAACGTACTGCCGGTGGCCTCGGCCAATTGCAACGCATGGGCCAAGGCGAACGGAAAGCTGGCCCCATGCAACACCGCCTCGCCGCCTCGGGAGCGTACGCCCAACACTTTCAGCTCCGGGGTGCTACACGGCATGACAATCGTCGCCTTGATCCCCAACTCCCGCGCCGCCAATGCCACGCCCTGGGCATGGTTGCCCGCCGACGCGGTGATGACGCCCCGGGCCTTTTGCTCGGCGCTGAGTTGCACCAACTTGTTGTAGGCGCCACGGATCTTGAAGGAAAAGGTCGGTTGCAAGTCTTCGCGCTTGAGCAGGATCTGATTACCCAGCAGCGCCGAAAGCGCCGGCGCTGCCTGCAATGGCGTGCGCACCGCCAGGTCGTAGACCGGGGCGGCCAGGATCTTCTTCACGTAGTGCTCAAGCAATCCCGAATCTTGGGGCTGGCTCGCCGGGCGGGTACTCATGGATGTCTCCTGGGTGTTTACAAGGCCCTGGAGACGGAAAAACAAAACCCGCCTCTAGGGCGGGTTTGGGTGCAGCCGTGTGCTATCCCGCCAAATGAGGAATGGCGGTAATAATGCTTGGCTGGCAACGAAAGGTTTGAAATGTCATGAATCAAAATTAACCGGCGCCATCCGGCAAGTCAATGGCGAAACGCCAGGCTTTACGCGAAGCATACGAAACGTATACGCTTTGTATATCAACCCTGCACAGTGAAGCTTATGGGCATCGTCAAGATCACCGACCAATTGCACGAACAACTCCGTCTGGCCAGCGCCACCATGGACCGTTCCATCAACGCCCAGGCCGAGTTCTGGATCAAGATCGGCCTGCTCGCCGAGCTCAATCCGCACCTGGCCTATAACGACCTGATCAACAAGCTGTTGCTGGACAAACCCGACCTGATCCGGGGGCGCGCGCAATGATCAAGACGGCGGAACAACTCGCGGTGATGCGCGAATCCGGTCGCCTGTTGGCCCAGGTGTTTACCATGCTTGACGGCTTTGTCGCCGCCGGCCAGTCGACCCTGGAGATCGACAGCGCCGTCGAAGCTTTCATCCGCAACGACCTGCAATCGCGGCCGGCGAGCCTGGGCCAGTACGACTACCCCTTCTGCATCAACACCTCGATCAACGAGGTGGTGTGCCATGGCATGCCGAGCGCCAAAGCCGTGCTCAAGGATGGCGACATCGTCAATATCGACATCACCCTGGAAAAAGGCGGTTTCATTGCCGACTCCAGCAAGATGTACATGATCGGCAACGTCGCGCCCAAGGCCCGGCGCCTGGTGGAAATGACGTTTGAGGCCATGTGGGCCGGGATCCGCCAGGTCAAACCCGGCGCGCGCCTGGGGGATATCGGCTACGCCATCCAGAGCCATGCCCAGAACAACGGCTACAGCGTGGTGCGTGAATATTGCGGGCATGGCATTGGCCGCGAGATGCACGAGGACCCACAGGTCCTGCACTTCGGCCGCCCCGGTACCGGGCTCGAACTGCGTGAAGGCATGGTGTTTACCATTGAGCCGATGCTCAACCAGGGCAGCGCCAAGGTGCGCAGCTTGAAGGATGGCTGGACGGTGGTGACGAGGGACAACAGCTTGTCGGCACAGTGGGAACATACCGTGGCGGTGACGCGGGATGGGTTTGAGGTGCTGACGTTGCAGCCGGACGTCTGAATGGCGCACATCCCCTGTGGGAGCGGGCTTGCTCGCGAAAGCGGTGTGACAGTCGCCATCTACAGTGACTGATCCACCGCTTTCGCGAGCAAGCCCGCTCCCACATTTAGACCTCAGTGATATTCAGGATTTTAGTCATACTGCCTTGTCACCACTCCCCGCAATCCGCTTCAACCCCAGCACCATCAACCCCGCCCCGAGTCCCATCGCGGCCATGAACAACGGGTACGAAATCCACCACGGCGTGCCCGCCGTCATCATGCTGAATTCCGACATCCCGCCCACGCTCGCAATCAGGTTCAACGGCAGGAACACCACGTTGATCAGCGTCAGCTTGCGCAGCAGGTTGTTCATGCTGTTGTTCATCAGGTTGCCCCGGGCGTCGATCAGCCCGGAGAACACGTTGGAGTAAATCTCCGCCTGCTTGTAGCACTGGTTGTTCTCGATAATCAGGTCATCGATCAGGCCCAGTGTTTCAGCGCTGAAATGTTCCTTTTCCCCATGGTTGCGCAGGCGCGTCAGCACCGCGCCGTTGCTGTGCAGGGCGTTGATGTAATAGATCAGGCTTTCGCTGAGGTTGAACATCTGCATCAGGTGGCGATTGCTCATCGATGCATTGAACTGCTGCTGCAGTTCCCGGGCGACCATCTTGATCACCTTGAGGTGGCCCAGGTAGTGATGGATGTTGTTGAGCAGCAAGTCCAGCAACACATCCAGCGGCGTGCGCAATGGCCGGCGCGCACCCAGCCCGGAGAGCTGGCTGTCGTCGGTGGCGATCACCAGGAGTTGGTCCCCGGAAAACAACAGGCCGCAGGACGACACTTCAAACACCAGGTTGCCGCCGCCGGAATAGTTCTCCGGGCGCTTCCAGATCAGGAACAGGTTATCGGGGTGGAACTCGATGCGCGACACTTCGTCCGGGTCCAGCGCCGAAGCCAGGGCGTGTTCATCGAGCTTGTAGCAGTCGCGCAGGTACTTGCGCTCGTGGGGGTCAGGATTGCTGAACAGCAAGACATCCCCGCCGTCCCCCAGGCTGTTGTACAACTTGCCATCGGTTAATTCAAAGCGCTGGATCATCGCGCGTCACCACACCTGGCCTTGACGCTTCAACTCCAGGCGTCGCACGAACTCTTCCAGTACCAGGGAATACAAGTCGTCTTGCAGGTAGGCATCTTCGATGCCGGCGTCCATGTTGGGGTTATCGTTGACCTCGATCACCACCACCTTGTCGCCGGACTGCTTGAGGTCGACGCCGTACAGGCCGTCGCCGATCAGGTTGGCGGTTTTTACCGCCAGTTCCACCACCGCCTTGGGGGCTTCGTGAACCGCCAGGGTGCGGCACTCGCCGTTGATGTCCTGGCCGATGGCCTTGTGGTTGTAGATCTGCCAATGCCCCTTGGACATGAAGTACTGGCAGGCAAAGATCGGTTTGCGGTTGAGGACGCCGATGCGCCAGTCGTACTCGGTGTAGAAAAATTCCTGGGCCAGCAGCAACACGGAATGCTCGAACAGTTCGGCGGTGGCGGTCAGCAGCGCTTGCTGGCTTTCGACCTTGATCACGCCGCGGGAGAAACACCCGTCGGGGATCTTCAGCACCAGCGGGAAGCCGAGGCGCTCACCCACCCGTTCGAAATCTTCGGGTCGCTCCTTGTAGAGAATTTCGGTGGCGGGCATGCCCAGTTGATGGCTTTTCAGCAGGTCCGTGAGGTAAACCTTGTTGGTACAGCGCAGGATCGAGGCCGGGTCGTCCATCACCACCAACCCTTCGCTTTCGGCCTTTTTCGCGAAGCGGTAGGTGTGGTTGTCGACGCTGGTGGTCTCGCGGATCAGCAGGGCGTCGTATTCGGCCAGGCGGGCGTAGTCCTTGCGTTCGATCAGTTCCACGTCGATGCCGAGCCCCTTGCCGACCCGGACGAAATTTTCCAGGGCGCGGGCGTTGGACGGCGGCAGTTGTTCCTGCGGGTCGTGCAGGATCGCCAGGTCATAGCGGGCCAGACGGCGGGAGCGCGGTTGACGCCAGATCTTGCGGCTGAAGTTGTCCAGGGCATTCGCGAATTGGTCTTCCTGGTCATCACGCAACTTGTGCAATACGCCAGACTTGATGCCTTCGATGTGCCAGCCGTTATTCTTGCGAAACTCAACTAACAGGATCGGGCAGGGAAACGCTTCAAACAATTGGCGGGCCAGATCCTGCAAGGGTTCAATATTGGTCCGGCCAAAGTAAAGTGTCAGGGTAAAGCCTTCGGTGTTGCTGTAGAGATGATGACTCAAGGCTTTATCGAGGGTTTTATCCAGGTCATCCAGGGCCAGGCCGTACAGGGACTTTTTCGTCAGTTCGCTGATGGTGCGCACCGACGGAATCACCTTGTGGCCACGCGCCTCGGCCAGCAGCGAGCAGTAATAGCCGTGCCCCAGGTACTTGTAGCTGCGGCACAGGTTGATCACCTGCACGCGCTTGCCCGTCTCGTTTTCCCGGGTTTGCTCAAGGTATTCCTGGGCGGTGACGATGTCTTCGCTGGGGAAGTACGAGGCCCAGTCTTCCTTGCGCTCGACAATGATTACGACTTGACTTGCACTCTTGGGAGGGCTGGAAAAATAACCGTTGGAAGTTATTGTCGCCGCCACTGTTTGCTCGGATACTTCACGCCAATGACCTTGTACCGCTGACATATTGATTGATCCGCTTTAGAGAACTAGACCTTTTCTATTAAGCACGATCTTTTAGAGAAGTCCCGTTTCGTTACGCAACTTTTACGGCGGTCACATGGCTCTTTCCTTTCGCGTTGCAACACCCGATGACGTGCCTGCATTGGTGGCATTGGAACAGCACTGTTTCACCACGGACCGGCTCTCCACCCGCAGCTTCCAGTGGATGGTCAGTCGCGCCCACGGGCAACTGCTGGTGGCAGAAAAACACGGCGAATTGCTGGGCTACGCCCTGGTGTTGTTCCACCGTGGCACCTCGCTGGCGCGCCTGTATTCCATCGCCATCGCCGAGTCTTCCCGGGGCCTGGGCCTGGGCAAACAACTGCTGACGCGCATCGAAGCCTGTGCGGTGGAGCATGACTGCGCCTACCTGCGCCTGGAAGTGCGTACCGACAACCCCGGCGCCATCGCCCTGTATGAGCGCAACGGCTACCGGCGCTTTGCCCTGGTCAACGACTACTACGAAGACCACGCCCCTGCCCTGCGCCTGGAGAAACGCATCCTCCAGCACCAGGACGCGCGCGCCTTGAGCGTGCCCTATTACCAGCAAACCACCGACTTCACCTGCGGCGCCGCCAGCCTGCTGATGGCCATGGGTGCCCTGGAACCTGCGCGGGTGGCCCAGCGCCGGGAAGAACTGCAGATCTGGCGCGAGGCAACCACCGTGTTCATGACCGCCGGCCATGGCGGCTGCAGCCCCCAGGGTTTGGCGCTGGCCGCCTGGCGCCGGGGCTTTCGGGTGCGCATGCAGGTCAATGTCAGCGGGCCGTTGTTTCTCGACGGGGTGCGTGATCAGCATAAAAAAGACGTCATGCGTTTGGTGCATGACGCCTTCGAGGAAGAGTTGGCCTTGAGCGACGTTGAGCAAGTGCTCGGCGGCCCGCTGGATTTACCCCAGGTGCTGCGCGAAGGCGGCCAGCCGCTGGTGTTGATCAGCAGCTACCGGCTGACCCGCTCCAAGTCGCCCCACTGGGTAATCGTCACCGACTGCGACGAAGACTTCGTGTACCTGCACGACCCGGACGTGGATCACAGCCAGCACCGCCAGCCCATGGACTGCCAGCATCTGCCGGTCAGCCATGGGGAGTTCGAGCGAATGTGCCGGTTCGGCAATAACAAATTGCGGGCAGCGGTGGTGGTGTTCAGGCGACTTGCTTGATCCCGGCCTTGGCTTCCAGTTCGCGCACCAGCGGTAATACACGCTTGCCGAAGTATTCCACTTCTTCCTGGAAGTGCAGGAAGCCGGCCAGTACCAGGTCCACGCCGACCGCCTTCAAGGCGACGATGCGCTCGGCAATCTGCTGCGGGGTGCCGATCAGGTTGGTCTTGAAGCCGTCGTTGTATTGCACCAGATCCTCGAAGGTCGACTTGGCCCAGTTGCCCTCACCTTCCGGTGATGCCTTGCCCGCCTGTTTCGCCGCATCGCCAAACGCGTTGACGGCTTCCGGGTCGGCCTGTTCGATGATTTGCGCGAGCACGGCGCGGGCTTCTTCCTCGGTGTCGCGGGCGATCACAAACGCATTCACACCGACTTTCACCGAATGGTTATTGGCCGCCGCCTTGGCGCGAATGTCATCGACCTGGGCCTTGATGCCTTCCGGGGTATTGCCGTTGGTGAAGTACCAGTCCGATACCCGTGCCGCCATGTCCCGCGCGGCCCTCGAACTGCCACCCTGGAAGATTTCCGGGTGGGGCTCGCCCAGTGGCTTGGGCTTGAGGCTGTAGTTGTCGAAGCGGTAGAAATCACCCCGGAAGGTGAAGTTGTCCTGGGTCCAGATGCCTTTCAGGGCGCGGATGAATTCCTCGGAGCGGCGATAACGCTCGTCGTGCTCCAGCCAGTGTTCGCCGATGGCCTGGAACTCGCCCTTGAACCAGCCGCTGACGATATTGACGGCAACGCGGCCGTTAGTGAGTTGGTCGATGGTTGCCAGTTGCTTGGCCGCCAGCGCAGGTTGCCAGGGGCCCGGCAGGATTGCCGCGATCACCTTGAGCTTGGTGGTGGCCGCCAGCAACGCATGGCTGAACGCGACCGACTCATGCTGGTATTCGGCGCCATAACCGGCGGTGAAACGAATCTGTGTCAGGGCGTATTCAAAGCCGGCTTCTTCAGCCAACTGCGCCAGCTTGCGGTTGTAGTCGATGCCCCAGTGGGTGCGCTGTTCGATCTTGCTGACCACCAGCCCTCCGCTGACGTTGGGCACCCAGTAGGCAAATTTGACGGCTTGCTGACTCATTGGACTGTACCTCGCGGATTGGCATGTACGAGGTGTGGGGCAGCAACTGTGCCAGTGGGCGTGAGAGGCCCGCACTACCGGCCTTTGAGCGCGGAAACAGGCGAAAAGCAGCCTGCTCCGAGCTGTCATGGATTGCAGCGGTTTGTCGTTTTGCTGTTGCAGGAACAACAGTTGAATCGGCACCCGTCCCGTAAATACGTGCCTTCGCGCCCGGCATGGACCGTGCAATAGCTCACCTATCTCACTGCCCAGGAACCGTCCCCATGACCGAACATCACGTGATCAATCCACTGTCCACCGGCGTCGATTATCACGCCCTGGCCGAACGCTTCCGGCCGATTTTCCAGCGCATCGCCGAGGGTGCCGTAGAGCGCGAACAAACCCGCGCCCTGCCCTACGAGCCGATCCAATGGCTCAAGCAAGCCGGCTTTGGCGCCGTGCGCGTCCCGGTGGAATACGGCGGTGGCGGCGCCTCCCTGCCCCAGCTATTCGAACTGCTGATCGAACTGGCCGAAGCCGACTCCAACGTGCCCCAGGCCCTGCGCGGGCACTTCGCGTTTGCCGAAGACCGCGTGAATGCCGCACCCGGCGCGGCGCGAGACCTCTGGTTCAAACGCTTTGTCGACGGTGAGATCGTGGGCTGCGCCTGGACCGAAATCGGCAGCGTGGCCATCGGCGATGTCGTCACTAAAGTCAGCCCCGACGGCGACAAATGGAAACTCAACGGTGAAAAGTTCTACAGCACCGGCAGCCTGTTTTCCGACTGGATCGACGTCTACGCCCAACGCAGCGACACCGGCGCCGACGTGATTGCGGCCACTCGTACCCAGCAGCCCGGCGTGGTGCAAAGCGACGACTGGGACGGCTTTGGCCAACGCACCACCGGCAGCGGCACCTCGCGTTTTACCGATGCGGTGGTGGAGGCGGAAAACGTCATCGACTTTGCCACGCGCTTCAAATACCAGACTGCGTTCTATCAGTTGGTGCTGCTCGCCACCCTCGCCGGCATCGGCCGCGCGGCCCTCAAGGATGTGGCGCATCAGGTGCGCAGCCGCAAACGGATCTACAGCCATGGCAATGCCGCCCATGTGAGCCAGGACTCGCAGATTCAGCAGGTGGTGGGTGAAGTTGCAGCGCTGGTATATGCGGCCGAAGCCAGCGCATTGAAAGCCGCAGTTCCAGCGCAGCGGGCTTATGTGGCGCGGTTCGGTGGGGACGATGCCGTGGAGCGCGAAGCCAATGTGGCCGCCGAAATCGAATCAGCTACGGCGCAGGTGGTGGTCTCGGAACTGATCCAGCGCGCCACCACTGAACTGTTCAACGCACTGGGGGCTTCGGATGTGCGCCAGGGCAAAGCCCTCGACCGGCACTGGCGCAACGCCCGCACCGTGTCGTCCCACAACCCGGTGATCTACAAGGCGCGGATTGTCGGCGACTGGGTGATCAACCGCACCGAGCCGCCGTTTGTGTGGCAGATCGGCAATGGGCCGGCGCGTTAAAACGCCAGCTTGAAGCCGATCATCACCAGCATGAACGCCAGGCAAGGACGCAATATCCCGTCCGGAACCTTGCCGGCCATGTGGCTGCCGACATAAATCCCCGGCAGCGAGCCCAGCAACAGGAAGCCCAGCAGGGTCCAGTCCATGTTGCCCATGCTGGCGTGGCCGAGGCCGGCGACCAGGGTCAGCGGCACGGCGTGGGCGATTTCGGTACCCACCAGGCGCTTGGTGGCCAGGAACGGGTACAGGATAAACAGCGCCACCGTGCCCAGGGCACCGGCGCCGATGGAGGTCAGGGCCACCATGGTACCGAGGACAGCGCCGGTGATGATGGTCAGCGCATTAAGGTTGCGCGGCGCCATCTTGTAGTCGTCGCCGGCATGCCGCTGGGCAAAGGCCAACAGCTTGTTCTTGAACAGGATCGCCGTGGCCGTCAGCAGCAAGACCACGCCCAGGGACTGCTTGATCACCGCGTTCAAGGCGGCGGGGTCGGTGTCCAGGCTCTTGAGAAACCACAAGGTCAGCAACACGGCGGGCACGCTGCCCAGGGTCAGCCAGCCGGTGATGGTCCAGTCGATGTTGCGATTCTTGCTGTGAACCAGCACCCCGCCGGACTTGGTGATGGCGGCGTACAACAGGTCGGTGCCCACGGCGGTGGCCGGGTTGATGCCGAACCAGAGCAGGATCGGCGTCATCAACGAGCCCCCGCCTACACCGGTCATTCCCACGATAAATCCAACAATCAGGCCAGCAATCGAGAAACCAAAATTACCTACATCCATTACCACTACCTGCGGCCTTATAAAATTCTGGCCGCAGCATAGCGATTTTTCTTATAACTACTTATATCAAAACGATCTGACTTTATGCCTTTCTGGTCAGCCGCTGGCTGCGGTAAGCCTGGGTCTGGTACGGAAACGCAACCGTCTCACGGCCGCGCAAGGCCGGATGCGTGTTGATCAGCGACTGCAACTGCTCAGTCACCTGCGCCTTTTCTGCCGGTGGCAATGCGGCGATAAAGCTCACGGAAAGGAAGCGGTCCATGATCACTTCCTGGGGGCTGCCGACATGGCTGTAGGGGAAGCAGGTCATTTCGGGGGCGGAAAAATACTCGCCGGTAAAGGCCTCGCGCCAACGTCCGGTATGAAAGCGCGGTGTGTCGCCCTCGTAGGGCGTGATGATTTCGGTGATGGCCGCGACCCAGTCCACTGACTCATCCCGCACATTCCAGATCAACCCCAGGCGACCGTCCGGCTTGAGCACCCGGTGAATTTCCGCCAGGGCCGCTTCCGTGGAAAACCAATGGAACGCCTGGGCACACACCAGGGCATCAGCGGTGGCCGACTCCAGGGGGATGGCTTCAGCGGTGCCCGACAGCAGGCGCACCTGGGGCAGCAGTTTGTGCAACTGCGCCCCCATTGCCTCCACCGGCTCCACTGCGATCAACGTCGGCGCCACGGTGCTGAGCAAGCGGGTGAACTTGCCGGTGCCGGCGCCCAGGTCGATGACCGTGGAGTGGGGATTGATCTGCAGGGCGTCGGTGAGCCAACCCGTGAGTTGCCGTGGATAGTCCGGCCGGCCTTGGGCGTAAGTGACGGCCTGAGTAGAGAAACCCTGTTGAGCAGACTTGTGAACACCGGTCATCGTCAATCTCTCCTCTGGTAGTGCGGGGGCCCACAGTGTGCGCCCTTGAAGATTTATTTTCTAATCGCTGCATCCGTTTGCGCGTGCCGTGGGTAGTACAGGTAGCAGCGCCTTGCTGCCCTTATGGAGAGACACCGATGAACGCCAAAGCCCTGTTCTGCGTGACCTGCCTGTTCGCCGCTGCACCGACTGCCTTTGCCCAGACCGGTTTACCCGACAGCATCAAGGTGCCGGACGGCCACAAGGTGACCATGGAAACCACCGGAGTCGGCGAAATCACCTACGAATGCCGGGACAAGGCCAATGCTGCCGGCCAGACCGAATGGTTTTTCGTCGGGCCCAAGGCGGTGCTCAATGACCGCAGCGGCCAGCAGGTCGGTAGCTACTTCGGCCCGCCGGCCACCTGGCAGGCCAAGGATGGTTCGAAAGTCACCGGCACCCAGTTGGCCGTGGCGCCGTCCAGCCCTGGCAACCTGCCTTATCAACTGGTCAAGGCCAACCCCGCCGAAGGCAAGGGCGCGATGAGTGGCGTCGCGTATATCCAGCGGGTGGCCCTCAAGGGCGGCGTGGCGCCAGGCACGGAATGCAAGGCGGCCAACAAGGGCAAGCAGGAAGTGGTCAAATACCAGGCCGACTACATCTTCTGGGCGGCCAACTGACCAGATTCGTCTACGCTGCTGCGAAAGCGCCCCGGGCTCACCGCCGGGGCCTCCACCTGGGAACCTGTCTTTGCCTGAAGCCGATTTTGACTATCAAGCCTGCCTGCTGGCCTGCGCCCGTGGCGAACAACCGGCCTTGCGCCGGCTGTATCAACAGGAAAGCAGCCGGCTGCTGGGGGTCGCGTTGCGCATCGTGCGTGACAAGGCGGTGGCCGAAGATATCGTGCATGACGCCTTCATCAAGATCTGGAACGGCGCGGCCAGTTTTGACCCGCACAGAGGCTCGGCCCGCGGCTGGGTATACAGCGTGACCCGGCACCTGGCGCTAAATGCCGTGCGCAGCAATGGACGCGAGGTGCCCCTCAGCGAAGAGCATGAAAGCGCAGAGCGCGCTGACACCTTCGACTATCAGGCGCACTCGGCGCGGATCTACAGCTGCCTCGAACAACTCGACCCGGCCCGCCGCAACTGCATCCTGCATGCGTATGTAGACGGTTATTCCCACAGCGAAATCGCGCACAAACTCGGCACCCCGCTGGGTACCGTGAAAGCGTGGATCAAACGCAGCCTCGCGGCATTGCGTGAGTGCATGGCATGAACAGCATCGACGAACTGGCCAGCGAATATGTGCTGGGCACCTTGCCCACCGAGCAACGCACCGAGGTGGAACAGCGCCTGGCCACCGATGCCGACTTGCGTGCGGCAGTGGACGCCTGGGAACAGCGCCTGCTGCCACTGACTGAACAGGCCGCCCCGGCAACGCCTTCGGTGTATTTATGGCGACGCATCGAGCGCAGCCTGGGGCATTCAGCCACCCGGGACTCGTCGGTCTCATGGTGGAACAGGCTGGCGTTGTGGCGCGGACTGGCCGGCGCCGGCATCGCGGCGAGCCTGGTATTGGCGACACTGCTGTTGACCCGTACGGCCGCTATCAACCCGACCGCGTATGTGGTGGTGCTGGTAGCCCCGCAAAACCAGGCCCCGGGGTGGGTAATCCAGGCGAGCAATACCCAGGAAATTCAGCTGATTCCCCTGGGCATCATGGAAGTACCGGCAGACAAGACGCTGCAGTTCTGGACCAAGGGCGAAGACTGGCAAGGCCCGGTGTCGCTGGGCTTGGTCAAGCCTGGACAGACGTTATCTGTGCCCCTGGACAAACTCCCGCCACTGGCGCCGAACCAGCTGTTTGAGCTGACCCTGGAAAATCCCGGCGGGTCGAAAACCGGCAAGCCGACAGGTCCGATTCAGGCAATTGGCCGGGCCGTTAAAGTAATCTGAACGTAATGCAATGTTGTGGAAGGCCAGTTCGCGCATGTGCATTACATCTCGGGGCTATGGCGTCACCATTGCGCTATAGAATCGGGCTCGGAAACCCGGCTCCCTGGACCCTTCATGCCCTCAAAAACCCGTTCGCTGCTGATTCTCGCACTTGTCGTCATCTTCACCGGCATCGGCGCCGGCCTGGGCGGCATGCTCCTCGCCTTGCTGCTGCACGGCATCCAGCATCTGGCCTACGGCTACAGCCTCGACAGCCTGATCAGCCATGAAACCTTTTTGCTCGGCGTCACCGCCGCCGCGCCCGAACGCCGGGTGCTGGTGCTGATCACCTGTGGCCTGCTGGCCGGTGTGGGTTGGTGGTTGATCTACCGCTATGGCCGCCCGTTGGTGAGCATCAAGCAAGCGGTCTCCGCCCAGGCACCGATCATGCCGCCCAAGACAACCCTCGCCCACGCCGTGCTGCAAATCATCACTGTGGCCCTCGGCTCGCCATTGGGCCGTGAAGTGGCGCCACGGGAAGTCGGCGCGCTGGCCGCCACCTGGTTGTCACAACGGGCGCGACTGGCGCCGGACATGCATCGGCTGATCGTCGCCTGCGGTGCGGGCGCCGGGCTGGCGGCGGTGTACAACGTGCCGTTGGGCGGCGCGGTGTTTGTGCTCGAAGTGTTGGTGGGTGTGTTCAGTTGGCCGGCGGCAGTGATTGCGTTGGCCACCTCGGCCATCGGCGCGTCGGTGGCCTGGATTGGCTTGGGCGCAGAGGCGCAATACGTGGTGCCGCACTTTGTGCTCAGCCCTGGTTTGATCGCCTGGGCGCTGGCCTGCGGGCCGGTGTTTGGCCTGGCCGCCTACGGATTCAACCGGCTGACCGGCGCGGCCCGCAGCAACGCCGCCCGTGGCTGGCGGTTGCCGGTACTGTCGTTGATCAACTTCACGATCATCGGGGGCCTGGCGATTTTCCTGCCGCAGATCCTCGGCAACGGCAAGGGCCCGGCGCAACTGGGCTTTGACAATGAGCTGACCATCGGCCTTGCCGCGGTGCTGCTGGTGGTCAAGGTACTGATCACGGCGAGCAGCCTGCGCGCCGGTGCCGAAGGCGGTTTGCTGACCCCGGCGCTGGCCAACGGCGCCCTGCTCGCCATCATCCTCGGCGGCGCCTGGAGCCTGTTGTGGCCCGGCGTGCCGCTGGGGGCTTTCGCGATCATCGGTGCGGCGGCGTTCCTGGCATCGAGCATGAGCATGCCGTTGACGGCAATCGTGCTGGTGGCGGAATTCACCCGCATCGACCATGACTTCCTGGTGCCGATCATTCTCGCGGTGGCAGGTTCGATGTGCATGAGCAAGCTGTGCGTCCTGTGGGAAAAGCGTTGAAGAAGCTGGATTAAAACCCCGACACGCGCCATCCTCCGCGCTTTAAGCCGCCCCATCAGCGGCGTTCCACGCACAAAGGATATGCCCATGCACGACCAACCCCTCGCCCCCGCCGATTTCGAGTTCATCGACGACACCCTGCTCAAGTACGGCGACGACCACTCGGTGCTGAACCTGGCCGAGCTCGACGGTTACTTCACCGCCCTGGTTTCAAGCCCCGCGCAGGTGGAGGTTGCCGAATGGTTCCCCGGTATCTTTGGTGGGCAGAACCCGGATTGGGAAAGCCCGGAAGAAGCTGGCCAGTTCCTTGAATTGTGCGTGCGCCATATGAACGCCATTGCCACGCAACTGGCGACCGACGCCCAGGGTTTCAAGGCACGTTTCGAGGAAACCGAGCATCAGGACCAGCCACTGACCCTGGCGGAAGAATGGTGCTTTGGTTATATCCGTGGCGCCGCTATCGGCAACTGGCCAGAGCTGCCTGCCGAACAGGCCGGGCAACTGGAGAAGATTTCCTGGTGCGCCGAGCAGGACAACTTTGAACTGCCGGCAGACCTGGATGTAAATGCCCATCAGCAACGGGTAGCCGCTATCGAACCGGCCGCCCGTGCGTTGCACGACTACTGGTTGGCCCAGCGCTGAACGCAACACCTGTGGCGAGGGAGCTTGCTCCCGCTGGGGTGCGAAGCGCCCCCGATTTTTACGGCTGCTTCGCAGCCCAGCGGGAGCAAGCTCCCTCGCCACATTTATGTTGTTCCTCCAGGTTCAGTTGCCGCTAGTTGAAATCGACGTCAAACGCCTGATAGAACGCATTGCCGGTGTTGGCCACGATCCACATCAACACCAGCACATGCCGGCCCTTCTTGCCCTTGGGCAATGTCACTTGATGTTCAACCTTGGCCTTCAGTTCAGCCGAGTGCTGGTAGTACGGCACCTGGGTGTAGAAGTCCTCGAAGAACGGCTTGGGCTCCAGTTGAGCACGGCTGATGCGTTGCTTGGGGTCCCAACCGTCCCGGGTGATCAACCAGCGATAGCCACGGGTCACGTGCGCGGCGGTGTAATCCCACTGCACCTTGAACACCTGGCCGGCTTCAACATTCAACAACGGCCAGTTAAACGGAGTGTTGAGCTTTTTAGCCATTTCTTCGTCGGTGAAGTTGACGCAGTCGCGGGCATCGGTCTTGCCGCCGCTGAGGATGTGCCCGTCGGCGGGCGGCGTGACGCTTTGATCGTCGGTTTCATAAGGCGCCGGAAACGGCCCGGCGTTGAGGGCCGGGAAGTTCTTGCCGCCTTCCATTTCGTTGACTTGCCAGTTTTCCAGCAGGCCACGCTCTACCGCCACCGAGCCACGGCTGGCGGGTGTCACGACGCGACCATGCCTGAGTTGAGTCTGGGGTTTGTTCATTTCAGTCACTCCTTGATTGAAGACTTCCCCTCATGGGAAGCGCCTTGAACTTAGCCCACCTCGCCGGGTTGTCTACCCGACGGTTCTGTCAGACAAATCGCGTCATGTCCTTGTTTTGCGTAGCTTTCGCACTGATCTTGCACCAGAGTTATCGTCGGTCCTACCCTGCGACAGGCGATCGGACTACAGCCGCCGTCCATGAACGCCTGGCCTCAGGTGTTGAGGATCATCTCAAATCCGCCATAGATCATCCGTTGCCCATCAAACGGCATCGGATTGACGTCTGCCTTCAGGCGCGGGTCTTCCAACACCTTGCTCATCCCGGCGTCACGCACCTGCCGCGACGGCCAGACGATCCAGGAAAACACCACGGTTTCATCCTCCTTGAGCTTGACCGCCATGGGAAACGAGGTCACCTGCCCCTGAGGTACATCATCGCCCCAGCACTCGATGATATTCAGCGCACCATGTTCCTTGAACACCACGGCGGCGGCCTTGGCGTGCTGGATGAATTGTTCGCGTTTTGCGGTGGGCACCGCGATCACACAGCCATCTACGTAAGACATGATCACTCTCCTGATTCGACGGGTTGTTCTGCTTGTAGTCGATCCATCAGGCGCTCAATCGACATCAGCGTGGCAAATGTCGACCAGTGGTGGTTTAACGATTGCGATGCCGGGTCGATTCTTGATATGACAGGCGCCTTCAACAGCAAAGCCCACCCAAAGGACTGACCCGCCATGACCGCCCACGCTACCGCCTTCCACGCCCTGCACCATGCTCAACTGTTGATCCTGCCCAACGTCGCCGATGCCGGCGGCGCGCGCCTGGTGGCGCAACTGGGCAGCCAGGCCGTCGCCACCAGCAGCGCGGCCGTTGCCTGGACCCACGGCTACAAGGACGGCAATCAGCTGCCGCTGCCGCTGCTGGTCAGCACCGTGCAATCCATCGCCCGGGTGATTGACGTGCCGCTGAGCGTGGACATCGAGGCCGGTTATTCCGACGACCCGGAGCACGTGGGCCAGGTGATCAAGGCCGTAATCGACGCGGGCGCCATCGGCGTCAATATCGAGGACGGTGCCGGCACCCCTGAACTGCTGGCGCGCAAGATCGAGGTTGCCCGTCGTGTGGCGGACAACTGTGGCGTGAAGCTGTTTATCAATGCCCGCAGCGACGTGTATTTGAAAGGATTGGCCCCGGAGCCACAGCGCCTTGAAGAACTCCTCAAGCGCGCCGCGTTGTACCAGGGCGCAGGCGCCGACGGACTGTTTGCCGCCGGCATCCACCTGGAGCACGAAATCCAGCAGCTCTGCCAGGCGACCAACTTGCCAGTCAACGTGCTGGCCTGGGCCGGCCTGCCCGCGCCCGAGACGCTGCAAGCCTTGGGCGTACGCCGCCTCACGGCCGGCTCGAGCATCGCCGAATTCCTGTATGGCGCCATGCACAGCCTGGCCGAAGGCTTCCTGCGAACCGGGAAGCTCGATACCCATGAGCTGAAGTCGTTCACCTACGGCGACTTGAATGGCCGCATGCCGGGTTAAGACGTCCCACGTACCAACGGCATATTGGCGACAATAAATTCGATAAACACCCGCAGCTTGGGCGGCACCTGCCGCCCCGACGGCCACAGCAGGTTGAACTGGCCGCCCTCACAGGTGTAATCCCCAAGCACCTCCACCAGATGCCCGGCCGCGAGTGCCTCGCGCACCACGAAGTCGGCCGCATAAGTCAGGCCCTGGCCTTGCACCGCCAGCTCCATGCGTCCTTCCACCGAATTGCAGATCATCGAGCGCGGCAGCTCAAGCTCCAGCGCTCGCTCGTCGCGGCGCATCTGCCAGGCCTGGAGTTTGCCGGAGGCGGGAAAGCGGAAATGGATGCAGCGATGTGCGTGCAGGTCTTCCGGGCAACGCGGCGCTCCGTTCCGAGCCAGATAATCCGGGGAGCCAACGACCAACATTCGATAGGTGCCCAGCGGACGCGCCGACAGCCCGGAATCCTTCGGCACGCCGCTGCGGATCACCGCGTCGAAACCTTCGGCAATCACGTCCGCCAGGCGGTCGTTGAAATCCAGGTCCAGCTGGATCTGCGGGTACAGCGCCTGGAACTCGCCGAACATCGCCAGGAACGGCCGCGCAATCATTGGCAGGCCAACCCGCAGCGGGCCCTGGGGCGCGACAAGGGTTTGCGACAGCTCTTCACCCGCCACTTCCAGCTCCGCCAGTACCCGCCGGCAGCGCTCGACAAACTGCGTGCCCTGGGCCGTGAGGGTGATGCTGCGGGTGCTGCGATGAAACAGCCGCACACCAAACTTTGCTTCCAGCCGGGCGATGCTCTTGCTCACCGCCGACGCCGAGATGCCCAGCGTCCTGCCAGCGCCGACAAAACTGCGGGCTTCAGCTGCCGCGACAAACACGCCGATGGCATTCAGGCTTTCCATACGCTTACCCATTAAGGACTCTGGAGTCCATTCTAAACAGAACTAAGGCCTGTTTTTCCGCTAATTGTTCACGCCTATGGTGGTGGCTCGTTCCCCAGCCACAGGCTTTTTCCATGAAGATTTTCCTTACCGGTGCCAATGGTTTCGTCGGCGGCAGCGTTGCCCATCACTTGATCGCCCAAGGGCACAGCGTGCGCGGCCTGCTGCGCGACCCGCAGAAAGCCGGACGCTTGCAGGCCCAGGGCATCACCCCGGTGATCGGCAGCCTGGATGACCGCCAATTACTGATCGACGAAGCACGCCAGGCCGACGCTGTGATTGATGCCGCCAACAGCGACCACGCCGGTGCCGTCGACGCGTTCATCGAGGCGCTGCGTGGCTCGGGCAAACTGCTGATCCACACCAGCGGCTCCAGCATCATCGGCGATGACGCGTTGGGCAATACCTTGTCCGAACACATCTTTGACGAAGACACCCCCTTCATCATCGAGGCCCCCAAGCAAGCCCGCTACGACATTGACCTGCGCATGATGGCTGCCGCCGACCAAGGTATTCGCAGCGTGGTGATCTGCCCGAGCAACATCTATGGCGTGGGCCATGGATTGACCGATCACAGCTTCCAACTGCCGTTCCTGATGGCCCGTGCCCGGGAAACCGGGGTGATGCGTATCGTCGGGGCCGGGGTCAATCGCTGGTCCAACGTGCACATTGATGACGTCGCGCAACTGTTCCTGCTGGCCGTGGAAAAAGCCCCGGCCGGCGCGTTTTACTTTCTGGAAAACGGTGAGGCGTCGTTTATCGATATGGCCGCCGCACTGGCCAAGCGCATGAACCTGGGCGCGGTGCAGTCATGGCCAGCCGAAGAAGCCGAGCAACATTGGGACCCGATGCATGTGCATTACACCTTCGGCACCAATAGCCGGGTCAAGGCCAAGCGCGCTCGCGCCGAGCTGGGTTGGGCGCCGCGTCACGCTTCGATCCTCGACTGGATCGGCAGCGAGATGCCGCTATGAGCCGAGTCTGGATGATTACCGGCAGCGCCGGCGGCCTGGGTGCCGGCATCGCCCGCGCGGCGCTGGTTAACGGCGACCAGGTGGTAGCCACCGACCTTGACCTGGCCCGTCTGGACCAGACCTACAGCAGCGACCAGGTGATGACCGCCGCGCTGGACATCCGCGATGAGCAACAGGCCCAAACGGTGGTGACCGCAGCAGTGGCGCGATTCGGACGCATCGATGTGCTGGTCAATAACGCCGGCTACGGACAGTTCGGGCAATTCGAGGAAGTCGAGCCCGAGGCCATCGAGCGTCAGTTCGCGACCAATGTGTTCGGCACCTTCAACGTCACCCGCGCAGTGCTGCCGGTGATGCGCCGCCAGCGCAGCGGGCACCTTGTGATGATGTCGTCCAATGGCGGCTTCAAGGGCGTGCGTGGGGCCTCGATGTATTCGGCGTCGAAGTTTGCGATTGAAGGGTTTTCCGAAGCCCTGGCCGAGGAAGTCGCCGAGTTCGGCATCCGCCTGACGCTGTTGGAGCCCGGGGCGTTTCGTACTGACTTTCTCGACAGCCGCACGCTCAAGCTGGGCACCCGGGCACTTGAGGATTACGCCGAATTTCGCGCCCGCACGCTGGCCGTCTTCGAGGCTCGTAATCACCGGCAAATCGGCGACCCGTACCGACTCGGCCTGGCGGTTGTGCAATTGGCGGCTCTGGCAGCACCGCCGTTGCGCTTCGTCGCTGGCAGCGATGCGCTGAGTGTCGTCGAAGCCAAGCTGGACCAGGTTCGCGCCGATCTTGAACGCTGGCGCTCGCTGTCCACCTCCACCGATTTTCCTCAATAAAGGCCTCTGTCATGACTGACCTCATCACCCGCGTAGAACAGCTGGAAACCCGCTTCGCCCTCGAGCGCCTGATCAGTGAGTACGCCCACGCCTTCGACTCCCGCGACGAAACGCTGCTGCGCAGCATCTGGCACGACGACGCACGGCTGGACCTCGGTGCCGCGTTCGGCTGCCATGACGGCGTCGCCGCGATCATAGCTTCCGCCCACCTCAACTGGGCAGCCATGCCGCATATGCATCACTGGATGGCCAACCCGCTGATCGACATCAGCGGCGATACCGCCAGCGCGAGGGTTGCGGTGGATTGCCTGTGCACCCATAACGAACTGGGGCAGGTGCAGATCAGCGGTCTTTATCACGATCGGTTCGAACGCCGGCAAGGGCAATGGGCGTTCAGCGAGCGGCGCTTTGAGCTGCATTTCCTGACACCACTGGCCGCCTGGAAGCCGGTGGCAGGGCTGGAGGCGTAGATCCATGCTCGACAAGGGTGGCGTGTTTGGCCGATTATTCGTGTCCGCCAAACGCCACCCGCCTTGAAGCAGGAGCCTTGTACCTTGAGTTCGCAGAAAACCGTGACCGTTACACCGCCCAACTTTCCTCTGAACGGCAAGGTAGCGCCCCCCGGCTCCAAATCCATTACCAACCGTGCCTTGCTGCTGGCGGCCCTGGCCAAGGGCACCAGTCGCTTGAGCGGCGCGCTGAAAAGCGATGACACTCGCCACATGTCGGTGGCCCTGCGGCAGATGGGCGTGGTGATCGATGAACCGGACGACACCACGTTCGTCGTCACCAGCCTGGGCAAGCTGCAATTGCCGGCGCAGCCGTTGTTTCTCGGCAACGCCGGCACGGCGATGCGCTTTCTCACCGCTGCCGTGGCCACTGTACAAGGCACCGTGGTGCTGGACGGCGACGCCTACATGCAAAAACGCCCGATCGGCCCGCTGCTGGCGACCCTCGGCCAGAATGGCATCCAGGTCGACAGCCCTAGCGGTTGCCCACCCGTGACCGTCCATGGCACTGGCCGCGTGCAAGCCAAGCGTTTCGAGATCGACGGCGGCCTGTCGAGCCAGTACGTGTCGGCGCTGCTGATGCTGGCGGCGTGCGGCGAAGCACCGATTGAAGTAGCGCTGACCGGCAAGGACATCGGCGCCCGTGGCTATGTCGACCTGACCCTGGACTGCATGCGCGCCTTCGGTGCCCAGGTGGACATCGTCGATGAAAGCACCTGGCGCGTGGCCCCGACCGGCTACACCGCCCACGACTACCTGATCGAGCCTGACGCTTCCGCTGCCACCTATTTGTGGGCCGCCGAAGTGCTGACCGGTGGCCGCATCGACCTCGGTGTCGCCCCGCAGGATTTCACCCAGCCCGATGCCAAGGCCCAGGCAGTGATCGCGCAGTTCCCGCACATGCAACCGGTGGTTGTCGGTTCGCAGATGCAGGACGCAATCCCCACCCTCGCCGTGCTCGCCGCGTTCAACAACACGCCGGTGCGCTTCACCGAACTGGCCAACCTGCGGGTCAAGGAATGTGATCGGGTGCAGGCCCTGCATGACGGTCTGAATGAAATCCGTCCGGGCCTGGCGACCATTGAAGGTGATGACTTGCTGGTGGCCAGCGACCCGGCCCTGGCGGGCACCACGTGCAATGCGCTGATCGACACCCACGCCGACCACCGCATCGCGATGTGCTTTGCCTTGGCGGGCTTGAAGGTCTCGGGGATCAGGATTCAGGACCCGGACTGCGTCGGCAAGACCTATCCTGAGTACTGGAAAGAGCTGGAAAGCCTTGGGGTCCATCTGACCTGGTAAGCCGCCGGCGCCGGTAACGGGAGGGAGACTGCATGACGATTCGCCAACCCTGCCCACCCGGCGTCTGCGACTGCAATCGTGAGCAACTGCTCGACCTTCCCGGCGCCGATGCACGCATCCTGCACCTGACGCGCCAGGAAGAAAAACGCCTGCTCGAACGCCTCGAAAACCTGCAAAGCCTGCCCGACCTTGAGCGCATGCAACAGCTGATGTACCAGCAACTGGGCATTCGCGTGCATATCGCGCCGGGCCATACGGAAGTGAAGACGATGCGCGGGATTCAGATCGCTATCGATGACTTGCCGGGGTTGTGTCGCAAGACCCGGCAGTCGATTCCGGCGGCGATTCGCAAGGGCATGGAGAAGCGCCCGGAGATTGCGTATCGGTTGCTGGATGCTCATGACTTGTTTCGCGAGGGTTGAGGGCCGCCTTCCATTTGCGGCGATTTTCTCGCTTGAGTCTGCGGGCCTGTTGGTATTCGAGGCGAGCCTGGGCCATCTCCTGAGTACGCGGGGGCCGAAAACCGGCTTTGTAACGCTTGCGTTCGTGGCGAAGTAGAACGAGTTCTGCGCGCATTTGGCGGTGGCGTTTAGTATTCAGGAGGTAGAGGCCTAGAAGCGAGAACAAAAGCCCTGTCGAGAAAGTAAAAAGATCTGGTGTGTGGCTGATAGTGAACATCACCGCAGAAAAGCTCAGCACACAACAGCCAACCATTATCCAGACTCCCCACGCTCGCCCTCGCACAACAAGAGCATTTCCCACCGACAAGATCACTGACATTACGCCCATATCAAGACCCGAGTAATTGCGGTAACCAGAAATCCGATGTAGATAGGTGCTGCCCAAAAGCGCGCTCGCCATAACAAGCGCAAGAAGCGCGCAAAAAAAAGCACCAATAAAAACCGGGCCATACCGAGCCAGAAAGGCCTGACGTGAATGCCTCAATTCCATCATTCAAACTCTTCGTATAGGCCGATGGCCAATGTCCCGATATTCCCGGAGACGCCGCTGCCTATGACACTCATGGTTGCACCCACTCCTGCCCCCGCAATCGCCGGGTCAGCATCGATCGCGGCAAACAACCGGCCGAGGTCGATACTGCCTTCGATCCGTTCGCGGGTGGTGCGATAAGCAGCTGGAAAACCGTCCTTCAAGACGCTGGAAGTCATTCCTTTACTCCTGGATTCCACGAGAACGCAAAGAGTAAGACTGAGCCGCCTGAAAGGTTGTCAGAAAGGTCCTCCTTTCCAGACTGACATTTCCCGATCACCTCTCCATACCTTGTGGGCAATCATTCCAATTGGAAAAGTACGCCCGTGCTACTAATTCCCTCTTCCCCCCGCAAACGACCACTCATCCGCCGCCGTCGTCGTAATCACCACCATCACATCCTCAGGGCTCAGCCCAATCGCAGCCTCCAGCCGCTCCACCAACACCTGGTAAAACCGCCGTTTGGTCTCGGTATCACGAGGTTTACCGCCCGTGATCGCGATGAGTACATAGTCGTGGCTGCGCGGGCCGCCCAAATAGTTGGGGTCGATGATCATCTCGCCAATTTCGTGCTGGTGGATCACGTGGAAGCGATCCGCGTCAGGAATCTTGAAGCTTTCAACCAGAGCGTCATGCAATCCCTGTGAAAGTGCTTGCAGATACTCAGGGGATTTCCCGCGGTGCAGGGAGATTCGGGCGTAAGGCATGGTGGTTACTCCGCAGGATGGATGGCTGCCAACAGGTTCAGCGCCGACGCCGCTGTCGGCCAGCCGGAGTAAAACGCCAGGTGAGTGATGACTTCACCCAGTTCCTCGACGCTCAAGCCATTGCCAACCGCCCGCTGCAAGTGAAACGGTAGTTGCTCCAGACGGTACATCGCCACCAGTGCCGCCACGGTGATCAGGCTGCGCTCCCTGGGCGACAGGCCCTCGCGCTCCCAGATATCGGCGAACAGCACGTCGCGGGTCAGCTCGGTAAATTTGTTGCTCATGGACGCTCGCTCCGACAATTCAGTTGACGGGCAAAAACTAGCAAGCCAGGATCATTCCGAATATCAGATTTAATAGCATCCACCATCCCATTTTAATGGACCATTCAATGCGCCGCCCCACCTTCGACCTTGATGTACTGCGCACCTTCGTCACCGGCGTCGAGCTGAACAGCTTTGCCAAGGCGGCGGATCGCCTGGGCCGTTCGACCTCAGCCGTCAGCGCGCAATTAAAGAAACTCGAAGAACAGGTCGGCACGCCGGTGCTGAGCAAATCCGGGCGCGGGCTGGTGCTGACGCCGGTGGGTGAAGCGCTGCTCGGCCACGCCAGGCGGTTGCTGGACCTCAATGACACTGTCTTCAGCAGCCTTAACGAAACCCAAACCGCAGGCACTTTGCGCCTCGGTTTGCAGGAGGATTTCGGCGAGCATGTGCTCAGTGACATCCTGCGGCGCTTCGCCAGGCTTTATCCGATGATCAGCCTTGAAGTGCGGATAGGCCGCAATGCCGAGCTGTTGACCCTGATCGACAGCGCGAGCCTGGACCTGGCGCTGACCTGGGAAACCGGTCAGACATCGTCCTGCCGCACCCGCCTGGGGCAAACACCCATGCACTGGATCGGGCCCCGGGACAAACCCCAACTACCGCGCGCCGAGGACGCGCCGCTGCCGCTGGTGATGTTCGAGGCACCCTGCGTATTGCGCAGCGCCGCCACCGAAGCCCTGGACCGCGCCGGCATTGCCTGGCGCATTGCCTTGACCAGCCCCAGCGTGGGTGGGATCTGGGCGGCGGTCGATGCCGGGTTGGGTGTGACCTTGCGCACCCGTATCGGTTTGCCTGCGCACCTGCGTGTACTCGACGGTCTGCCGCCGGTGCCGTCCCTTGGCTATGAATTGCATTGCAGCCATCCAGCGCCAGGCGCTGCGGTCGCACAGCTGGCAGCGCTCATACAGAGCAGCCTGGTTCAGGCGGTTTCGAAGGGTTGCAGGGTGACGAACAGTTGTCGCCCCAACTTCGCCGCCGTCTCCAGATGCTGTTCGGCAGCGCCGCTTTCCGAGTCCAGCAGCAGCTCGGATGTCAGCACTTTCGCACCGCAGTAATCAAAGATCCCATGGTCGATTTGCGTGCGCATGGCGTCGGCATAGCCGTGGCGTTCAAACACCCCTTCGTCCGCCCCGCCAACGCCCAGTAAGTGCACCTGCAAGTGGCCGAGTTTTTTCACCACCTTCGTCTCAAGGCTGTAGTCGATCGCCCAACCGTTGACGAATACCCGGTCGATCCAGCCCTTGAGCAAGGCCGGCATCGACCACCAGAAGATCGGGAACACCAGCACCAAGGCGTCGGCGCGGTCGAGTCGGGCCTGTTCGGCCAGTACGTCGGCCGGCGGCGTGGCGCGGGTGCGATGCACTTTATGGTCGGCGGCGTTGTAACGCGGGTCGAAACCTTCAGCGGCGAGGTCGGCGATTTCAAAGGTGTGGCCGGCGGCGGTTATGCCGGCAGCCGCCTGTTTGGCGAGGCTGTGGGTCAGGGAGTGTGAGTCGTGGTGAGCAACAACGATCAGCGCGTGCATGGCAGTGACTCCGTCGGGGTAGCGATGAGAAGGCAAATTGAGTAGGCTTGAGCTAAGTTACCGTTGGTAAGTTACTTTTGGTATATAAGCATGTCAAGCGATCAATCCCCTGCCCCTCGCCGCCGCTTGTCCCGGGATGACCGGTTGCGCCAGCTGCTCGACGTGGCCTGGCAACTGGTGCGAGAAGAAGGCACCGATGCCCTGACCCTGGGGCATCTGGCTGAGTTGGCCGGCGTTACAAAGCCGGTGGTGTATGACCATTTTGGCGATCGCGCGGGGCTGTTGGCCGCGCTGTATGAAGATTTCGACGCCCGTCAGAACCAGGTATTTGCCGCCGCAATCGAGGCCAGCGAACCCACCCTGGACGACCGCGCGTGGGTCATCGCCTCGTGCTACGTCGATTGTGTGTTGCTACAAGGGCGTGAAATTCCGGGGGTGATTGCTGCTTTGGCCGGCAGCCCGGAACTGGAGACCATCAAGCGTGAGTACGACGCAATTTTCCTTGGCAAGTGTCGCGATGCCCTCTCCCCCTTTGCCGTGGACGGTGTGATTGGCCAGCCCGGTTTACGCGCAATGCTGGGCGCGGCGGACGCCTTGTCCCATGCTGCGGCCAGCGGGGAGATCAGCCCGCTGGAGGCGCAAGAGGAGCTGTTTGCGAGCATCAAGTCGATGGTGAGTCGAGGAGCGCGTTAGCCCAGCCTTGCGTGCACAAACATCCGGGCCTTGTGGGTCATTTGGTCGAAGTGACGATCACGTTGTTTTTCCGCATCGATCATCGCCCGCTTACCGTGTTTTTGCAGGAGATAAGTGTGGATCTGTCGCACCTCCAGCGAGCTGTAGATCGACGCCACATCCAGCAAACCCATCAGACCGTCAGTGCTGTAGTCGCGGGTGTTCATCAGCACCTGGGTACCGCGCACGCCGCGCAGTTGAAAGCCCATGGACTCGAACGCCGGGACCTTCTCCACTGCGCAGGTCAGTTCGGCATGCGGGTAGCGAGCGAGCATGTCCTGCATCATCGCCCGCGCCACGCCTTTGCGCCGATGGCTGGCGTGCACCGCCATGTAAGCCACGCCGCACGCCTCGGGATCGTCCTTCACCGGCAGGTACAGCAGGAAGCCGATCACCTGCTCCTGCGCGTCCAGCGCGACGATCAATTCCACCGCAATGCCCTTGGACCCGCCCAGCGCTTCCAGGTACAGGTGCACCTCGTAGCCGATGGCGTACTGGTAGACGTTGTACAGCAGATTGCTTGGCGGGATGGCGACCATGCTGATGTCCGTCAGGTAGTCGACCACCATCTGCAGGATCTGCGCGTTGATCGGCTCGGGGCATGGGGTTTCGTAATGGGTAAGGCTGAACATTTGAATTCCTGGTGTTTCATTTTAAGGCCCGGCGGATTGTACCTGCTGAAGGGCCGCCGTGGACCCGCAAGCACCCATTGTGGCGAGGGAGCTTGCTCCCGCTGGGCTGCGTAGCAGCCCCATTAAGCGCGCCGCGTTCTTTTCGCGGGAAACAGGATGCAGGTTTTGGGGCTGCTTCGCAGCCCAGCGGGAGCAAGCTCCCTCGCCACAAGGGGGCTGCTCGGCTCATTGCGCACATACCTCCCGCAGGCAACCGCGCAGCCAGCGATGGGCCAGGTCGGCGTCCAGGCGCGGGTGCCAGAGCATCGAGACGGTGAAGTCCGGGAACACGAACGGCAGCGCAAAGCGGAAGAGGTCGCTGTGCAGGTTGGCGGTATGCCGCTCCGGCACGCTGGCGATCAGGTCGGTGCTGCGGGCCAGGGCCAGGGCGGTCGAGAAGCCAGCGACGATGGTCGCCACGTCCCGGGTCAGCCCGAGCGCTTCAAGGGCTTGATGGATCTGGCCCTGATCACGGCCGCGCCGGGACACGTAGATGTGCTGGCCTTCGGCGAAGCGCTGCGGCGTGACTTCGCCCTGGCTGAGCGGATGGCCCTTGCGCACCACGCCGATAAACCGGTCGCGGAACAGCGCCTGGGTCAGCACCTCGGGGCTGGCGCTGCTGTCGACCACGCCGGTTTCCAGGTCGACACTGCCATCGCGCAGCGGCGTACTGCCTTTGTCCGGCTTGTGCACGAAGCGCAACCGCACGCCAGGCGCTTCCCGGGCGATCCGCGTCAACAGCGCCGGGCCGAAGTTTTCAACAAATCCGTCGCTGGTGCGCAAGGTGAAGGTGCGTACCAGTTGGCTCACATCCAGCGTCGCAGCGGGTCGCAACACCGCTTCGGCGTCCTGCACCAACTGACTGACCTGTTCGCGCAACGCCAGAGCGCGCGGCGTGGGTACCAGGCCGCGGCCGGCACGGACCAATAACGGATCGCCGGTGGTTTCCCGAAGTCGCGCCAGCGCCCGGCTCATCGCCGACGGGCTCAGGCGCAAGCATTGAGCGGCACGGGCGACGCTGCCTTCGGCGAGCAACACATCCAGGGTGACCAGCAGATTGAAATCAGGTGTCGACACGGCATACCTCATAGGGCGTTTGGCGCACGTATAAAGTGCAAATGCTGCGCCTTCCGCCATGTTAGGTGACGGCGTAGATTTCTGACAGCGGTCAAACCCTGGAGCCTCTTGATGAAATCACCTGCACCCCGTGGCGCTCTCGTCGCCCTGTCACTGTCCATGTTGCTGGCGTCCTTGGGCACCAGCATCGCCAACGTCGGCCTGCCGAGCCTGGTGCAGGCGTTTGATGCATCGTTCCAGGCGGCGCAGTGGGTGGTGCTCGCCTACTTGCTGGCGATTACCGCGGTGATCGTCAGCGTCGGGCGACTGGGCGACCTGATGGGCCGCAGCCGCCTGCTCTTGGCCGGGTTGTTGCTTTTCACCGTTGCCTCGGCCCTGTGCGGCATGGCTCCGTCCCTCGGGCTGTTGATTGCGGCCCGCGCCCTGCAAGGCCTGGGCGCGGCGATCATGATGGCGATGACCATGGCGCTGGTGGGCGAGACCGTGGCCAAGGAACGCACCGGCCGCGCCATGGGGTTGCTGGGCACGATGTCGGCCATGGGTACCGCGCTGGGGCCAAGCCTTGGCGGGGTGTTGATCGCGGGGTTTGGCTGGCGCGCGCTGTTTTTCATCACCGTGCCGCTGGGTTTGCTGACATTTGCCCTCGCCCGGCGCTATCTGCGCGTCGACCGCCATGGGCTACAGCCCGCGCAATCCGGGTTCAGTTTCTTGTCGACTTTACGGGATTCAACGCTAAGCGCTGGCCTGGCCATGAGCGCGCTGGTATCGGCAGTGATGATGGCGACCTTGGTGGTCGGGCCCTTCTACCTGACCCACGGTGCAGGCCTCGACCCTGCCTGGATGGGCCTGACAATGGCAGTCGGGCCCTGCGTTTCGGCATTGACGGGCATCCCTGCGGGACGTTTGACCGACCGTTTCGGCTGCGGCCCGATGACCATCGCCGGGCTGCTGGCGATGCTGGCGGGGTGCCTGCTGCTCTCCCTGGCGCCGCTGAACCTTGGGGTTGCCGGGTACATCGCCCCGCTGATCATCCTCACCCTCGGCTACGCCCAGTTTCAAGCCGCCAACAACACCGCCGTGATGAGCGACGTACTGGCAGACCGCCGTGGCGTGATCGCCGGCTTGCTTAATCTGTCGCGCAATCTGGGCCTGATCGCCGGGGCTTCGGCCTTGGGCGCAGTGTTTTCGCAGGTTTCAGGTGACCTCTCCACGGCCACTCCCGGCGACGTGGGAAGTGGGATGCAAGCCACGTTCGGCGTGGCATTGGCACTGATTGGTGCAGGTCTTTTCCTGGCCCTGCGCACCCGCCTCGGCACCACAGCTGCCTTGACAAGGTAAAATCGTAACGACTATTGTCTGACAACCTGATTACCAAGGTTTTCCCATGCTTGAGCTCCAGCGCCCTGATTCGCTCGTTATGCGCGTTGTCAGCGCCATTCGTGCAGAAATCGACTCCGGCCAACTGGCGCCCGAAGCGCGCCTGCCCACCGAACAGCAACTGGCTGAACAACTCAATGTCAGCCGTTCGGTGGTGCGCGAAGCGATTGCCCAGCTCAAGGCCGATGGCGTACTGACTGCGCGGCGTGGCCTGGGCTCATTTATCTCGCAAACCCCGGCCGGCACCGTGTTCCGCTTCCCGGAAAAAAACGGTCGCCGCCCGGACCTGGCGCAAATGTTCGAAGTGCGCCTGTGGATCGAAACCCAGGCCGCCTCGATTGCCGCCCAACGCCGCGACGCCGCCGACCTGCAGCGCATGAAGACCGCCCTGCAGGAAATGCACGACAAACGCGCCGACTTCGACGCCGCCGCCCTGGCCGATGTGGAATTCCACCGCGCCATCGCCGAGGCCAGCAAGAACGACTATTTCGTGGCCTTCCATGACTTCCTCAGAAGCCAACTGGCCAGCGCCCGCAAGACCGCCTGGGAAAACTCCGCCACCCGCTTTGTCAGCGGCTCGGCCGATGCCACCCAGGAACACACCGCGCTCTACCAGGCCATCGTCGACGGTGATGCCCAAGGCGCCGCCGCCTGTGCCGAGGCTCACTTGCGCGCCGCAGCAAGGCGCCTGCATCTGGAACTGCCCGCTATCAATTAACCGATCCGAACCCTTTTAAAGCGTGCCGATGGCGCGCTGTTTTTTTAACAAAACCATTAGTCTGACAACCTGATAAGCAGACTGAAATGCGTAGGTACCCAAAACAATGATTTATGACTTTTGCATCATCGGCGGCGGCATCGTCGGTTTGGCCACCGCGATGGAGTTGCTCAAGCGCCAGCCCACCGCCTCGCTGGTGATCCTGGAGAAGGAAAGCCTGCTGGCCAAGCACCAGACCGGCCATAACAGCGGCGTGATCCATGCCGGCATCTACTACGCGCCGGGCAGCCTCAAGGCCGACTTGTGCAAACGCGGCGCCGAAGCCACGAAGCAGTTCTGCACCGAGCACGGGATCAAGTTCGAGGTGTGCGGCAAGTTGCTGGTGGCCTCGACTGATCTGGAAGTACAACGGATGGAAGCGCTGTACGCCCGCTCGCAGCTCAACGGCATGAAAGTCGAACGCCTGGACGCCGACCAGTTGCGCCAGCGCGAACCGAACATCGTCGGGCTGGGCGGGCTGTTTCTCGACGCCACCGGCATTGTCGATTACCGCGAAGTCTGCGAAACCATGGCCCGGGTAATTCGTCGCGCTGGCGGGGAAATCTGCCTGGAACGCACCGTCACTGCGATCGTCGAGGACACCGACAAAGTCACCGTCAGCACCCGGGGCGAAAGCTGGCAGGCCAGGCATCTGGTGGTGTGTGCAGGTTTGCAATCGGACCGCCTGGCCGTGATGGCCGGCGTCAAGATCGACCACCAGATCATCCCGTTCCGTGGCGAATACTTCCGCTTGCCGGAATCGAAGAACACCATCGTCAACCACCTGATCTACCCGATTCCCGACCCGGAGCTGCCCTTCCTCGGCGTGCACCTGACCCGCATGATCGACGGCAGCGTCACCGTTGGCCCGAATGCCGTACTCGGCCTGGGTCGCGAGAACTACCGCAAATTCTCGGTGAACTGGCGCGACGTGGCGCAGTACGCGAGCTTCCCGGGTTTCTGGAAAACCATCTGGCAGAACCTCGGTTCGGGCAGCGTCGAGATGAAGAACTCGCTGTTCAAGTCCGGCTACCTGGAGCAGTGCCGCAAGTACTGCCCATCGCTCAACATCGAAGACCTGCTGCCTTATGAAGCCGGCATCCGCGCCCAGGCCGTGATGCGCGACGGCACCCTGGTGCACGACTTCCTGTTCGCCCAGACCCCGCGAATGCTCCACGTGTGCAATGCGCCCTCACCCGCTGCCACCTCCGCGATTCCCATCGGCTCGATGATCGCCGACCGCATGTTCAAGCCCCACTGACGCACCGCACCACGCCTCACTTTGACAATAAATATAATGACTCATAAGGAAGTACAGAATGACGGCTACAGCCCGCACCCCGGACGTTGAAACCCCCGAGCAAACCAGGAAACGCCTGCGCAAAGTCGCGGCCGCGACGATCTTCGGTTCGATGCTGGAGTGGTATGACTTTTACCTGTACGCCACCATGGCGGCGATTGTGTTCTCGAAGATTTTCTTCGATAACAGCGACCCGAAAGCCGCTACGCTGATGGCGTTTTCCACCTTTGCCATCGGCTTCATCGCGCGCCCGTTCGGCGGCATTCTGTTTGGCTACCTGGGCGACAAGTTCGGGCGTAAACAAGTGCTGGTGCTGACCTTCTGCATGATGGGCGTGTGCACCACGTTGATCGGGCTGATCCCCAGCTACGCCTCCATCGGCATCTGGGCGCCGATCGTGCTGGTGTTTATCCGCATCATCCAGGGCCTGGGGGCCGGTGCCGAACTGTCCGGCGCGGCGGTTACCTCCTACGAGCACGCCTCAGAAGGCAAGCGCGGCAGCCAGGGTGCATGGCCGGCGCTCGGGCTGAACCTGGGCTTGCTGCTGTCTTCGCTGACCGTGTACCTGCTGACCATCAACGGCAATGAATTCCTGCTGGCCGGCGGCTGGCGGATTCCGTTCATTTGCAGCATCGCGCTGGTGGGTGTGGGCCTGTGGGTGCGCAACAGCATCCCGGAAACCCCGGAATTCAAGGAACTGAGCAAGGAAACCGCAAAGGCCAAGGCGTCGCCGCTCAAGGCGCTGTTCAAGAACGACCTCAAGGGCCTGGCCGTGGTGTTCTTCGTGGCGATTGGCTACAACGCGTTGAGCTACATCTTCAAGACCTTTTCCCTGGCTTACCTCACCCAGTTCAAGGGTGTCGATGTGCACGTCACGTCGCTGTCGGTGACCATTGCCAGCCTGATCGCCATCGTCGCCGTGCCATGCTTCGGCTGGTTGTGCGACAAGTGGAGCAGCAAGACCGTGCTGATGCTCGGCGGCCTGCTGTCGCTGCTGTTTGCCTACCCGTTCCTTGCGCTGCTCAATACCGGTGAAAGCCTGATGATCTACGTCGCCATTGGCGTGGGCACCGGCATCCTCGCGCCGATGATGTTTGCGCCGCAGGGTTCGTTCCTGAGCCGCCAGTTCCCGACCCAGACCCGCTCCTCGGGCTTTGGCACCGGGCGGGAAATCGGCACCGCGATCGCAGGTGGCCTGGCGCCATTAGGGGCGTTGTCGATGGTGGCGGCGTCGGCCACTCACTCCACTGATGGCGTTGTGATAATCCTCGCGATCTCGTCCCTGCTGGTGGTGGTGTTCGCCTTGTGCGATCAGGGCCGTAAACACTCGGCATTCAAGAACTGAGGCAAAAAGTTCGGACCAACGGGTGCATGGATGCCCCTTCATCGCGCATCATGGGCACTTTCAAGCTCAAGGGAAACGTCCATGCGCGTTCTGTCATTGATGATGGGTCTTACGACGCTGGCCGCCAGTCTGGTGTTTACCGCCCAGGCGCAGGCGGGTGAAGAAAGCCTGTTGGTCGACTCGATCAATCAATACCGCAGCCAGGTCCAGCGCTGCGGCAACCAGGGTTCCCAGGAATTGCCACCGCTGGCCAGCGACACGCGGCTGGTGTTGCCGGTCAACAGTGTCGGCGACTTGCAGCAGGCGCTGGCGCGAGCGGCGTACCCGATGGTCAACGTCCAGGCCATCAGCCTGTCCGGGCCCAGGAACGCCGAAGCCGCGATGAAAGCCGTGCGCGAAAGTTTTTGCCGGGTGGTGCTCGACCCGCAGTTCATTGATATCGGCGTGAGCAACAGCGGCCAGGACTGGCGCATCGTGCTGGCCCGCCCGCTGCTGACCAGCGGCCTGGGCGAGACCCAGACCGAAGGCAAGAAGGTGCTCGACCTGATCAACACCGCCCGCCAGCAACCACGCCAATGTGGCGCCCAGGCCTTTGCCGCCACCACACCCCTGAGCTGGAACGAAGCACTCGCCAACGCCGCCGCCGGCCACGCGCGCAACATGGCCAACGGCAACTTCTTCGATCACCTGGACCACGATGGCCGCACCCCGGGTGACCGGGCTGAACTGGCAGGCTACATCGGCCAGCAGATCGGCGAGAACATCGCCGCCGGCATGGACACCCCACGCAAGGTGGTCGACGGCTGGCTGGCCAGCCCCGGGCACTGTGCCAACCTGATGAACCCGCAGTTCCGCGAAATGGGCGCCGCCTACGCCATGGACCCGAAAAGTGATGCCGGCATCTACTGGACCGGTTTGTTTGGCGTGCAGCAGCAATAACGGTTTGTATCCCAACGTATCTTCCCGGCGAGGCGACACACTGCGAGGTGCAGGGCCCCGGCGATGACACATTGCGGATACGCCGGCGCGGTTTCCTGTGCACACCGGCCCACCCCGGGCCACTTGCGAGGAAACCGTCATGTCCCAGAACAGCACCGTGCTCTACACCGGCAGAACCCACACCACCGGCGGGCGTGAAGGCGCGTCCCACAGCGATGACCTGCACCTGGACATCAAGCTGTCGCCGCCCGGCTCCAAGGCGCCCGGCACCAACCCCGAGCAACTGTTTGGTGCCGGCTGGTCCGCCTGCTTTATCGGCGCAATGGGCAAAGCCGCACAAACCCTTCACATCCGCCTGCCCGCCGACACGGCGGTGAGTGCCGAAGTGGACCTGGTGAACAGCCCGGAAGATGGCTATTACCTACAGGCGCGCCTGCGGGTCAGCCTGCCGGGTATCGAACACTCGGCGGCGCAGGCACTGGTGGACCGTGCCCACCAGACGTGCCCGTATTCCAAGGCCACCCGCGGCAATATCGCGGTAACGATTACGGTGGCCTGAAGGGAGCTCAGCGAAGCATTATCCGGCCGAGACACTAAAGTGCCATCTAGTGGATAATCCCGCTGAACTGGCTGAGTCCCGGGATGTCTGTAGCTTGGCATCCCTACCTCAGCGAACCGTGGCAAGAAGGCGTTCACCGAATGACAAACTGGCTGCAAGGCGGCGGCGAAATGGCCGAACGGGTCCGGCATCACGACTGGGCCAATACGCCATTGGGGCCTTTGGAACACTGGCCGGACGTACTGAAGACCACCGTCGCCCTGTGCCTTGCCTCCAGTTTCCCCCAGGCGATCGTCTGGGGGCCTGCGCTGATCACGCTTTACAACGACGGGTTTATCCCGATTCTCGGCGACAAGCCTGATGCCCTCGGGCGGCCATTCAACGAGATCTGGCAGGAAGCCTGGCCCGAGATCAGTCCGATCGCGGATGCCGCCTTCGCGGGTGAAGCCACCTTTATCGAAAACTTCCCGCTGACGATCGAACGCGGCGGCGCGCCGGAGCAGGCGTACTTCACCTTCTGCTACAGCCCGATCCGCGACGTACAGGGCAAGGTGGTCGGCATGCTCGACACCGTGACCGAAACCACCGCCACCGTGGTTTTGTCCCAGCGCCTGGCCGAGCTGAATGCAAGCCTGGAGCAGCGCGTCACCGAAAGGACCACCCTGCTGACCCAGACCGAAGCCGCCTTGCGTCAATCGCAAAAGCTTGAAGCCATCGGCCAGTTGACCGGTGGCGTGGCCCACGACTTCAACAACCTGCTGACCATCATTCGCTCATCCGTCGACTTCCTGCGGATGCCGAGCCTGTCCGAAGAGCGTCGCCAGCGCTACATGAGCGCGGTCACCGACACCGTGGACCGGGCCGGCAAATTGACCAGCCAGTTGCTCGCATTTGCCCGGCGCCAGCCGCTGAACCCGGAAGTGTTCGATGCAGGCCTGCGGGTGAAAAACATCGGCGAGATGCTTGAGACGGTGACTGGCGCGCGGATTCATGTGCACGTCGAACTGCCCGGGCAGCCGTGCTACATCCGCGCCGACTCCAGCCAGTTTGAAACCGCCCTGATCAACATCGCCCTCAACGCCCGGGACGCGATGAACGGCCAGGGCAGCTTGACCCTGCGACTGGACGCCGATCAAGCACTGCCGAGCATCCGTGGTGACGCCGGTTCACGCCAGGCGTTCATCGCCATTTCACTCACCGACACCGGCAGCGGGATTCCCGGGGAGACGTTCGAGCGCATCTTCGAACCCTTCTTCACCACCAAGGAAGTCGGCAAGGGCACCGGCCTGGGACTGTCCCAGGTGTTCGGCTTCGCCAAGCAATCGGGCGGCAACGTCGATGTGGCCAGCCAGGTCGGCCAGGGCACGGTGTTTACCCTGTACTTGCCGCAAGTGGTACCTGAAGAGAGCTTCCAACGAGACACCCCGGACACCTGCGGGTTGATCACCGAATGCGCCCAGCGCCATATCCTGGTGGTGGAAGACAACCTGGAAGTGGGCCGCTTTGCCAATCAGATCCTCCAGGACCTCGGCTACCAGACCACCTGGGCAACCAATGCCGAACAGGCGCTGGAACTGGCCGGCGCAGACGCGTTGGGGTTCGATGCAGTGTTTTCCGATGTGGTGATGCCCGGCATCACCGGGGTGGCCCTGGCCAGGGAACTGCGACGCCGCCGGCCCGGCCTGCCGGTGGTACTGACCTCGGGCTACAGCGAGGAGCTGGCGGAAAGCGGCTATGAAGGCCTGGTGTTCCTGCCCAAGCCCTACTCGGCCGACCAGGTCTCACAGGTGCTGGCCAAGGCGCTGCTCAAGGGCTGAGGCCTATTCCGCGACGGCCACCTGGTTACGCCCGAGGGCCTTGGCGCGGTACAGCGCCTTGTCTGCGGTGTTCATCAGGCCGTGCAGGTCCTGGTCCACCGCGCGGGCCCAGGCCACGCCGAGGCTGGCGGTCAACCCCTGGACCGGCTCGCTGGTCAGCCCGGCGATGGCCTTGATCAACTGCTCGGCGATGTCCCGCCCGGTCTCCAGCGACGTATCCGGCAGCAACACCGCAAACTCCTCGCCCCCCAGCCGCCCGTACACATCGGCCTGGCGAAACGACGCGCTGATCACCCCGCCGATCTGGCGCAGCACCTGGTCCCCGGCCTGGTGGCCGTAGGTGTCATTGATGTCCTTGAAGTGGTCCATGTCCATCATCAGCGCGCACAACGGCTGCTGGTTATGCCGGCACTGTTCGTAGAGCAACTGCGCATGCTCGAAAAACGCCCGGCGGTTCATCAGGCCGGTGAGTTCGTCGGTTTGCGCGGCGCGGGCGGAGATGTTGTGGGCTCGTTCCATTTGCCGGGTCAGGCGAAAGGCTTTTTCCAGGGCATCCGACAGCTTGCGCGTGGCGCCACCGACAAACGAAGAGAACACCAGCACCGCCAGGGCCATGCCGACTTGCATCGACGACGGTTGAAACAGCAGCCACAGGGTGCACGGCAGCAGCACCAGGCCCATGGAGACCAGGGTCATGTAGCGATAGGCCGAATAACACGAGACTGCGCTGACCGACATGCCCACGGTGAACAACATCACCAGGGCCTGGGACAGGCGGTCGTCGGTGGGCATCAGGGCGAATGCGCCGATGCCCCAGACCCCGGCCGACAACATCAGCGTTACCCAGTAGCGCCGCTCCCAGCGCGCGGGGGTGCGTTCACTGTTGGGGCAGCGAAACCAGTCCATGAACATCCACACCCGCAGCAACGACGTCCCCGCCAATACCACCAGCCAGACCAGCATTACCCGGTGATCAAAACGTTCCCAGCACAGCCAGCACAGCATGGCGGCCGCCATATAACTGCCGAACACTGCAGAGAATGACTGGCGAAACAGCTGGTGCAATCGATCTGTTCGTACCTGCTCCTCGATGAAGCAATCCTGGTCCTGCCCACGCCCAAGGCCATTCATTTGGTCCGCCTGATCTTACTGCCGCGACAAAGTGCCATTGTGGCATCCTGCCAGTAGCCCTAACAACTGAATCAAGCGTGCTAGAGCGCCGAAAGCAGGATAAATATAGGTGAACACCTTCTCGCTCGCTCCAAGGATCAGAATCCACCCATGAATACCCACCCGATTACCACCGAACGCCTGATTCTCAGGCCCGCAGCGGCCGACGATGTGGCCAGTGTATTTGCCATTTATGGCGATCCCGAGACCAACCGCTACAACCCGGCGGGCCCCTTGACGGACCTGGGCCAAGCCGAGGCCGCCCTGGCTCGCTGGCTGCTGCACTGGACAGAACATGGTTTCGGCCAATGGGCGATTGCCACACAAGAGGCGCCGGACCGCGTGATCGGCTTTGGTGGCATCACCTTGTACCCCTACAACGACGTTGAGCGGATCAACCTGGGCTACCGCTTTGCGGTCAGCGCCTGGGGCCAGGGCTTTGCAACCGAGATTGCCAGGGCGGCGTTGCAGTTTGCCTTTGTCGAACTGGACCAGCCGCAGGTGTACGGCGTGGTGCGTCCGGCGCATACAGCGTCGATCAAGGTGCTGGAGAAAATCGGCATGCAGTACATCGATGAGCTGGACGATGTACCCGGTCAGGCGCCGAGCCTGGTGTATGTGGCCCGGCGGGCCCTCTGACCTTTGTATCGCAGTGTGTCCAAACACCGCTGCGATACAAAACCTTTAACCCACGGGTTTTCTCGAAACAGACGGGATACACAACTACGTTCAACTGTGAGCCAGGCACACCACCCGCCGCCGGAGACTCACCATGCACACACAGTTGAACACCCCACCCCGCCGCCTGATGGGCGCGTCGCTGCTGGCCTTTGCGCTGTTGCAGTTCGGTGCCCTCGGCGTCGCCAGTGCACAGGACGCGCAAGCACCTGCGGCTGCCAGCGCAACTGCCCACAGCGCGCTCGGCCCGTTGAAGCATGTGAAAGCCGGCTTGCTGGATGTGGCCTACGCCGAAGTCGGCCCGGCCGATGGCCCGGTGGTGATCCTGCTGCATGGCTGGCCCTACGACATTGACAGCTACTCCGAGGTAGCGCCGCTGCTGGCTGCCCAGGGCTACCGGGTGCTGGTGCCTTACGCCCGCGGCTATGGCGATACCCATTTCCTGTCGGCAAAGACCCTGCGCAACGGCCAGCCGGCCGCCCTCGCCGTCGACCTGATCGACTTCATGGACGCGCTGAAGATCAAGCAGGCCGTGCTCGGCGGCTATGACTGGGGGGCGCGCACCGCCGACATCGTCTCGGCGTTGTGGCCTGAGCGGGTCAAGGCGCTGGTATCGGTCAGCGGCTACCTGATCGGCAACCAGGCCGCGGGCAAGAACCCATTGCCGCCCAAGGCCGAGTTGCAATGGTGGTACCAGTTCTACTTCGCCACCGATCGCGGCGCCGCCGGCTATGCGAAAAACACCCACGACTTCGCCAAGTTGATCTGGCAGATCGCCTCGCCAAAATGGGCATTCGACGACGCCACCTTCGACCGCAGCGCCAAAGGCCTGGACAACCCCGACCACGTCGCCGTATCGATCTTCAACTACCGCTGGCGCCTGGGGCTGGTGCAGGGCGAGAAAAAATACGCTGCGCTGGAACAGAAACTGGCCACTGCACCCTCCATCAACGTACCCACCATCACCATGGAAGGCGACGCCAACGGCGCGCCGCACCCGGCCGCAGAGGACTATGCCAAACGCTTTACCGGCAAGTACGAATACCGGCTGATCAGCGGCGGCATCGGCCACAACCTGCCGCAGGAAGCACCGCAAGCCTTTGCCAAGGCTGTGATCGATGCGGACCACCTGTGATGAAGCGCCTGCATCTTGCTGCACTCGTCGCTGCAACAGCTGCCGTGGTGGCCACCGCTACCGGGTTCGCCTTTGGCGGCCCGGCTACCAGCGAGCCTTCGCCGATCTACGGCGTGACCATTCCCGACGGCTACCGTCAATGGGAGCTGATCGCGCCGGCCCAGGAAGCCGACCCGCTGAATGAACTGCGGGTGGTGCTGGGCAATAAAGTGGCGCTCAAGGCGTACCGCGACGGCACGCTGCCCTTCCCCGACGGCACCGTGCTGGCGAAACTGGCCTGGAAGCACGTGCAATCGCCCGAGTTCAAGACCGCGTCGATTCCCGGCGCGGCGACCACCGTGCAGTTCATGGTCAAGGACTCGAAGAAATACGCAGCGACCGGAGGCTGGGGCTTTGGACGGTTCATCAATGGCAAGCCGGTGGACCAGGCGCAGCATGAGACGTGCTTTGCCTGCCATCAGGCGCTGGTGAAGAACCACGATTATGTGTTCACCCGGCTGGCGCCTTAGCGCAATAGCCCTTTTCAACAACAAACGCCGTGGCGCTCACGCCCGGCTTCAGGCCCAACTCGGCCACCGCGTCGCGGGTCACGATGGAAAACACCTTCGAACCGCCCGCCAACTGCTCGCCGCCGGGCAGGGTCAACACCACTTCGGCATTGACCGCGCCGTGCTGGCCCTGGCTGACCTGGCCTTTGAATACGTTGCGTGCACTGACTTTCATGGAAACGGTTCTTGTCTTGACTTGTAGGTTGGGAATTGCCGCGCATGGTTAAACGTTGCCTTGTGTAAAAACAACTGTAGCGCCCTGCTCTGGCTGGAACCCCACGCCAATAAAGAAGGCCGCCCAATGGGCGGCCTTCATCTGGAGCAGTTACCGACGACTGATTAAAACAGCGCGTAGGTGTAGTTGAAGATCAGGCGGGTCTGATCCTGGTCGGCGGTGCCGGTGTTATGGCCGTGGTAGCTGCCGGTACGGAACGTAGTACCGAAGCCTTTCAGCGGGCCTTCCTGCACGACGTAATCAAGACGGAAATCGGTTTCGCGTTCCGACTGATCGCTGCCACCGGCAACCTTGGCCTTGATGTCGCTGCCGTTCAGGTAGGCAATCGAGGCTTTCAGGCCCGGCACCAGGGTTCTGAAGTCATACAGGTACTGACCGAAATTGACCTGCTCGCCCGCACGGGAGAACTGGCCAACCACCGCGTCGGTGAACAGGTAGAAGTCGGAGCCGGCCGCGCCTTGGGCGGTTGGATCGGCGATGCTGCCCTGGTTGACCCAGACGAAGCCACCGTCATCACTCACGCCGATATGGCCGAGCATCAACTGGCTGCCGCCCAACTGATAGGTGAAGGCAGCACTGTAGGTTTTGTTGTCGACTTCACCGGCGTGCTTGGCATAGCCGCCGTTGTTGTTGAACGCATAGCCGGCCGAACCGTTTTTGCCGTCGCTGGTGCTGTCGAAATAACGCAGGTCGGTCTTGAACGACTGGTCATTGCCCAACGGCAATACGTGGACCAGGCCGAAATAGTTCTGTTTGTAGAAGTCTTCCAGGTTGGCGTAGTAGTACTGCAACGTCAGGTTTTTAGCGATGACGTTGTCAGAAGAACCAAACGGCTGGTAGTCGACACCACCGAAACGGAAGCTGTCGCTGTCGCGAGTGGCACCGGCCACGCTCAAGCCCGTGGAGTTGCTCGATGCACGACCTTCAGCCTTGTTCAGCTCGCCACCGGTGAAGGTGACGTTGGGAATGTCCTTGGAAGTCAGGATGCCGCCGTCAAAGGTCTGCGGCGCGGCACGGCTGTCGTTGGACACCAGGATCGGCAGGATCGGGGCCAGGCCACCGCCCACGTGCAATTCTGTCTGGGAAATACGGAATTTAACGTTGCCGGCTGCGCGACCGAAGCTGTCAGCAGGCTCGGTGCCGTTGTTCTTCACCGGGAAGAAGCTGTTGCCGTTACCCGACAGGCCATTGCCCGCTGCGTGGCCATCGCCACCGTCCAGACGCAACGCGCCGAAAGCCATCACGTCGAAACCTACGCCGACGGTGCCCTGGGTGTAACCGGATTTATAGTCGAAACGCAGTACTTGAGCCGCTTCCCGCAGATCGTTCGCCGTGCCGGAGTGAACGTCGGCGTTGTAGTACATGGTGCGCGAACTGATCGAAGAATGACTGTCTTCGAGGAAGCCGCTATGGCCGTCACCCGTGCCGAGTGAGCCAAGACCAAAGCCGTCTGCGCTGGCGTGTTGTGCAAGGACAGCCGCCGTGATGGCCAACGCTAATGTAGAGAGTTTCATTTACTGCGCCCCTGTGAACATTATTTTTTTACTGTCCTTCGAGCGAATACCGTTGCGGCCCTGCAAACGCTGCGGATTGTGGCATGGGGCCGATGGCGCAGAATGTGAAATTTTTGTCATGTACCGATGAAAAAACCGTCATGAAAAGGCCGTACAAGCCGGCCTTTTTCGAGGGTTGAATGGCCTGCGGTTGTACGACAACCGCTACTGCGCCGTGCGCTGATCAGGCTGGAGTCGGTGGCGAAAATGCGAGAAATGGTAGGCAACCGCCAGCCACATAAACCATGCAGGCATCACGCAAAGGGCCAGGCGGGTATCTGGGCGAAGTGCCAGCAGGCAAAGTACGAACGCCATGAAGCCAAGTGAAACCCACGCCAACGGCACGCCACCGGGCATTTTGTAGAGGGATTTTTCATGTAGCTCAGGGCACTTTTTCCGATAGGCGATGTAGGACGCCAGGATGGTCGACCAGGTAAAGATCACCAGGATCGCCGAAACAGTGGAGACGATGGTAAAGGCCGTCATCACTTCCGGGACTATAAACAGCAGCAACAAGCCCAGCAGCATCAGGAAGGTGGTAAACGCCAGGCTGATAAACGGCACGCTGTTTTTCGACAGTCGTCGGAATATCCCGGGTGCGTCTCCCAGGTCCGCCAGGCCGAACAACATGCGACTCGCCGAAAACACCCCGCTGTTGGCTGAAGAAGCCGCTGAGGTCAGCACCACGAAATTCACAATCCCGGCGGCGGCGGGAAAGCCGGCCACCAGGAACAGCTCGACAAAGGGGCTCTTGCTGGGCGACACCTGCTCCCAGGATGTCACCGCAATGATGCAGGCCAAGGCCAGCACGTAGAACAGGATGATCCGCAGCGGAATCGAGTTGATTGCCTTGGGCAGCGTCTTCTCCGGCGAACGGGTTTCGGCCGCCGCCGTGCCGATCAACTCGGTACCGGCAAACGAGAAGATCGCCATCTGGAACCCGGCAAAGAAGCCGAACACGCCATTGGGAAACGCCGCCTGTTTATCCAGCAAATGATTCAGGGAAGCCGTGACGCCGGTGGGCGACACAAACGAGCTGGCAATCAACACCACGCTCACACTGATCAGGGTCACCACGGCGATGATCTTGATGATCGCAAACCAGAACTCCACCTCGCCGAACAGCCGCACCGTCAGCACATTCAAGGCAAACAGGGTCAGCAGCATTGCAATCGCCGGTATCCAGGCCGGCACGTGCGGGAACCAGTACTGGAAAAAGCCCCCGACCACCACCGCATCCCCCACCACCGCCACGCTCCAGCTCAGCCAATACGACCAGCCAAGAAAAAACGCCGCACGCGGCCCCAGGTAGGCACCGGCAAAGTCGGCGAAGCTCTTGAAGTTCAGGTTGGACAGCAGCAGCTCACCCATGGCGCGCATCACGAAATACACAAACAGCCCGATGATCATGTAGATCAGGATGATCGAGGTGCCGGACAGCGCGATGATCTTGCCCGAGCCCATGAACAGGCCGGTGCCGATCGCACCGCCCATGGCCATCAGTTGGATATGGCGGTTGTTGAGGGTGCGTTGCAAAGCGGGCTTTTCAATCAGCCCGGGCACGGTTGTTTTCATCACAAAACCTCTTGTTATGTTTTTGAGTTTTGGCAGAAAAAAGTCAGGCGTTGTTTATTGTTGGAATGGCATCGGGGTCAGGCGTGTTTGTTCTCGAAACCGTGCAGCACGTTGACCGCGTTGATGCCGATTTCATCGACCATGTAGCCGCCTTCCATCACAAACAGCGTGGGCACGCCGACGCTGGCGATGATCTCGCCGATGCCGAGGAAGTCGCGGCTTTCCAGCAGGAAATGACTGATGGGATCGTCCTTGAAGGTGTCGACGCCGAGGGAAATCACCAGCACTTGCGGCGAGAACGTTCTGAGTTGATTGCAGGCGTCGAGCAACGCTTCTTTGTAGGTGCTCCAACCGGTGTTTTTCGCCAGCGGGTAATTCAGGTTGAACCCCTCGCCCGCCGCGGCACCGCGCTCGGCACTGAAGCCCGAATAGTAGGGATACGACACGGACGGATCGCCATGCAGCGAGACGAACATCACGTCATTGCGGTTGTAGAAGATGTTCTGCGTGCCGTTGCCGTGGTGGAAATCCACGTCCAGCACCGCGACCCGTTTGGCGCCTTGGGTGATCGCCTGTTGCGCGGCAATGGCTGCGTTATTCAGGTAGCAATAACCGCCCATGTATTCCCGTGCCGCATGGTGGCCCGGTGGCCGGCACAGGGCGAAGGCGCTGTTGTGGCCTTCATCAATCAATGCCAGGCCGGTGAGCGCGATATCGGCGCTGGTCTTCACCGCTTCCCAGGTGGTGCTGGTGATCGGTGAACCGGCATCCATCGCGAAAAACCCGAGCTTTCCGTCGATGAATTCCGGCACCTGCTCATTGGCCAGGTCCCGCACCGGCCACACCAGCGGCAAGGCGTCATGGGCACGGCCAATCGCCGTCCATTCGGCCCAGGCGGTTTCCAGGAAGGACACGTAGCGTTCGCTGTGGGCATTGACGTAACAGGCCCGGTCGAACGTGCGCGGCACGATGATATCGCCCAGCCCAACGTGCTTGACCCGATCACGCACCGTGTCGGCGCGGCTGGGTTGTTCGAAGGACGGCTTGAGCACGCCATCCTTGAGTTCGGTGCCATGGTGCAAACGATGAGAGTCGCTGAAAACAGTCAACATGAAAGACATCCACCCGTGAAAGACAGGTGATTATTTTGTTCTGGCTGCGGTGGGCTTTCTTTGCTTTTACGTGCGCCGATGCTAGCGTAATCGGGAATTTTTACCCCAAAGAGCCGCCATGAAGAAAAATAAAACCAGACAGGTCGCACTTGACGACACCGATCTCGCCATCCTCGCCTTGCTGCAGGAAGACGCGAGTATTTCCAACGCCGAACTCAGCGAGCGGCTGTCACTGAGCCTCACTCCATGCTGGCGACGGCGCAAGCGGCTGGAGGAAGAAGGCGTGATCAAGGACTACCAGGCCAACCTCGATCGCAAGATGCTGGGCCTGGAGATCATGGCGTTTGTGCATGTGCGGTTTGCCGTGCATTCCGACCATACGCCGGAAGATTTTGAGGCGGTGATCAAGGAACTGGCGCAGGTGCAGGCGTGCCACAAGATCACCGGGGATGCGGATTATCTGCTGCAGGTGTTGGCGGAGGATCTGGATGCGTACAGCGATTTTGTGGAGAGCGTGTTGCGGCGGCAGTTGGGGATTGCGTCGATTCAGTCGAGCCTGGCGTTAAGGGAGGTGAAGGCGACAAGTCGGGTGGCCATTCCGGGGCGGGTGGGGAAGTGATCCGATGCAAATACCATTGTGGCGAGGGAGCTTGCTCCCGTTGGACTGCGTAGCGGTCCTTTCTTTGGACGCGCTTAGCACCCCGGCAGGAGCAAGCTCCCTCGCTACAGGTCAAGCCATATCCCTGTAGTGTTTCCAACAAACAGCCGAAATCTGCCTTTACATGTAGCATTTACTACCAATACACTCATTCTCGCCAAGCCGTAGCAAAAACAACAAGGCGAGATATGACCAACCTACGTGACAAACTCACCGACGCCGCACTCAGCCCTACGCCTTCCGAGCGCAAGGTGATCCGTGCCCTCCTCGACCACTATCCACGCAGCGGCCTCGGTTCCATGGCGCGCCTGGCCGAACACGCCGGGGTCAGCGACCCGACCATCATGCGGTTGGTGAAGAAGCTCGGCTTCGGTGGCTATGCCGAATTCCAGCACGCCTTGCTCAGCGAAATGGACCACCGCCTGCGGTCCCCAATCACCCTGCTGCAACCCCGGGCGCACTCGTCCCAGGATGACGCCTGGGCCACTTACCTGCACGACTGCAACCGCGCCCTTCAGGAAACCCAGGCCCTGACCCAACCCGAAGACGTGCGCGTACTCACCGAATGGCTGCTGGATACCAAACACCAGGTGTTCTGCTTCGGCGGCCGGCTCAGCAGTTTTCTCGCGGGCTACCTGGTGAATCACTTGCGCCTGTTGCGTCCGGGCTGTCATTCCCTGGAAGACAACGCCCAGTTACCCGACCGAATCCATGACATCCAGCGCCAGGACCTGGTGCTGCTGTTCGACTACCGCCGCTACCAGACCCAGGCCTTGCGCGTGGCAACCGCCGCCAAGGCGCGGGGCGCGCGGGTGGTGTTGTTCACCGACATTTATGCCTCGCCGCTGCGGGAATTGGCCGACTTGATCATCAGCTCCCCAGTGGAATCGGTGTCGGCCTTTGACACGATGGTGCCCGCCCTCGCGCAGGTAGAAGCCCTGATCGCCACCCTCACACAACACAGCAATGGCCTGGATGCCCGCCTGGAAGGGATCGATGCCCTTCGCACGGAATTCGCCGCTCACCTTTTGGAGGAAAAATAACAATGTTCACGCTCCCCCATCATTCGCCCCGCGATCTTCCGTTCACCGCGGGCAACACCGCCTTGCTGCTGGTGGACATGCAACGTGCCTGGCTCGACCCGGCACTCGACCCGCATTTGCAGGGCCCGCACGCAGCATATTTCCTGGGTCGTGCTCGGGAAACGGTGATCCCCAATCAAGTCCGGCTGTTGAATGCGGTGCGCGAAGCCCGGCAAAACGTGCTGCACACCATCATCGAAAGCCTCACGGCGGATGGCCGCGATCGCTCGCTGGATCACAAGCTGTCGGACATGCATTTGCCCAAGGGCAGCTACCAGGCCGGCGTGATTGACGAGTTGACGCCCATTGAAAATGAAATCGTGCTGCCCAAGACGTCGTCCGGGGTCTTCAACTCCACCAACATCGATTACGTGCTGCGCAATCTGGAAACCCGGCACCTGATCATCGCCGGCATCGTTACCGACCAGTGCGTCGACATGGCCGTGCGTGACGCCGCAGACCGTGGCTATCTGGTGACCCTGATCGAAGATGCCTGCGCCACTTACACCTTCGAACGGCATCACGCATGCCTCGAGGCGATCAAGGGTTATTGCTGGATCACCGACACCCAAACCGTGATCAACCGTTTGCAGGAGTTGCGCCCGTGAGCCTGATCCAGCCAACGGCAATGACCACTATCGTCACCACCGACCTGATTGGTGTGACTCGCGGACGTTCGTTTCCCACGGACGAGCTTGAGAGTTATCAGCAAGCCGGTGTGGGTTGGGTGCCGGCCAACAGTGCGCTGACGCCTCAGGACCGGGTGGCGGAGAATAATCCCTGGGGCTCCTGCGGCGATTTGCGCCTGATCCCGGACATGAATACCCGCGTGCAGGTGCCCAACGGCCCGGACGCCAATGCGCCGGGCCTGGATTTTATCCACGCCGATATCTGCGAAACCGACGGCCAGCCCTGGGCGGTCTGCCCGCGCACGATGTTGCGCAACGAGATCCAGCGTTATCGCGACGAGCTGGGGCTTGAGGTGACTGCCGCGTTCGAACATGAGTTCAACCTCGGCTACAAGGCCCCTGACAACGCTCACCATGCCTTCTCGCTTTCCGCCCAGCATCACGCCGCGTCTTTCGGCGGCTGGCTGTTGAGCGCGCTGAAGGCGGCCGGCGTCGAACCGGAGATGTTTTTGCCGGAGTATGGCAAGGCGCAATACGAAGTCACCTGCCGTCCCACTCAAGGTGTGGCCGCAGCCGATCGCGCGGTGAATGTGCGGGAGATCACCCGTGAAATCGCGCGCCAGATGGGCCTGGATATCAGCTTCTCGCCCAAGCTCGAAGCCGATGGCGTGAGCAACGGCGTGCACCTGCATATCAGCTTGCAGGATCCAGCCGGAAACGCGGTGATGTACGACGCGCAAAGCAGCAACGGGCTGTCCGAAAAAGGCCGGCAGTGGGCGGCGGGCGTGTTGAAATTCCTGCCCGCGTTATGCGCCTTCAGCGCGCCCACGCCGATTTCCTACCTGCGCTTGAAGCCTCATCACTGGAGTGCGTCCTACGCCAACCTGGGCCAGCGCAATCGCGAAGCGTCACTGCGGATTTGCCCGACCATCACCATCGGCGGCAAGTCCCCGGCCAGGCAATACAACCTGGAGTTCCGCCCGCTGGACGCAACCGCCTCACCGCACCTGAGCATGGCCGCCGTGCTGATTGCCGGCCGCCTGGGCCTCCAGCAAAAGCTCACGCTGGACAGTTCCTCCGATGAAGACCCGGAGTCCATGAGCGATGAACAACGCCAGGCGCGGCATATCCTCGCCCTGCCCGACACCCTAGAAGACGCCCTCGCCAGCCTGCGCAACAACCCGCAGTTGCTGGACCAATTGCCGCCACTGCTGATGGATGCCTACTTCGCCCTGAAAGCCGAAGAGCTCAAATCCACCGAGAAACTGACGCCTGCCGAACTCTGTGATCACTATGCCCGCCTTTACTGATTCCCCCGAACACGGCCTGTTCAAGAAACCGGTATACCGGGTCAGCCGGCAAGAGTCCGAGCACCCGGTGATTCTGGTTTGCGAACATGCCAGTTCCTACATCCCCACGGAACTGAACGCCCTGGGCCTGAACGATGAAGCGGCAAAGGAGCATATCGCCTGGGACATCGGTGCGCTGAAACTGGCGGAACGACTCTCGAGGGCCCTGGATGCCACGTTGATCTCGGCCGCCTATTCGCGCTTGCTGATCGACCTCAATCGCCCGCTGGAAGCCCCCGACAGCATTCCGCCACGCAGCGAAATCTACGACGTGCCAGGCAACCGGGAACTTCCTGACATCGTTCGCCAGTATCGCCAGGAGCGCTTGTTCACACCCTTTCACCAGCGCTTGAGCGCCCTGATCGATGCGCGACTGGCGCAAGGTCGCGAAGTGCGCATCGTGGCCGTCCACAGCTTCACCCCGATTTACCACGGCCAACCCCGCCCGCTCGAGGCCGGCGTGTTGTTTGCCGGCGCCGCCGCCTATGCCGAAGGGATTCTGCAAGGGTTGGCCGCCCAGGGCTTGAACGTTGCCGCCAACCAGCCTTACGAAGTGGATGTGCTCGGTGACATGACCGTGCCGTTCCACGGTGATCAGCGCGGCATTGAGGCCGTGCTGCTGGAGGTCAGGAACGACCTGCTGCGAACGCCCCATGCGCTGCAGTCATGGGCGGACTATCTGGCTCCACTGCTGTAGCTGCTGTTGGCTGGACCGGTCTTACAACTATAAAAAAACCGCCTGGGCGTCTTTTAACCTGCCGGGTTCAAGAACATGTTCGGCCGCTTTGGCGGCTGCGCATTCGCCTTACTTCATACGGAAGTACCCCATCATGGCAATTGAAGAGTTTGGCTATAAACAAGAACTGAAGCGCAGCCTGTCCCTTACGGACCTGGTGATCTACGGGATGATCTTCATGATCCCCATCGCGCCCTTTGGCGTGTATGGCTATGTGAACAGCGAAGCGCCCGGCATGGTACCGCTGGCCTATATCGTCGGCATGGTGGCAATGCTGTTTACCGCGTTGAGCTACGGCAGCATGGCGCGGGCGTTCCCGATTGCCGGCTCGGTGTATTCCTACGCCCAGCGCGGGCTGAATCCAGGTGTCGGGTTTATTGCCGGTTGGCTGCTGTTGCTCGATTACCTGCTGATCCCGCCGTTGCTGTATATCTATGCCGCGATTGCGCTGAACCACTTGTACCCCGAGATTCCGAAGACCGCATTTATCCTGGCGTTCCTGGTCAGTGCCACCCTGGTCAACCTGCGCGGTATGACGTTTACCGCGCGCATGAACATCGTGTTCCTGCTGGCGCAACTGGTGGTGCTGGGGATTTTCCTAGTGTGTGCCTGGAAGGCTCTGCACGGGGGTGCCGGCAACGGCCACCTGACGCTGGCGCCGCTGTACAACCCCACAGGATTCAACTTTGGGTTGCTGATGCAGGGCGTTTCAATCGCGGTGCTGTCGTTCCTGGGCTTTGACGCGATTTCCACCCTGGCGGAAGAAACCAGAGGCGATGCCGGGCGCAGTGTGGGCCGGGCCGCGCTGATCAGTTTGCTGGTGATGGGCGCGATTTTCGTGGCGCAAACCTGGCTGGCAACCGACCTTGCGGCAGGCATGGGCTTCACGTCCGCCGACTCGGCTTTTTACGAAATTGCAGCCATTGCCGGCGGCAGCTGGCTGGCTTCGCTGACGGCGATTGCCACGGCGTTGGCGTGGGGTGTGGCGGTGTCCATCACCTCGCAGGCAGCAGTGTCGCGACTGCTGTTCGGCATGGCCCGGGATGGCAAGCTTCCGGGAATCCTGGCCAGGGTCCATCCGAAATACAGCACGCCATACCTGAGCATTTACCTGGTGGGCGTGCTGTCGCTGGTCATCTGCTACTTCTTCATCGACACCGTGGACACCCTCACCTCACTGGTGAATTTCGGCGCCCTGAGCGGCTTCATGATCCTGCACATCACCGTGATCAACTACTACTGGCGGCGCATGCAGTCGCGCAATGTGTGGCGGCACCTGATCACGCCGGTGCTGGGCTTTGTGATCACCTTCGCGATCATGTTCAACATGGGACTGCAGGCACAGAAGCTCGGGATTGCCTGGGTCGTGATCGGGCTGGTCTACCTGCGGTTCCTCAGCCGCAAGGGCGCGAGCCTGGTGCTGTCCAAGGACATCTGACGGCTAGCGCAGTGACTGCTGCAGAAACTCACTGATCAAGCTGAGTACCTGCTGCTGGATCTGCGGCTTGGGACGAGCACCCTTGGCATCCAGGCAAATGAAGCCTTCGCCGGGGTCGCTCTGTTCAATCCGCTCCACCGCGCCCGGCTTGCAGATGGGCAGGAAGCTGAAGTGCGTGGCGTCGCTGATTTCCACGTAGCGCGAAGTCTTCTGCGGCAGGCGCTTGGCCAAGTCGGCCGACTCGAGTGCGGCGGGCAATTCCGGCGATGGCGTGCCCGCCGCAATCACCAGCGTGGGGCGGTTCAGCGCCGCGAGGCTGGCATCGCTGAAGCCGCGGGCGAATCCCAGGTCCAGGGAAACAATGGCCGCCACGCGCGGGTCGCTCAAGTCACCGGCCAGTCGCTGCCTCGCCTGCTCGGTGCGACCAACCTCAAGTTGTTCGTAGGCCTTGCAAGGGGCAATTTCCGGATGCAACTTGCAGTCCTCGGTAAAGCGCTGCGGATCAAAGCGGGCACCGCCGACTTCGAGTGCGGTCCAGCCACCGAGGGAGTGGCCGACGACGGCGATCTTGCGTTGGGCCACCGCGCCGAAGCGTTTCGGCTGGGCAATCACGGCATCAATCACCCGATGGATATCCAGGGGCCGTTTCCACAGCTCGGAAGCGGCCGGCTGTGTGCGGTCCTTGCTGGTGGTGCCGGGGTGGTTGGGCGAGGCGACGATATAACCCTGACCGGCCAACGCGCTGGCGAGCCAGGATTGGTTGATCCAGTTGCCAAAGATGCCGTGGGAGATCACCACCAACGGACGCTCACCGGCAGCCGGCGCGGCGTCCTTCAAGGCCGGCGCGCCGACAAACACCGGATTGTCAGCAATCAGTTCTGGTGTGCCGGAAGCATGGGTCGGGTACCACACCGCCACCTGCAACGGCCTGCCGTGCTCCGCGTCGGGAATCACTATTTCCTGGAACCCGGTCCTCATCTCACTGGCCTGAGCCAGCCCGGTGACAACCATCAACAACAGAGCAGCACACAGCGTTTTCATCCTTGAGTTCCCTAAGTGGCTAAGCGCCATATTCTGGCATGCCCGTCATGGGAAAGCAGGTGGGAAATCAATGCGCGTATAAATCATCAGGCTATGGCAACTATCCGAATGGTACGTCTACCATGTAGTCACACTCCTTTCAGATAGCCCCCAATGATCAAAGCCAGCCTGCGTAGTCACCTGACCCTCTGGTTTGCCGGTTTGTCGCTGCTCACCCTGGTGAGCGTAGGGTTCTACGTTGGGCACATCGCTACCGAGCAACTGAAACTGGCCAGTGGCAATGCCTTGTTGAGCACTGCCCGCTCCACCGCCGCGCTACTGGCGGTGCAGCTGCGTGAACGCCAGCTCGAAGTGTCGCTGCTCAGCCGCGCACCGCTGTTCAGACGGGGCAACCTGGACGATCCGGACATACTGACCTCCATGGAACAACGCACCCAGTCCCGCGCCGAGTACGCGTGGATGGGCGTCGCCGACACAGACGGGCGTGTGCGCCAGGCGGTGAATGGGCTGCTGGTCAACCAATCCGTAACGGCACGGCCGTGGTTCCAGGCCGGTTTGCAGGGCAACTACACCGGCGATCCCCACGAGGCGGTATTGCTTGCCAAGCTGCTGCCGGGCTCCAACGGTGAGCCCTGGCGCTTCATCGACTTTGCCGCACCGATTCGCAATGCCGGGGGCCAGGTGATCGGCGTACTGGGGGCTCACGCCCACTGGACGTGGGTGACACAAATTGTCGAAGCGGCCAAAGGCAATACGCCGGACATCGAGGCGCTGATCATCGACAACGACGGCAAGGTGCTCTACCCGGAACAACTGGCCGGCCAGCAACTGCCCCAGGACCGCCTGGCCAATGACACCGGCTGGTCGGTCGACAACGGCTACGTGACCAGCGCCGTGGCGGTGCCCAGCCCGTCGAATTCCAGCCTGACCTGGTACATCGTGATGCGCCAGCCGCTGGAAATCGCCCTGCACCCTGCCCGCGTATTGCTCTACAAACTGCTGCTGTTGGGCGTCATTGCCGCGGTGATTTTCGGCTTCGTGGCGTATTACCTGGCGTCGTACCTCAGCCGGCCCATCGAAGAACTCGCGCGTTCAGCCAAGCAGGTCCAAAACCAACAGCCTGGCGCGTATTTCCCTCAAGACCATTTCGTACTGGAAATCGCCCAGCTCGGGCGCTCCATCAAGGGCATGACCCAATCGCTGCTTGGCAAAGAGCGCGAACTGCAGGACACCAATGCGTCCCTGGAAGCCACCGTCGCCCAGCGTACTGCCGCCCTCACCCAGGCCAATGCCGAGCTGTTGAACCTGGCCAGCCATGACGCCCTGACCGGCGTCTACAACCGTCGGCGCTTCGATGAAAAACTGGCGGAGTACAGCCTGCTGTTCCAGCGCAGCGGGCGCGCATTTGCCTTGCTGCTGATCGACGTTGATCATTTCAAGCGGATCAACGATACCCATGGGCATGCCGTCGGGGACGATGTACTGCGCCAGCTCGCGCAGTTGATTCAGGACGCCACCCGCGCCACTGACTTCGTCGCCCGTTACGGCGGTGAAGAGTTTGCGGTGCTGTTGCCGGAAATCGAAGCGCCGGACAGCCCGGATGTGGTGGCCGAGAAGATTCGCGCGGCAATTGCCGGAGCGCATTTCGAGACCGTTGGGCAGGTCACGGTGAGTATTGGCGTCGGGCTCGTTGAAGCTTCGGACAGCGACACCACAGTGCTGATCAAGCGTGCGGATCAGCAGTTGTATCGGGCCAAGTCGTCGGGGCGTAATCGCGTGGCGTGACGGTGTAGTGCGTCATGAGCCTTTCCAGAAAGCCACAACGCTCTTGATTAAATATCGACAGCCGCGCGCCCATGACCGTAACCTGCCCCACGAACAATGAATACAACGTATGCAGGTCATCAATGGCTGAGGTGCTGGACCGTTTCGACCAATGGCTGGCTCGGTTCGGCAAGCGTTACGTTCATCTGGACTCGGGAGATGACGATTTCCAGGGCTTTATCATCGATGCTGAACAGGTCGCGGCAACCATCGAACTGGCGCGTGTCGCCGGTATCAATGCCAGTCTTGAGAGTTTCTGATTTCAGGTAAATATCCATGTCCATCACCGATAACCTGCTCGCCTTTACCTTCGCCGCCACGTTGCTCACGTTGACGCCCGGACTGGACACGGCCCTGGTATTGCGCACTGCAACGGTGGAGGGCAAGCAACAAGCCTTGCGCGCCACCCTGGGCATCAATGCCGGCTGCCTGCTGTGGGGTGCAGCGGTGGCCTTTGGGCTGGGCGCGTTGATTGCCGTGTCCGAGGTGGCCTTCAACGTCTTGAAGTACTGCGGCGCGGCTTACCTGGCGTGGCTGGGCTTGAACATGCTGGTGCGCCCGCGCAGTTCGCTGGCGTCCGTCGAGGCCGATGGAAAACCCGGTGCCAACTGGTTCCTGAAAGGCATGATGGGCAACGTGCTCAACCCCAAGATCGGGATTTTCTACGTGTCTTTCCTGCCGCAGTTCATTCCCCAGGGGCATCCGCTGGTGGCGTGGACGTTCGGGCTGGTGAGCATCCACGTGGTGATCAGCCTGGCCTGGTCACTGATACTGATCGGTGCCACGCAGCCATTGGCCGGCATGCTGCGGCGTGAAAAGGTGATCAAGTGGATGGACCGCACCACCGGCATGATATTCGTGCTGTTCGCGGCCCGGCTGGCCTTCAGCAAGCGCTGAAGTCAGCGCCGGTCCCGATGCCGTACCAGGCCTTCCAGGGTAAACCGCGCCTGCATCAGCACCACATCCCGCACCAGTTCCATTTCCTTCTGGCTCACTTCGGTCCAGTTCAAGGCGGAGAGCAGCTTGGGTTTCTGCACCCGAAACGCCAGGCCCTGGGTGAACAGCGCCATCGAGTGGATCACCGTGCGTTCGTCGTCAACGGCAAGGCCGGCAACGCGCGCGATCAGCAGGCGGATCACGTTGGCGATGCGCGCCTTGAAGCGTTCCTCGAACGCCATGGTCGCGCTTTCAGGGCAGAGCCCGGCTTGATGGCGATCAAGAAACGCCCGCCACGCGGTGGTCTGGGGACTGTCCTGGATCGTTGAAACCACCGCGCCGAGAATGCCCAGTGAGGCGTCGATCAACCTCTGATCGTCGACCCCGGGATCGGCCAGCGCACCTTCTGCGGCTTCAACGGTAGGCGCCATCTTCTGCCACAACAGCGCGATCAAGTGCTCGACGCATTCCAGGTACACGCCTTCCTTGCCATCGAAGTAGTACTGGATCGCGGGCGCATTGACGCCGGCAGCATTCGCGATGTCTCGCGTGGACGCGCCGTCGTAGCCACGCTCGCCAAATACCTCGACAGCCGCCTCGATAATGCGTGCGCGGGTTTCTTCACCCCGCTGATAACCCCCTTCGGCGGCCGGTTTGTGTCGTGCCATGTGCCACTCCATTTTTTTAACGTAACCAAAATATACCAGTTGACAAAAATTCGCGAAAAAACGAATTTATTCCAACTGATATAAAACTGGAGTGACTTGATGTCCGCTGCACCTCCCTCTCCTCAGGTCATTCCTGAAACCACCGTCAACGGCCAACGTGGCAAAGCCCGACGGATTCTACTGTCACTCGCCGGCGTGGCGCTGTTGGCCGGGCTGGCGTGGGGCGCCTGGTGGTGGCTCACCGGGCGCTTTATCGAGACCACCGACGACGCCTATCTGCAAGCCGACAGCATCAGCGTGGCGCCGAAAATCAACGGCTACGTCGCCGAGGTGCTGGTGGCCGACAACCAGAACGTGAAGCGTGGCGACGTGCTGGTGCGCCTGGATGCGCGCAAATACCAGGCAGTCAGTGACGAAGCCTCGGCGACGATTGCGGCCCGCGAGGCCGACTTTGCCAAGGCCCAGGCCGACCTCGTGCAACAGGACTCGACCATCGCCGAAGCCCGCGCCCAACTGCAGGGCGCCCAGGCCGACGCCCAGCACGCGCAAACCGAAGTCGCACGTTATGCGCCGCTGGCGCGTTCCGGGGCCGAGCCGGAAGAACGCCTGGCGCAGCTCAACAACCAGCTCGCCCAGGCCCGCAGCACCGTGGCCGCCAAGCAGGCCGCGTTGCGCTCCAGCCAGACCCGCTACGGCACCCTCGAAGCCCAGCTCAAGCAAGCCCAGGCGCAACTCGGCGTGGCCAAGGCCAGCGAAGCCCAGAGCCAGCTGGACGTGGACGACGCGGTGATTCGCAGCCCGCTCGATGGCCGCGTCGCTGATCGCGGTGTACGCGTCGGCCAATACGTGCAGCCAGGCACACGCTTGTTGACCGTGGTGCCGGTGAGCGCGATCTACCTGACCGCCAACTACAAGGAAACGCAGATCGGCGAGATGCGCGCCGGGCAGACCGTCACCGTGCATGTGGACGCACTGCCAGGCCATGATATTCAGGGCCATATCGACAGCCTGTCTCCAGGCACCGGCGCACAGTTCGCGTTGCTGCCGCCGTCCAACGCCACCGGCAACTTCACCAAGATCGTGCAGCGCGTGCCGGTGCGGATTTCCCTGGATGTACCGGATGACGACGCGCGCCAGGCACTGGTGCCCGGCTTGTCCGCCACCGTGGAAGTCGACACCCGCACCCACAAGGCAGACGCCAACCATGGCTGAAGCCATCTTGACCGAAGTGCCCGCGGACAAACCGCGCAACGCTTCGCTGACCGACTGGATCGCAGTCGCCGCCGGCTCGCTGGGCGCCTTGCTGGCGACCCTGGACATCTCGATCACCAACTCGGCGCTGCCGCAGATCCAGGGCCAGATCGGCGCGACCGGTACCGAGGGCACGTGGATCGCCACCGGTTACCTGATGTCGGAAATCGTCATGATTCCCCTCGCCGCCTGGCTGACCCGGGTATTCGGCCTGCGCCGGTTCCTGATCGGCACCGCGTTGATGTTCACGTTTTTCTCGATGTTCTGCGGGTTGTCTTCCAGCCTCGGCGCGATGATCGCCGGGCGTATCGGCCAGGGTTTTGCCGGCGGCGCGATGATCCCGACCGCGCAGACCATCGTGCGCACCCGCCTGCCTGCCCATCAGTTGGCAATCGGCACCACGATGTTCGGCATGACGGTGATCCTCGGTCCGCTGCTGGGCCCGGTGATTGGCGGATGGCTCACGGAAAATATCAACTGGCGCTGGTGCTTCTTCATCAACCTGCCCGTCAGCATCACCTTGATCACCTTGCTGATCACCGGCCTGCCCAGCGACCGCATGAACCTCCAGCAATTCATCAAGGCCGACTGGCTGGGCATCATTGGCCTGGCCATGGGCCTGAGTTCACTCACCGTGGTGCTGGAAGAAGGCCAGCGCGAACACTGGTTCGACTCGCAGTTGATCATCTGGTTGAGTATCACGATGGTGATCGGCTTTTTCCTGATTGCCGTCGGGCAAGTCCGCTCGAGTACGCCGATCCTGCGCCTGCAACTGGTGCTCAACCGCAGCTTTGGCAGCGTGCTGCTGATCGCCACGGCGGTCGGCGCCGGGCTCTATGGCACGGCGTACCTGGTGCCGCAGTTCCTCGGCATCCTGTCGGGCTATAACGCGCAACAGTCGGGTTCGATCATGTTGCTGTCGGGGATTCCGGCGTTCCTGCTGATGCCGATCCTGCCGCGAATGCTTGGCCGCCTGGACCTGCGGATGATGGTCGGCGTGGGTTTGTTGATGTACTGGGCCAGCTGTTTTCTCGACACCCAGCTCACCGCCCAGAGTGTCGGCCATGATTTCTACTGGTCGCAGATCCTGCGGGGCTTTGGGCAGATCCTGGTGATGATGCCCCTCAGCCAACTGTCGATGCGCTCGGTGGAAACCCGCGATGCGGGTGACGCGGCCGGGCTCTACAACATGTCACGCAACCTCGGCGGCACCTTGGGGCTGGCGCTGCTCGGCGTACTGATGGACCGGCGTAGCCACTTCCACGACGACATGTTGCGCGAAGGCATCCAGGCCAACACCCAGTTGACCCAGGATCAAATGGCGAGCAATACCGCCAGCTACCTGGCGCAAACCGGCGACCCGTCCACGGCCTCGCTGCAGGCCCTCAGTCATCTGGCCAACGACATCGCCCAACAAGCGGCGGTGATGGCCTACAACGACGCGTTCTACGTGCTGGGACTCGCCATGCTGGCGTGCCTTCCCCTGATCTTCATCCTGAAAAAGCGCGCGGCGCAGGCAGGCCAACGAACATGATTTATCGCTCACTTCCCTTGCTCTTCACCGTCGGTCTGCTGACGGCGTGTACCGTGGGGCCGGACTACCAGGGCGCGCCGGATGCCGCGCCAAAGACCCTCGCGGCCGGGCGCTTGCCCCACGCCGACATAGGCCTGCCGCGCGCACCCGCGGTCGCCCAGTGGTGGCAAGCCCTGGGCGATCCGCAGCTCAACCAATTGGTGGCCCAGGCCCTGCAAAACAGTCCGGACATGGCGACCGCCCAGGCGCGCCTCAAGCAATCGCGAGCCAGCCTGAGTGGCGCCAACGCCAACGCCCTGCCCAAGATCACCGGCGATGCAGCGATGCTGAAGCTGCGCTCCCCCGACACCTCGGCGCTGGGTGGCAGCAGTGGCGGTGGTCGCGGGCCATTGAGCCTTTACCTCGCCGGCTTTGATGCCAGCTGGGAGGCCGACCTGTTCGGCGGCACCCGGCGTGCAATCGAGGCGGCCCAGGCGGAGAACGACGCCTCGCAGGCGCAACTGGCCGATGCCCAGGTGCAACTGGCAGCCGAGGTGGTGCAGACCTATGCCGACGTGCGTGACCAGCAGGCGCGACTGGCACTGGTGGACGCCAGTGTCGAGATTGAGGAACAGGCGCTGGACCTGACCCAGCAGCGACGCAGCCGTGGCGTGGCCTCGCAGTTGCAACTGGAGCAGGTCCTGACACAGGCCGAAAACACCCGGGCCCAACGCCTGCCGCTGCAAGCGTCAATCGTCGAGGCGATTGACCAGTTGAACCTGCTCTGCGGCCTGGAACCGGGCGAGTTGGACGCGAGCCTCAACACTCCCCGCGCCCTGCCCGCTATCCCTAGCCAAGTGCCATTTGCCGACCCGGCGGCGATCCTGAAAGCACGCCCGGATATCCGGGTGGCCGAGCGCCAACTGGCTTCCAGCAACGCGCAGATCGGCGAGAAAACCGCCGACTGGTTTCCCAAGCTCAGCCTGATGGGCGACTTGTCGTTCTCGGCGGCCGATCCCGGGCACCTGGCGCGCAAGGACAGCGGCACCTGGCTGCTGTTGCCGCGGCTGACCTGGAACGCATTGGATTTCGGCCGGGTGGCGGCCAGTGTCAAAGGTGCGGAAGCCGGGCGCGACGAGGCCCTGGCCCATTACAAAAGCGTGGTGTTGAGTGCGTTGCGTGATGCGGATGTGGCCCTGGCGCGGTATGGCAACCAGCGGCAGAACGTGGTGCTGCTGCGTAACGTGGAATCTTCGGCAGTACGGGCTGCGGACCTGACGCGCCAGCGTTATAAGGCAGGTACGGCGAGCACGCTGGATTGGCTGGACGCGGAACGTACGCGGTACCAGGCGCAGGAAAGCCGGATTTCCGGGGATGCGCTGTTGCTCAAGGACTTTGCGTCGTTGCACAAGGCGCTGGGGTTGGGATGGACGTTGTGACAAATAACCCGAGTGACCACTGACCTGTGGCGAGGGGGCTTGTCCCCCGTTGGGCTGCGCAGCGGCCCCAAAAAAGAGGGACTGCTACGCAGTCCAACGGGGGACAAGCCCCCTCGCCACAACAAGCCCTCTCACCACAGGTACGGTGTCAGCTTTTAATTGGCCGTATTGGCCCGCGCCGCGTGCAGCTTCTTGTAGCTGTCGATCAACCGCAGGTGCCGGTCCAGCCCTTCCAGCTTCATGCTCGTCGGCGTCAAACCATAGAACCGCACACTGCCATTCACCGACCCAATCGCCGCGTCCATCCGCTCGTTGCCAAACATCCGGCGGAAATTCACTTCGTAGTCCGCCAGTTCCAGGTCTTCGTCCAGCTCCATCTCCAGCACCGCATTCACAGCCTGATAGAACAAGCCGCGCTCGACGGTGTTGTCGTTGTACTGCTGGAACATCTCCACCAGTTCCTTGGCTTCTTCGAACTGCTGCAGGGCCAGATAAATCAGCAGCTTCAATTCCAGGATGGTCAGTTGACCCCACGCCGTATTGTCATCGAACTCGATGCCGATCAAGGTGGTGATGTCGGTGTAGTCGTCCAGTTCGCTTTCAACCAGGCGCTCAACCAACCCCTTCAATTCCGCTTCGTCGAGGCGATGCAGGTTCAGGATGTCCTCGCGGAAAAACAGCGCCTTGTTGGTGTTGTCCCAGATCAGGTCGTCGATCGGGTAGATCTCCGAATAGTCGGGCACCAGGATGCGGCAGGCGGTCGCGCCGATGTGCTCGTACACCGCCATGTAGACTTCCTTGCCCATGCCTTCGAGGATGCCGAACAACGTGGAGGCTTCCTCGGCATTGGAGTTTTCACCCTGGCCGGAGAAGTCCCATTCGACGAACTCGTAATCCGACTTCGAGCTGAAGAAGCGCCACGACACCACACCGCTGGAGTCGATGAAGTGCTCGACAAAGTTGTTCGGTTCGGTCACCGCATGGCCTTCAAACGTCGGCTGCGGCAGATCGTTCAGGCCTTCAAAGCTGCGGCCTTGCAGCAGTTCGGTGAGGCTGCGTTCCAACGCCACTTCCAGGCTTGGGTGCGCGCCGAACGAGGCGAATACGCCGCCGGTGCGCGGGTTCATCAACGTCACGCACATCACCGGGAATTCACCGCCCAGGGACGCATCCTTCACCAGTACCGGAAAGCCCTGGGCTTCCAGGCCCTGGATACCGGCCAGGATACCGGGGAATTTCGCCAGCACTTCCTGCGGTACATCCGGCAGCGCGAATTCACCTTCGATGATTTCGCGTTTTACCGCGCGTTCGAAGATTTCCGACAGGCACTGCACTTGCGCTTCAGCCAGGGTGTTACCGGCACTCATGCCGTTGCTGAGGTACAGGTTCTCGATCAGGTTGGACGGGAAATACACCACCTCGCCATCGGACTGGCGCACGAACGGCAGCGAAACAATGCCACGTTCTTCGTTGCCGGAGTTGGTGTCATAGAGGTGTGAGCCGCGCAGCTCGCCGTCACGGTTGTAGATGTGCAGGCAATGCGCGTCGAGTATCTCCGGTGGCAGTTCGTCCTTGCGGCCCGGCTTGAACCAGCGCTCGTCCGGGTAATGCACAAACGCCGCGTTGGCGATGTCTTCACCCCAGAACTGGTCGTTGTAGAAGAAGTTGCAGTTCAGCCGCTCGATAAACTCGCCCAATGCCGACGCCAATGCGCCTTCCTTGGTCGCGCCCTTGCCGTTGGTAAAGCACATCGGCGAGTGCGCGTCGCGGATATGCAGCGACCATACGTTGGGCACGATATTGCGCCACGAAGCGATCTCGATCTTCATGCCCAGGCCCGCGAGAATGGCCGACATGTTGGCGATGGTTGTTTCCAGCGGCAGGTCCTTGCCCGCGATGTAGGTGCCCGCGTCGGACGCCGCGCTCGGCATCAGCAATGCCTGGGCATCGGCATCCAGGTTTTCCACTTCCTCGATGACAAACTCCGGCCCGGCCTGCACGACTTTTTTCACGGTGCAGCGGTCGATGGAACGCAGGATGCCCTGGCGGTCTTTATCGGAGATGTCCGCTGGCAATTCGACCTGGATCTTGAAGATCTGGTTGTAGCGGTTTTCCGGGTCGACAATGTTGTTCTGGGACAGGCGAATATTGTCGGTAGGGATGTTGCGGGTTTCGCAGTACAACTTCACAAAGTAAGCCGCACACAACGCCGACGACGCCAGGAAGTAATCGAACGGACCGGGGGCCGAGCCATCGCCCTTGTAGCGAATAGGCTGGTCGGCCACCACGGTGAAGTCGTCGAACTTGGCTTCAAGTCGAAGGTTGTCGAGAAAATTGACCTTGATTTCCATGCGGGATTACCAGAATAGCGAGCAAAATATGGCCGCCATTATCCGGGTTTCGAGGCGTAAGTCTTGTGCTTTCGGGCCTGGCCGATCGTTGGCGATGGGTATCAGCCGTGTTGAAAGTCCGCAATCTGCTGCCACATCGCGATCGGGTTGGAGTACATCGGGAAGTGCCCGCACCGGGCAATCGGCGCCAACCGCACGCCTTGCGCCTGGATATGCGCCAGGTACGACAAATGGGCATTCTGCTCGCCGTACATGAACATGCGCGGGCATTCCAGGCCGAGGAACTTGCCCATCAAGTCGGCGTTATCCGACAGTTCGACCATCGACTGGAAGATCCCCCGCACCGCCCTGGCACGCACCTTGTGCCGCAGGCTCGCCGAATACAGCGCGCTGGCGTAGGCCGGTGCCTGCCGGGTGCGCTCGATAAAGGCGCTGAAAAACGCCTCGGGATCGTCCGCCGGGTAGTCGACGATCTGCCGGCTGAGAAAGCAGTCTTCCGGGGCGATATTGCCTTCGATATCGACAAAGCTCAGCACCCGGCCCGGGAACTGGTGCGCCAACATCAGCGCGGTAAGCCCGCCCATGGAGTGGCCTACCAGATGGAAGCGCTCGATGTTGAAATGCTCGAGCACCTGCAAGGCGGTTTGCAGCAGGAACGGGATGGAGATCTTCGACAGGTCATCGCAATGGCTCTCACCGCAACCCGGGGCGTCATAAGCCAAAAATGGATGACCGTCGAAGGCAGGTTGCTGGACGATGTCGGCGTAGTCTTCCTTGGTCGAGCCAAAGCCATGCAGGAACACGATTGGCGCCAGGGTACCCGCGCGGTGGATCGCGGCGATGTTCAACGGTACGCCGTCGACGGTCATGGGGAGCTGGGTATGGATGAATGGCATAGTGAAGACTCCCTGAAGAAACCGGATCAGCGGCTCAAAAAACCGCTAATGTCGACGGCATTCAGCTTTCTGTAAATTCCTGATTCAAGAAGGTATTCATAGCCTGATCGTATGTATCACTGAATCACCGCCACCGCCTCGGCAAACTGCGCATCGCTGACATCAGCGTTACCGCCAGCGCTGCGAAAACTCAGCAGCGCCTGTTCGAAATACGCGCCACGAATCTCGCCGTCGGACCCTACAAACGCCAATGCGTCATTCTTGGCCGAAAGAAAGCTGCCCGGGCGCGTCGTCAGTTCCGACGTCAGCAAGGTGAAGGTGGAGAACCTCAGGCATGACCAGCCCAGCGGATCGTCGGCAAAGGAGATGCCGTCTTTGGCCTGGGCGGAGGTGGTGACGAGCAAGGCAAAGATGAACGCGAAGATTCTCAACGATCAGCCGCCAGTTCACAGACAGCCGTGCCCTTTATACCCGAGGCTTGCATGCTGACGTGCCGCACGGAAAAGCCGGGGTGCGTCACCGTTTTCTTTTCAGACCATGGCCCACCACTGGCGACCTGGTAGCTGATGGAGCCATCGGCGGCCCAAGCCAGGCGCAGTGAGTAGACCCCGTTGTGATCGGGAGTGGTCAGGACCAGGCTATCAGTGACCCGCTGTGCCTTGTTGAACAGCCGCAGTTGGAAAGCCCGTTGGTCGTCGGTACCTAGCGGGTAGCTGGAGAGAAACAGGATATTGTCCTGGGCATCGTCCTCGCCCGCTCCGAGAATGACCGAAGACACCCATTCCTCACCGAGATTGTTTTTTTCAGTGGTCACGTTGCAGGTCAACTGCCCGTGATTTCCGACTTTCTGCTTGAGGTAGTTGCCGTAATAACCGTGTGGCACATTGAACTTCAGCGTTTGCACAGGCCCGGCGCTGCAGCCGAACAGCAAGCTCAATAGCGATAGCCCGATCACTCCTTGAAAAACCTTCACACGCGCTTCCTTCCTTGAAATGGCTGATGACATCGGAGCGCAAGGCTAACCGTCTTGCCGGATGTGTACAACATCGCCAAGTACCTGGACCATGGTCCTGCCGTGTTCCAATGGAAACACGGCAGGGTTGTTGGCTTACGCCGTGGCCTCACGATGACGGCTCAAGTCGACAGCCATATCGGTATCACCTTCGCATCCGAACAGGCGCAGGTTTGGAAGCCCGGCGCTAATCAGCGGGCGTACGTTCTGGGCGAAGGCATAACCGTTACAGATATCGAAGTACAAGCTGCCGCTCCACCCTCCCGGCGGGTTGGCCAGCAATGCGTCAGCGAACTGACGAGGGGTGAAGTCGGTGAAGTTGACCCCTTCTTCGCCGAAGGCTTGCGGGGAGCCGTGCGCGGTGATGACCAGGACATCGCCATTGCGCAAGCGCCCGAGTGTCTGCGGCAGGGCGGCGCGGCGGCAGCCGCTGTAGCGATAATCAGCGCGAAAATTACGCGCGGCGGCGGTTAGCTGGCTGTCATCACGGCACCAGCAAAGCAGGGTTGTGCTCATGGTCTTGCTCCTTGCATGAGGTTGCGAACATTGAGAGAGGTTGCGTTCACATCTATTCCCCTTTTAAAGGGGATGGCGCGGTTGCGCCCTTCTCCCGCGCCTCGCAGCGCAGGAAGGCCTTAAACGGGGTTAATTCATCAGCAGCCACTTGGCTCGCTCGAGGTAGGCCATTCGATCGGCAAGGCCATTGGCGCCGCCGTTGATGAGTCGCGTGACCTCCTTCACATTGTCGGCATCGGCCTGGTCGTTGAGGTTCCTGCTGGACCAGAACCAGCCCGCAACGTCTACCGACAGGTCGGGGTCTGTGCCCACCTGCCCAGGCGCATCAGTGCCCTCGAAATCCCGGTGGCAGGCCAGGCCGTACTGGCGATAGTTGGCACGGCCCGTGAGCTGGATCAGCCCCCGGCCCTTGAACAGCTTTCCATCGCCTGGCTTCGTATTGCCAAGGTCTTTGCGCCCTTCGTAAGCAGCACCAGAAGCGATTTCTTCGGTGTAAACCAGGCAGCCACTTTCGTGGGCGATCTGCGCCAGGAAATGTGCAATGCGCAGCGGTGTATTGATCTTGTAGCGATTGAGCACATCGACAATCGGCTGGAAAAACTCGGCAACGCGCGAGGCGCTGGCAGTGGTCATGATGATGCGCAACTTTTCTACCGTCAGGCCTGGTGGCAGCCCCCTGCGCAGCGCCGCCATCGTCTGGTCACACGGCGCTACCAGAGCCCCCGGAGTAACCCCTGCACCTTGCTGGAAAGTCTTCAGTGCCCCACGGGAGCCGCTCCCCCACGCCCCATCAGTGGCGAGGTTGCAGACCAGGCCATGTTGGCCGCTGTTGAGGTTGAGCAGAAACTGAAGGCTGCGTACATCTGCCGGAATATTCTTGCCGCTGTCGCCGACTGTATTGCTAATGCACATGGTTTGCTCCTTGCTGCAGGCACACGTTTCCCGTCAGGCGACGGGAAACGTGCCTTGCATCAGTGTGTTCTGAAGGTGGAACTCAGGAAGCGGGCGTTGTCGCTACTTGCCCGGGGGATCGAGCTTGACGGTGTAGAGGGGGCTCTCTTCACCGCGTTTAAACAACTCAATGACGACAGCACCGCCAGCGCCGCGTCTGTGCAGATAACCATTTTCCAGTGGCGCACAACGGCCCTTTGCCGGCCCGCCCAAGGCATAAAGATCTACTTTCTGCTCATCCGTCGTGACGAAATTGAGCGTGAGATTGCAGGCCCAGCTGCCTGCGACGCGCAGATCTCCAGCCGGGGCAGACGGTGTGGCGCTGGGGAGCGTCAGGGCAACCCGAACATAGTTGCTACCGTCGAGGATGGTCCCCGCCAATTGTTCATCGGCAGAAGCCGGCAGGATGCCTGCCAGCAACATCGCGCCAGCGAACAGGGATGCTGTTTTTTTCATTTTGACTCTCCTTGTTAAGTGACTGTCTAGAACCACAACGCCAACAAACGACTCGCCAGCTGCACAATCTCCCTCGCCAAATCGGGCTTGACCATCCCGAGCACCACCACCGCGAACAGGAAGGCAACACCCAGCCCGCATAACACGCGCTTGCGCATCAACATGCCCGCTGGCGGCTCGACGTTTGGCTTGATGATGCCTCGCAATGTCTTCGTCTCCTGTTCAGACAGGGTCAACAACATCGAACGGTCAGCGCGCCTCTTCATCGCCATGCCCCCGGTAGCGCCCAAGCAGGTTGCCATCGAGGCGAACGGTGATCGCTTCAGCCCCATCGCCCGGCACCTCGATACACAGTTCATGAGCGGTTGCCTTACCCCGCGGTGCACGCCCGATCCGCAGCGCCAGCGCCCCGCATGCAACCCGCTCTACCGTGGCGGCCACAACCACCTCCATGCCTGCCACGTAAGTACCCGGCCACAATCGACTGGAGGCCACCTGCGCCAGGTGCATTTCGCCGCCCAATGCCCGGATAAACTCCTCCAGGCGGATCATCACGACTGCCCTTCGTCATCGGGCAGCCAATACGGCTTGCGGGCAAAACCCAGGTGGTAGATAAGGGCCTGCAATACCACCTGGTGCTCGCCAATATTGAGCAGCGTGAAATTCTTTTCGATGCCGACAATCCGCCCCTTGGGGGTTTCGGTCAGGCAGCGATTGAGCAGCGCGGCTTGTGCCTGCACCACCGCTTCGGGAGTCAGCTTTTCCGGATCGGTACTGCCGACCACGATGCGCTTTACGTATCCCACGTCCGTCAGGTCGAACATGATGGGTCTCCTTTCCGGAAAAGCCTGACGACCAGCGCCGGGTTAATCCCCTATAGCCGCTGGCTGTTAAGCACTAGCGATGCCGGCTTACGCCGCCGCCTGGGTGATCGCCTTGGGCGCGACGGACTGGGCGATCATGTCGAGCACCCGGGCCAGGCCTTCAGGCATGCCGTCGTCACTGGCATGCACCTCGACGTGGTACTTGGCCGACTGGTCGCTTGATCGGGTGTTTTCCTTGTGAGAAGACACCGAGCCCGAGATGTTCACCTTGGCGCTGAACGGGCCCCAGCCGATCTTCGCCTCGGCCGACAACGCCGCTGCGGAGTCGCTGGACTCGCGGGATTGCTCGGAGTTTTTAACCTCCATGTCGAAGCTGATGTCGACCTTGTTAATGGACAAGTTCGGCACCTTCACCACGGCCAGAAGCGGCACTTCCAGCTCCACCGTTTCCATCGGGTTGGCCCCGCCCGTGCCCGGGTTGGTCTGTGAAGGTCGATCGAAACGGAACATCACTGTTCGCACGCCACCGACCGCGTTGGGATCGTCGTCGGTCGCGGGCGGCAGAAAGCCAATCACCTTGATGAAATCAGCGGTGGCATTGGCCAGGCGTACCTGGGCATCGCAAGCGGCGGTCAGGGGACCGCCGATCAAGTCACCCATGGGAAGGCCGCGGAATTGGTCACCCATCGAGAAGTTAGGCATAAGTCATCTCCATTTGTACTCAGATCAATTTATCGAGGTTTTGAACCAGCCGAGCCATCCCCTCGGACGAGGGTTGGGTTTCGACTCTGAGGGTGACGCGCGCGAGTGGCCCGCCTTCCCCATTACGGCGAGCGCCAAGATCGACGCTCAAAGGCTTGTGGGATTCAGTCGGCCATGGGGAATCGGCATCGCCTGAGTCAGGCGCTTCGCTTTGCACAGGGCTCAGTGCACCACTCTCATCCGCGTTGAGGCCAACCTCGAAAGAGATTTCCATGTCCTTCACGGCGAGCAGTCGTGAGCCTACGAGGGAAAGCAGCGGCACGGAGACCACGCGTTCCTCACCTTCCAGTGCGCCGGGGGAAGTGGATGGCAACCGGACCTCGATACTGACCGGCCGGTTATCTTCATCGAAATACTGGCGCACCGTGGACACCTGGAAACGCTGGATCTTGTCCTGCGCCTCGGCGACGGCCCCGGCGATGCTCTGGATGAGAAGGTGCAGAGATTGATTCGCCACGTGAGACGCTCCTTGTCAGATGCCAGTGCCAATGCAGACTGCTGTGCCTGGCAACGCCACTTGCTGATGGGTTGGTTGGTGAGTCGAGGTTAGGCCTGGAGTCCCGGTGCTGTCTGTGGACGTGCGTCCCGAAAACCTGGATGCGCGTCCCAAAAAAAGGCCGTTCGGTTAAACGGCCTCTGGCGGATTCAGCTGCTGATCAATTCCCGGACCCACTTCGCGAGCCCGGGCACGTCGCCAGCGTGTGGCACCAGGTGAGAAAAACCCGGCAGATCGCCGCGCTGCATGGCGGTTTTGGCAGCCCGTGGCGACAGGCCGAAGGCCTTGCGAAACAGCCGGCTGAAATGCGCTTCATCGGCGAAGCCATGGTCGTAGGCGAGGTCAGATATGCGCCGGGCGGCATTACCCGGGTCACCGAGTGCGAACAGGCACCGGCGCAGGCGACGTTGCTGGACGTAGTGGCGCACACCGCTAAATTTTTTAAACTCGCGGTACAGCTGGCTGCGCGAAACGCCCAGCTCCTTGGCAAGCGCACCCGGGGTGAGGTCATCGCGCTGCAGATTCTGCTCGATGTAAAGGCGTACCCTGCGGCCAAGATGGGCGGGGCCGGAACGCGGCGCCGCGGCTGTGCGAGCTGCTACCTGAGCCAGGCAAGCCGCGACCATGCCGAGTATGGGCAGCGTGAGCCTGAACGCCTCGTCCAGTGAAAGCTTCGGCACAACGAACGCCAATGAAGACAACAGTTGCGCCAGCAGTGCACCGGATGCGCTCTCCCGGCGCAGCACCAGGCCATGCAACTGGTCCGTGTCATACAGCAAGGGCGACAACGCCGTACGCGGAATCAGCAGGCTAACGCCCTCGCCCTGCGCCATGGAAAAATCCGCCGGTTGCGACAGATCAAGCACCACCACATCCAGCCGGCGCACCCGCAAACCGTCGCCGCACACCAGGCCTCTGTGCAAGGGCAGATGAAGCAGGTAGTGATCGAGGTCGCACCATTTCAATCGTGCCCGGTCCCGGCAGTAGCGGGCGCCATCCAGGCGACCACTGCAAAACAGAAAGCGGTTGAAATGGTAAACCGTCATTGAGGCTGAAAAATCATGAGTTTCGAGAGCGGTTGCATCAAACAGGAGTTCGATGGTCTGTCGCCAAATCAGGAAGCCTTGATTGCCGGGAGAGCCCAGCGTTGTACTGTGGAAACTCGGAATTGCTGTGAAACCCTGTCCTTCGTTGTCGCTAGAACCCTTAGCAGAATAAAACTCCATCGTACCGACCCATCCATAGTTGAGTCGGTAAAGGGCTTAGAAGGGGAATCGGGAAGTCGCCACTAATTTGGCATCACGCTCATAGAAATAAAATTCCATAGTCGGGCCCTGTCAATCCGTATGACCGACGCTCAACCCCCACAACACATCCAGCACGTGCTGCGTCGGCCGTTCGACGTTTCCGGCACGATGCGCGATACCCAACTGGCGCCACAACAACGGCTGCAATGGCCGCATCACAATCCGGCTGTCGGTCAACGGCGTGGACGCTTCATGGGGCAACAACGTCGCGCCATAACCGGCGGCCACCAGGCTTTTGATCGCATCGTTGTAGTTCAGTTGAATACGCGGTGTGGGCTGCAATCCTTCACTGGCAAACCATTCGGCGGTCAGGCGCGAAAGCCGGGTGGTGTTGTCATTCAGGATTAACGGCTGGGCAGCCAGCCAGGCGGGTGTTACCACCTCGGGGCATTCCCGACGCGCCGGCAAAAATGCCATGACCGGGTCGCGCCGCCAGGGCTCGATCCGCAAGCCCTTCACCGGTGCCTGGGGCAGCGCCACCAGGCCAATCTCCAGGGCGCCCTCGGCCAGCTTCTTCAATGTGTCCTGCGACGTGAGCACCGCCACCTGCACATCAATGGCGGGATGATGTTGGCTCAAGGTTTCCAGGGCTTGCGGCAGCAACTGTGCGATGGCTCCGGTTGAGGCTCCCAGACGCACCCGCCCCGCCAGCCCCTGCACCTGTCGCTCCACGTCTTCAAGCGCCTGCTCGGCATCCGCCAACAAGCGGCGGGCGCGCTCCACCAGGGTTTCGCCAATCGCTGAGGGCTGCACCCGCCCACGGGCACGCGATAGCAGCTTGCCGCCCACTCGCGCCTCCAGGTCGGCGATGTGCAGGCTGACGGTGGGTGGCGCCAGGTTAAGCATGCGGGCGGCCTCGGCGAACGAACCGAGGTCGGCAATCGCCACCAACGTACGCAGGCGGTCCAGGCTGATTTCGCGCATGGGTCAATCCTCGTTCATAAAATCTGAACTTCATCGTTTGGAAATTCAACTTTTCCTATCCTAGCGGCTGGCCGAAGATTGGAACACCTGATTTCCTATCCGAGTGCATCCCATGGCAAATCCTCTTGTATTCATCGACGGCGACCAAGGCACCACCGGGCTGCAGATCCATCAACGCCTGCGCGACCGCACCGATCTGCAACTGATCACCCTCAGCCCTGAACACCGCAAGGATCCGCAGCAGCGCGCCGAGATGATCAACGCCTGCGATATCGCGATTCTCTGCCTGCCCGACGACGCCGCACGGGACGCCGTCGCCAGCATCCACAATCCGGCCGTGCGGGTGATCGACGCGAGTTCGGCACACCGCACTCATCCCGACTGGACCTACGGTTTCGCCGAGATGAACCCGCAACAGGCGCAACGCATTGCCACGGCGCAGCGGGTGAGCAATCCCGGTTGCTATCCCACCGGCGCGATTGGTCTGTTGCGCCCGTTGCTTGAGGCCGGGCTGCTGCCCGGGGACTACCCAACGACCATTCATGCGGTCTCGGGCTATTCCGGCAAGGGCCGCGCCGGGGTGCAGGAGCATGAGGGCGCCGACGCCTCACAGGCGCCCGCGTTCCTGGTGTATGGGCTGGGGCTGGCACACAAGCATGTGCCGGAGATTCAGCAGCAAAGCGGGCTGACGCAGCCGCCGCTGTTTATGCCGGCCTACGGGGCGTTCCGCCAGGGCATCGTGCTGACCATCCCGCTGCAACTGCGGCTGTTGGCCCCGGGCGTGGACGCGGCGCGGTTGCATGCCTGCCTGTCGCAGCACTACCGCGATACCCGTCACGTACAGGTGCTGTCGATGCAGGCTGCGAGGGAGTTGACCTACCTCGACCCTCAAGCGCTGAACGGCACGGACGATGTGCGCCTGATCGTGTGTGAAAACCACGAGACGGGCCAGGTCCTGCTGGCGGCGATATTCGACAACCTCGGCAAGGGCGCCGCAGGTGCCGCCGTGCAGAACCTGGATTTGATGATCAAGCCGAGACCGTAGCGATAAAGGCGCGCAGGTCCGCCAGCATCAACGCCGGCTGCTCCCAGGCCGCGAAGTGACCACCGGCGGGCATCTCGCTCCAGTGCACGATGTTGAAGGTCTTTTCGGCAAATGAGCGCGGCGGCGGCACGAACACCGGATCACGAAAGGCGGCAAGTCCGGTCGGCACCTGGATGCGGGTGCCGACCGGGAATTTTGACGATCCCTCAAGGCGCTTGCCGTGATACATCCACGTCGCGGTGACCATGGAAGATGGCGCGAGATACAACATGATGTTGGTCAGCAGTTGCTCCTCGGTAAAGGTGCCCCAGAGATCCGGGCTGCCATCGGCGGTAGTGGGCAGATCGGCCCATGTGCCGATTTTTTCGAGGATCCATCCCGCGGCCCCCACCGGGCTGTCGGCCAGCGCGACACCCAGGGTCTGCGGGCGGGTTTCCTGCTGGTGGTTGTAGCCGGTTTCCCAGTCGATCAGCACGTCACGCCGGGCGACGAAAGCCTCCTCCTCCGGCGTGGTCGCAACGGTGCCCTGGGCCAGCAGGTCGGCCATGTTCAGGTGAATCCCCAGTAACGCCTCGGGCCGATCGTGGGCCATCCAACCGGCGATGCCCGAACCCCAGTCACCGCCCTGAACGATGAAGCGGGTTGGCCCGAACAGCCGGGCCATCAGCCCATGCATGAGTTCGCCCGCCCGACGTGGGCCAATCACTCCGGTGATCGGCCTGGAGAATGCAAACCCCGGAAGCGACGGCACGATCACATCGTGTCCGTCAGCCGCCAGCGGTTCCAGCAGCGCCTCGAATTCCAGGTACGAACCTGGCCAGCCATGGAGCAGCAGGATCGGCGGCCTGGAACCGGGGCCCCGCACATGGACGAAGTGCAGGTGCTCGCCCTCAATCTCGGTGATGAAGTTGGGCAGTTGGTTGAGGTGTTTTTCGACCCGGCGCCAATCATAGGATTCCAGCCAGTAAGCGACCAGGCGCTGAAGGTCGCGCACGCCAACGCCCGACTTCCACCCTCCCAAATCGGGAAGCCGGGTCCAATCGTAGGCGGCGACTTTGTCGCGGATGGCCACAAGACGTTCGTCGGGGACATTGATGGTGTAGGGCAAGATCATGGGATTCTCCTGGTGAGTTTCCGTATTACATTGCTTTACGCAATACTGAACCCGACAAAAACCGATGTGAACCCCATTACGCCGCTCAAGGCCTTTGCGAAAAACGCACAAGTGAGTTTCCCGTGGACATAACGGACGAACTGGAAATCTTTACCCTCGTGGCCGAGACCGCGAGTTTCTCGGCGGCCGCGCGTCGCTTGAACCTTGCGCCCTCCTCCATCGCGCGGGTGCTGGACCGCATGGAGGCCCGGCTGGGCGTACGCCTGTTGTTGCGAACCACGCGCTCACTGACCGTGACCCCGGAGGGCGCCGCCTATCTGTCGTGCGCCCGGCGGATCCTCACGGACCTGCGGGAAACCGAACAGCAGATTACCGACCAGAGTTCACCCCGCGGGCGCCTGCGGGTCAGCAGTTCGCTGCTGTATGGCAGGACCTTCGTGATCCCGCTGTTGGGCGAGTTCATTCAGCGCTACCCGGACATCCTGGTGGACATCAACCTGACCGACACCGTGGTCGACATCGCCGCCGGGCAAGCCGACGTCGCAGTGCGATTGGGCCCGCTGCCCGACAGCAGCCTGACGTCCCGCCGGCTGGGCGCCACCCACAAGGTCATCATTGCTGCGCCGAGCTATCTGGCACGACGCGGCACGCCGCAGGTGCCGGAAGACCTGCTGGATCACGACTGCATCGGTTTCAACTTCAAGCGTGCGGCGCCCACCTGGCCGTTTCGCAAGGATGGCCACGACTATTCACTGACGATCAAGGGCCATGTCGAAACCAATAACGGTGACACCCAGGGCCAATTGGCAGCCGAGGGCATCGGCATCGCGCGGGTCTGCGCCGAGACCGTGGCGGACGCCATTCAGGCGGGTCGGCTGGTGCCGCTGCTGGAGGCATTCAATCCCGGCGATGGCGAAGAGATCCATGCCGTGTTCCTGGGCGGTACCCACACGCCGGCGCGGGTCCGGTGCTTTGTCGACTACCTGGTTGAGCGGTTCCAGTAGGCGCGAAATCCCATTACTACTCGGCAACGAGTTCGACGTAGCTCGACTCCCCGCCTCCCGTCGCGCCCGACAACCAGCCCCAGACGAAGGCCAGGGTGGTACGCCCGGCGTCATCCACGCCTAGCGTGCCCCGAGACCAGCCGGCAAGAATCTCGCCCTCGGTGGTCAGGCACTGGTACAGCAACTCGATGGTATCGGGGCCTGTGGCGCGCCCGACTTGATTGCCCATGCGAATCCGGCCGCCCTGGTAGGTGCCCCAGATGGCGTTTTCATCGACGTGGTAATGAAACACGGTGCCTGTACCGGACACACCATGGGTGTTGCCCGCGACGATAAACCGGCGGTTGTCCAGGCGTTCGCTGATTTGGCAAAAGGCATTTGGCATTGACAGGCGCTTCCTTGGTCGAGAGGGTCCATTCCGGGGCGCCCAACCTACCTCATATGGCTTCTGTCGGTCATGTAAAACCTGCACAATTGTGGGCTTTCCCGCGACAGGACGTCCCTTCATGCAACGCATCGTGATTCTCGGTAATGCGGGCAGCGGAAAATCCACCCTCGCCCGCGCCCTCGGACAACGCCTGGGCCTGCCCGTGGTGCACCTGGACACCCTGTTCTGGTCGCCCGGCTGGGTCGAGCCCGACGCCGAGCAGTTCCGTACCCGCGTGCGCGACGCCGTTGCCGCCGATGGCTGGGTGTGTGAAGGCAACTATGCGCGGCGCACGTTCGACCTGCGCCTGCCCCGTGCCGATTTGATCATCTGGCTCGACACGCCACGGCTCACCTGCTTTACCCGGGTGATCCTGCGCAGTGCGCTGAACCGCCCGCGCCCGGATATTCCCGCCGGCTGTACCGAGAAACTCGACCGGGAGTTCCTGACATTCCTGAAGTACGTGTGGACGTTTGATCGCGGCCACCGGCCAGGTATCGAGGCGGTGCGGTTGGCGGCAGGCCCGTCGGTGCCCGTGGTGCACTTGCGCGGTGGCCAGCAGATCGCCGAGTTTCTCGAGCGCTTGCCCGCAGCATCTGAAGGCTGCCTTGAATAGAGGGAGCAGGAGCGTTGGCCGCGATAGTGGGTCGTCTTGCCAGTGAAGAAATCAATGATGGCAAGACTTCCACCGCTTTCGCGCCATGCCGTCCTACAGGTTTTTTCAACTGTAGGATCTTGTTGGCAGCCGCTCCCTCGTGCGACCTGAAGAAGCCCCTATCTGGATCTCAAGTACCGATAGAGCGTCTGCCGACTGATTTCAAAATCACGCGCCAACTTGGATTTACTTTCTCCAGCAGCGGCCCGGTCAATCAAGTTTACAACCTGATTGTCAGACAGTTTTTTCTTGCGACCTCTATAAGTCCCACGATTCTTTGCACTGGCAATTCCCGCCGCCTGTCTTTCCCTCATCGCAGCGCGCTCGAACTCTGCAATCAGCTCCATTACCGCAATGATCGACTCCACGACTTCAAGACAGTCATGCCGGAAAACCAGGTTTTCGTTCAAACACTCCAACGTGACCTGCTTTTCAATCAACCGGCGAATGATGGCGCACAGCTGCTCCGTGCTTGAAGTCAGCGCTGCCATGCTGTCCACCACCACGGTATCCCCGCACTGCAGGTAGCGGAGTAGCCTTTCCAGGCCTGCAGGATTCGCGGCATTGTCTGCCGGCTCATCGCAAAACACGGCATCAAATACATCGTCGCTTGTTATTTTCTCTACGCCAACCTCGGGCTCTTTTAGAGCGCGCCGGACATATTTGATGCGATGCAATCTCATGGTGCCTCCTTGGCAATACTTGTACAGCGTCATTTTATACTTGTACAAACTGTAACTAAATCATCAATTCCTTACACCGCACTTGTAACACTGAACCCACCCAAAATACACAGTTGCAAAGAGTTGAACTTCCCTTATCATTTTGAAGCATGGAATTCTAACAAGCTTTTCGCAAAAAAGTCGATTTCGTATTCCTTGAATGCCCCGTGCAATTCAAGCAACCCATATGAGTATCTACTGTTTTACAGCTCCAACAATTGACATGACCGGCTTGACGCGGCTGTTAATTTCTCGATGCAATCAGAGGATGAATGGATGAATGTCTTGGAAGGCGCCATCGAAATTGATCGCCCAACTACCGATCAGGAAAAGATTGATAAGGTAACCCGCAGTATTACCGATCATGGGAACTACCTGCGAAAGCGTTATCCGATCCTGCAGCACCAGGATGCTCTGGGCGCGAGTGTCATGGCGTTTTCCCTGATAGGGATGGTCATTACGGGAGGGCTCTATCTAAAGGGTTTTATCCCCGCATGGATGTGTATTCTGGTCAATGCGCTGCTGACTTCGTTCATTCATGAAATCGAACATGACCTGATTCATCGCCTTTATTTTAGAAAACAGCCGCTGGCCCATAATGCCATGATGCTCTTCTGCTGGCTGGCACGCCCGGGTATGCCCAGCCCGTGGCTAAGACGCAGTCTGCACTTTCATCACCACAAGGAGTCCGGAACTGATTCTGATGTTGAAGCCTGGATCACCACGAGCGGCAGTCCTTGGGGAATACTGCGATTACTCAAACTGGTGGACGGATTTGTATTTGGTTTTCTAAATGCGGTGTTTGCCCCTGGATGGCGGCAAAAGGTAAAATTGTTAGGCAAGATCATTCGGCTCAATACACCATTCGGGCTTCTGTATTGGGGGTGCTGGTATGTGTTCCTCGGCTACCACCTGTATGTCTGGCTTGGGTCAATTACCGGGATGGAGGTTCACAGTTCAGCTACGACGCTGGAATTAATGGATATCGTCAATAGCGCAGTGGTTATTCTTATAGCGCCCAATATGATACGGCAGTTCTGCCTGTTCTTTATAAGTTCAAATATGCACTATTACGGCGATGTTGCCCCGCGTAACGCATTACAACAAACCCAGGTGATGAACCCTTGGTGGCTGTGGCCGTTCCAGTTGTTCTGTTTTAACTTTGGCAGCACTCACAGCATCCATCACTTCGTGGTGAGAGACCCGTTTTATCTGCGTCAGATGACGGCACCTTATGCTCATAAAGTCATGGCCCAGGCCGGTGTCAGGTTCAATGACTTCGGCACCTACAAACGAGCCAATCGCTTTTCCATGGAGCACTCCCAAACTCGGTCTCGTGGGTGAATTCCTCCACAACCATTATCCGTGTTCGGCAAGTATCAAGGGCCGCACTTCAAATACGAGGACGTTGAGGTATGAAAGCGCAAGGGATATGTGCGAAGCAGTTTGAAGCGGTCAAGCAGGCCTTCGAGGACATGTTCGATGATCCGCAGGAACGTGGGGCCGGCCTGTGCGTGCAGGTAGGCGCAGAGATCGTTGTCGACCTGTGGGCCGGCATGGCAGACCAGGCGGGGACGAAACCCTGGACCCGCGATACGCTGGCCAATACCTTCTGCGTAATAAAACCCTATGTCGCGGTGGCCGTCCTGATGTTGGTTGAGGCGGGCAAGCTGGAGCTGGATGCACCCGTGGCCCGTTACTGGCCCGAGTTCGCCCGGAGCGGGAAAGCAAAGGTCACCCTGCGCCAGGTGATGAACCATACCGCAGGCCTGCCGGCGCTGCGGGGGCCCGACCACAACCCCATGATGTATGACTGGGAGCATATGCTGCGACTGCTGGAGGCCGAGCCGCTGTGGTGGGAACCGGGAACAGACCTGGGCTACGGCACCACCACGTTTGGCTGGATCCTCGGAGAGTTGATTCGCCGGGTGGACGGACGAGATCCCTGTGTGTTTATCCACGAAGAGATTCTCGATCCCCATGAGTTGGACGTGCACCTCGGCGTGAACGAAGAACACTTTCATCGTATCGCGCGTTTCGACAGTGCCACGGGACGAGTCGGTGACCCTTACTCGCAGGCGTTGCGAACCGTGGTGAAAAACGAGCCGTCGCATATCGCGACGCTCGCCTTCACCAACCCCGGAATGGTGCCCAGACGAACCAGTGACCCTCGCTGGTGGGCCTACCGGCAACCCGCCGTGTGTGGACACGGTTCGGCTCACGGCCTGGCCGGTTTCTACAGTGCATTGATAGCAGGAAACTTTATCGGTCCCGAGTTGCTTACTGAATTCAGCCGTGAGCACAGTCATGGCATGGATCGAGTATGGATGCGCCCCATGCGTTATGGATTGGGTTGCATGCTCGAGCAGCAACGCGACCCGACGGCTTCCCATGCAATGGGCCCGAACACCTTTGGCCATATCGGGCTTGGTGGCCCGATCAGTTTCGCTGATCCCGAAAAACAAGTGAGCTTCGGTTTTGTCACCACGACTTCGGGCAGCCATTCGATGATTGATCCACGCCCACGCCGACTTTCATCCCTTGTCTATGCGGCGCTTTGAAGGCAAGGGGCGGATCTGTTCATCTGAGGCTTTCAAGGGGGCGCAATACTGCCGAATGCAACGCAGCAAGTTTGTGGCAAGACACAAGTGGCTGATGGCAAACCGAAACCTTCCCCTCCCGGCCAACAATGAGTCATTGGCTTATGAACGAAGGCTGGTACAACGACGACATGATTTATTTATAAATAAATTCATACGCCTCGATATAAGAACCTATCTTGTTTGAATGAGCAGTCACCCACACTGCATTCATGCCTGTCTTTCTTTGATCGTTGAATTCCGACTGAGTGGTACAAAGCGCAACCCAGCGCTCAGTCTTTAAATCCTTAATCCGCAGACCCGCCTCACAACGACTGAACCTTCCAACGTAGGGCCCCGGAGTCACCAGCTCGTAAGGTGACGCATACTGAACAATGTCGCCGGGCAACAGGTACGTAACGACGTCATAACTGTGCAAGGACAAAATCAGACCCAGGCAAAAACCACCAAAAAAAGATTCTCCAACACGGTTCGGGTTTCTTACAGCCGGACGATAGTAGGTGGCCCTTGCAGCAAAAAAGAGTCCAACCAGACAACCAATGACTATATAGGTCGTCCACTCGGGAATCGATGGCATTAAAACCGTTCGCATTACAATGCGACCGGCCCAGAGCGTATAAGCAATCCATGCTCCAAATAACAGACACACCACCAACAACAAGGTTCTTTTCTTTGATTTGTTTTCAAATGAAGGATATTCCATTCCCTGCCTACTCTATTTTTAATTCCCGGGAAAAGCGCTTCGTGCTTCACGCCAACTTCCTTTACCCGATTGGCATACCGGACATATTAACGATATGAGCGTCATGGTGACCGATCTATTTACCCACGACTCACAGACATGGCCAGAGCGCCATCGGTTCTACCCATTAGCGCAAATTGTTCAACCGCCTCACATCCCTTATCCTCGTGGCCTTACCTGCCAGCGCCCGCCGGAGCCCCCCATGGACCTCGCCACCCTCACCCTCTTCCTCCCGGCCTGCTTCGCCCTGAACATGGCGCCAGGCCCGAACAACCTGCTGTCCGTGAGCAACTCCACCCGCTACGGCTACCGCACTTCGTGCCTGGCAGGCGTCGGGCGACTGCTGGCCTTTGCCGGGATGATCGCCCTCGCGTCCGCCGGGCTGGCGGTGGTGCTGCAAACCTCGGAGTTGCTGTTCTACGGGATCAAGATCCTGGGGGCGGCGTATCTATTCTATCTGGCGTATCAACTGTGGCGGTCCAATCCGCACGCGGAGGCTGAGTCGACAGCGCCCAAGGCGGGCTTGTGGGCCTTGGCGCGACAGGAGTTCCTGGTGGCCGCCGGCAATCCCAAGGCAATCTTGATTTTTACCGCCTTCCTGCCGCAATTCGTCGACCCGGCACGTCCGATCACGCCGCAATTCGCCCTGCTGGGAGCGATGTTCCTGGCGCTGGAATGGTTCGCCATCAGCGCCTACGCCTATATGGGTTTGCATATGCGCCGCTGGTTCGCGCAGCCTCGGGGCAAGCGGATTTTCAACCGCTGCTGTGCGGGGTTGTTGTCGGCCGCCGCGACGGTATTGCTGATGGCGCGCAGGGCCTGAGCACTGCGAAAAACCGGCGAAAACGCTTACAATCGCCGTCTCACCGCAACTCAGGCAGGCCAGTTCGCCCATGGCGCTCGACCCCATCACCATACTGGTCCTCACCATCGCACTGGCAGGCGCCGCCGCGCTGTACCTGGCCGTCGAGTGGCGCAATGTCCGCGAGCCATCGCTGCTGTACTGGACTGCCGGTTTCGCCATCATCAGCGTGGGCAGCACCCTGGCGCTGTTGCGGGCCAGCGGCCTGCTGTTGATCGGCATCTGGTTCGCCAACGGATTGCTGATCACCGCCCACTGGCTGTTCCTGCTGGGCGTTGCGCGTTTCACCCAGGTGCGCCTGTCTCGCGCCTGGTACCTGATGTTCGTGGCCTGGTTTGCCATGCTGCTGTTGCCGGAAGGACAGTCGTGGTCCAGGGCCATGCTGCTGGCCAACTCGCTGCTGGTTGCCCTGCCGACCCTGCGGGCCAGTTTCCTGTTGCGCCCCCATGGCCGATCACTCAGCGTGGGCGCGGTGCAACTGCGCTATGTGCTGCTGGCCCACGGGCTGTTCTATCTGGCCAAGTCGCTGGTGGCGATCGTGCCGGGGACACTGATCGACCTGACGGCGTTTCGTGGCGAGATCATTCAGGTGTCGCTGGTGGAAGGCGCCATGGCGATCATGCTAATTGCATTGTCGATGACCGGCACCGAGCGCTACCGCCGTGAGGAACAGATTGCACGGTTGGCCGCCCGCGACCCGTTGACCGCGCTGTACAACCGCCGCGCTCTTGAAATGCGCGCGCCGAGCCTGCTGAGCGAGGTGTCGCAGGCCCGGCCAGGTGCCCTGCTGTTGATCGACATCGACAATTTCAAGCTGATCAACGACCTGTACGGCCATACCGCGGGCGACCGGCTGCTGGTGGCCCTGAGCGAGATGATTCGCGCGCAGTTGCCCGATGATTCGCTGGCGGCGCGGTTGGGTGGCGACGAGTTCGTGATCCTGCTTAATGACACCTCGAACGCGCGCATTGTCGCGCTGGGCAGCGCCCTGCGCGAACAGTTTCATCAGGCTGCCTCGCAGGCCTTCGCCACGCCCGAAGCGGTGACATTGAGCATCGGCGCCAGCCTGTTCGACACGCCCCCCGCCAGCCTCGCGGCCTTGATCGAACAAGGCGACGCGGCGCTGTATGAATCCAAGCGCGGTGGACGCAACCGTATTCGTCTGGTGGACCGGACGGCGGTGGGCGCCGATTGACTCAATCGGTGCATCAACCTTTGAGCGCCGCCTCAATCCCCGCAATATCAATCCTGGTCATCCCCATCATCGCGTCAAACGCCCGCTTGGCCGCTGCCGGGTCGGGGTGGGTGATCGCCGCGCTCAGTACACGCGGGGTAATCTGCCATCTCACCCCCCATTTATCCTGGCACCAGCCGCAGACGTTTTCCTGGCCGCCATGGCTGACAATCGCGTGCCACAAGCGGTCGGTTTCCGCCTGGTCGTCGGTGGCCACCTGGAACGAAAACGCCTCGTTGTGCTGCACGCCGGAGCCTCCGTTCAGCCCCAGGCAAGGAATACCCATGACGGTGAATTCCACGGTCAACACATCGCCCTGTTTGCCCGCCGGATAATCCCCGGGGGCGTGATGGACCGCGGTCACTGCGCTGTCCGGGAAGGTCCTGGCGTAGAAGTTGGCAGCGTCCAGTGCACTGCCGTCGTACCAAAGGCACACCGTGTTTTTGCTGAGCATGAGTGTTCTCCAGCGTGGAGGTTCGGACTTGCAGTGTAGTACCGCTACCGACAAGAATGCGTTCGCGTCCTGACATGAACCCAAACGGTGCAGAGAATGAGTAATGGTGTAAGGATCGACCCGCGAATCATCCCGGTTCCGCGGTCCATCAGCCCCGAGGCCCAGGCGATGCTGCAACGCATGGTGAACGCCGATGGCGTGCCGCTGAACAGCCTGTACACCCTGCCCGCACCCGATGACCACGCTGGCTGGCGCCGCATGCAGGCCGCAGTTGCCCAACAGTACGCGGCGTCCCAGGCGGGACAGACGGCAGACCACGTTGAGACATTCACCGTGGAAGACGCCACCGTGTACCGGGCGACGCCGGCATACGGGGCCGAGTTCGCCTATATCGACCTGCACGGCGGCGCCCTGGTGTTCGGCGGCGGCGAAAACGCCCGCCTCGCCGCCGGCAAGCACGCCGACCTGCACAACCTGACCTGCTACGGCGTGGACTACCGCATGCCGCCTGACCATCCGTACCCGGCGGCACTCGATGACTGTATGGCCACCTACCGGCATGTGCTGAAGCACCACACCCCGGACAAGATCGTGATCGGCGGACGCTCGGCCGGAGGCAACCTCGCCGCTGCCATGGTGCTGCGCGCCCGCGACGAAGGCTTGCCGCTGCCGGCCGCGCTGGTATTGCTGTCACCTGAAGTGGACCTGACCGAATCGGGCGACAGCTTCCAGGTCAACCGCACCGTCGACGTGGTGTTGCCCAACCCGCTGATGAGCACCAACCTGCTGTACGCCGCTGGCGCGGATTTGTCTCACCCGTACCTGTCGCCGCTGTTCGGGGATTTCGCAGCGGGCTTCCCGCCGACGTTCGTGCAAAGCGGCACCCGCGACCTGTTCCTGTCCAACGCCGTACGCCTGCACCGGGCGCTGCGCCGGGCCGAGGTACCGGTGGAACTGCACATCTTTGAAGCAATGCCCCACGGCGGTTTCATGGGCGCGCCGGAAGACGCAGAACTGTCGGCAGAGCAGGTGCGTTTCGTGCGCCACTGGTTGAACCGCGACTGATCGCCGTGAGTTGACACACCCTGTAATAATCCATAAAGATAAGCGCCTTCTTCAGGGTGTGTCCTCAATGTCTGCAACGACCTTCAACTTTTCCGTCATTGGCTTGATTGCCAAGGCGCAAGGTTGCGTTGCGCACGCCCTCAAATCGAAGAAACAGTCGCTCATGTGACCGGGGCGCGCTGTCCCGTCAGATGAGCTGACAGGACATTGAGCGCGAAGGCCCCCTCCTCTTGCTTACTTCCCTCTGCCCTTCTGACGGTGACGAAATCGGTCAACCATCAGGAGAAAGCGCATGTCATCGTTTCAAGGTATCTGGGTTCCCGTCGTTACACCGTTTCATAACGGCGCCATCGACTTCATCGGCTTGCGCCGCCTGGTCTGCCATCTGCTGGAACAAGGCGTGGCCGGGATCATGGTCTGTACCACCACCGGCGAAGCCGCAGCACTGAGCCGCCGTGAGCAGTTGGCGATGCTGGATGCCGTACTGGAACTGGTACCGCCGCAGCAGGTGGTAATGGGCCTGGCGGGGTATAACCAGATTGAGCTGCTGCAGTTCCAGAGTGAAATCCTGCAACGCCCGGTGGCCGGTTTGCTGGTACCGCCGCCGAGCTACATCCGCCCGTCCCAGGCGGGCCTTGAAGCGTTCTTCCGCACCGTGGCCGATGCGTCCAGTGTGCCGATCATTCTCTATGACATTCCCTACCGCACCGGTATCGCCTTCGAACAGGCGACGTTGCTGAGCATCGTCGCCCATGAACGGATCGTCGCGATCAAGGATTGTGGCGGCAACCTGGCCAATACCCTGGCGCTGCTGGCCAGCGGGAATGTGGATGTGTTGTGTGGCGAGGATGTGCAGATATTCAACGCGCTGTGCCTGGGAGCGACCGGCGCGATTGCCGCGTCGGCGCATGTGCGTACCGCAGATTTTGTGGCGCTGCATCGACAGGTTCGCGATCACCAGTTGCTGGCGGCTCGTGAGACGTTTTTCGGGCTGCTGCCGTTGATCCACACACTGTTCGTGGAGCCCAATCCGGCGCCGGTGAAGGCCGCGCTGGCGATGGAGGGTTTGATCGGCAGTGAGTTGCGGGCGCCGATGTTGGGAGCGAGTGAGACGGTGACAAATCGGTTGCAGCAAGTATTAGGCGTGCGGCAATAACCCGTGGCGAGGGAGCTTGCTCCCGCTGGGCTGCGCAGCAGCCCCAATTCAGGCACCGCGTTTTCGCCAGGTAAAATGGGGTGACCGGTTTTGGGGGCGCTTCGCACCCCAGCGGGAGCAAGCTCCCTCGCCACAGGGCACGGGCTGCTTATCCTCTCGCCACCGCCAACCGATGCAACGTGATCTTGCGCACCTCCTGCTTGCTCACCTCGATGTGAGTCTTGAGCAGTTGCTGCGCCAGATCGCGGTGCCGTGCCGAGATCGCATCGAGGATGCTTGCGTGTTCCTCATAGGTCGCTGCGATACGTGATTGCTGAGTGAAATCCAGCCGCCGAATGATGCGGATTTTCTCGGTTATCTCGTAATGCATGCGCGCCATTTCAGCGTTGCCCGTGGCCTGCACCAACCCGCAGTGGAACTCCTCATCCAGCGCGCAGACGACCTGTGCGTCATCCAGACGCGCACTTTCGTCCACCCGCCAGATCGCTTCAAGCCGTTCAAGCCCCTGCTCCGCCATGCCACACAAGCGGCTGACGGCGGCCAACTCCAGCACGATTCTTACGTCGTAAAGCTCTTCGAAATAGTTGAAGTCGAACGGCCGCACCTGCCAGCCACTCCTGAAAAACACCTCCAGGTACCCTTCCCGCTCCAGCCGATACAGCGCCTGGCGCACCGGCGTGCGGCTGGCCTGCATGCGCTCGGCCACGTCACCTTCACTGAAGCGATCACCCGGCAGCAGGCGAAAGCCAAAAATGTCGTCCTTCAACTGCTGGTAGACCCGTTCCGCCAGGCTGTCCGGCCGTTCGCCGGGTTTTCTCGTGGTTGAGAGCTGCATGCCTAGTTCCTGCTCGCCATGTACGCGCGCCAGCCGCCGAATTCGGTGATGTCGGTGGCGCCTGCCAGGGCCCAGGGCTCGCAGATAAAACCCTTCACGCTGCGCCCGTCCGCCAGGGTGAGGTTGCCGATGCCCAGCGGCGCGGGAATCTCGGCGACGAACTCACCAAAGCGGGCAACAGGCATGTCCCACAGCTCGACGATGATCGAGCGGCCCGAGTCATTCCTGGCCAGCCCCGGCTTGGGCGGAACCGTGCCCGGCAGTGCATGCAGGCGGTAGTTGCTCGCTGTCAGGGTTTGCTCCACCAGCACGGCGTTGCGGCTGGTCAGCTGGAAGTTCAGCGGCATCCCGGTGAGATGCGCCCCAACCACCGCCACCCGCACGCTGCCGGGCGCCTGTCGCGCCGGTGCCGGTTGCGGCAGATTGCGTTGGGTAGCGCCCAGCGGAAGATCAAGGCCGGCCTGCCAACGCTTGCCCAGATGCGCCAGGGCGGCGTCGTGCCAGGCCGGCGCGATAAGGGTGATGCCGCACGGCAGGCCGTCGCTGCGCAGCCCCGCGGGCACGGCCAGTGCCGAGAGGTCGGCCAGGTTGGTGAAGTTGGTGTAGAAGCCAAACTGCGAGTTGTAGAGCACCGGCTCCACGGCCATTTCCGCCAGGGTGCGGATCGTCGGCGATGTCGGCACCAGCAAGGCGTCGAAACCGGCCAGGGTGTCGTTGATGCAGCGGCTCAGTTCGGCGCGCAGGTATTCGGCTTTATAGGCATCGCAGGCGCTGTACGTGTGACCGTTTTCCACAATGCCACGTACCACCGGGTTGATCGCTTCGGCGTTGCTGGCGAGCATGCCTTCCAGTGCCACCGTGCGCTCCGCAACCCAGGAGCCGTAATAGAGCTGCTCGGCGAGTTGCTGAAACGGGCTGAAATCCACCGCCGTGATTTCGGCGCCGAGGGACTGGAACCTGAGCAGCGCCTGTTCAAATACGGCCTGGTTCTGCGCGTCGCCAAAAAACTCCAGGCTGGCCGGAACCGCCAGCTTGATTGTGGCGCCGACCGCTACGGGAGCAGTGTTGGGATTGACGCGTGAATAGGCGTCGCTGGCGTCGTAAGCAGCAGCGAGGCCCGCAACCGTCTCGGCATCTTCAACCGTCAGCGCAAACACCGAAATACAGTCCACGGTACGACAGGCCGGCACCAGTCCGGTGTTGGACAAGCGCCCCTTGGTCGGCTTCAACCCGACGATATTGTTGAAGCCCGCCGGCACCCGCCCGGAACCGGCGGTGTCGGTGCCCAGGGAAAACGCCACCAGCCCGCGGGCAACCACCGAGGCCGAACCCGAGCTGGAACCGCCGCTGACATAGTCCGGGTTAAAACTGTTGCTCACCGCGCCGTAGGGCGAGCGTGTACCGACCAGGCCGGTGGCGAACTGATCGAGGTTGGTCTTGCCCATCAGGATCGCCCCGGCCGCCCGCAACCGCGCCACCACCGAGGCATCCGCCGCGGCGGTATAGGCAAACTCAGGACACGCCGCCGTGGTTTCCCAACCCGCCGCATCGATGTTGTCCTTGATGGCAAACGGCACGCCATACAACGGCAACTGGTCGATATCGCCATTGACCGCCGCAAGCCGCTCGGCCAACTGCGCCAACTGGTCACGCAACTGCTGCGGTTGCACCTGGCTGATCCAGGCGTTGTCCTCGGCGGGAAACGTGCTCGCCAGGGTCAACAGGATGTCGGGAGTCAGCGCCTGGCTGCGGTAGGCAGCTTGCCATTCACCCAGGGTCCAGCCGAGTTGTTCGTTGCGCATTGAGGATTCCATCTTGTATCCAAGTTTGGATTTCTTTTAGCAAACCCTGGGCCAATCAGCTGCAAGCCAATGAATACGTGAGGTTGACAGAAAACCCACCGATGGATCGCCTCCAGCCGTGCTCCGTCATGAAGCAGCAATGCGCCAAAAAAAGACATTCTGGCGGCCGCGCGGTTGCGAGCGGCCCGATACCGGCCTATGTTCGAAACCATGTTGTAAACGCTGCTGTCCATCCCATACGCCCTTTCCGTAGCCAGGTGACGACATGCCCACCGCTTCCCGCCCCGCCGTGCTCGAACTGATTGGCAATACCCCGCTGGTGCGGGTCAGCCGCTTCGATACCGGCCCGTGCACGCTGTTCCTCAAGCTTGAATCCGAGAACCCCGGCGGCTCCATCAAGGACCGCATTGGCCTGGCCATGATCGACGCCGCCGAGCGCGATGGCCGCCTGCGCCCCGGCGGCACCATCATCGAAGCCACCGCCGGCAATACCGGCCTCGGCCTGGCCCTGGTGGGACGCGCCAAAGGCTACCGGGTGGTGCTGGTGGTACCGGACAAGATGTCCACCGAGAAAGTCTTGCACCTGAAAGCCATGGGCGCCGAGGTGCACATCACCCGCTCGGATGTCGGCAAGGGCCACCCCGAGTATTACCAGGATGTGGCGGCGCGACTGGCCAAGGACATTCCCGATTCGTTCTTCGCCGACCAGTTCAACAACCCGGCCAACCCCCTGGCCCATGAGACCAGCACCGCCCCGGAAATCTGGGCCCAGACCCAACATGACCTGGATGCCATCGTGGTTGGCGTTGGCTCGGCTGGCACCCTCACCGGCCTGACGCGCTTCTTCAAGCGCGTGCAACCTGACCTGGCCATGGTGCTGGCCGACCCGGTGGGCTCGGTAATGGCCGAATACAGCCGCAGCGGCACCATGACCGAACCCGGCTCGTGGGCCGTGGAAGGTATCGGCGAAGACTTCATCCCCTCGATCGCCGACCTCTCCAGCGTGCGCCACGCCTATTCCATCAGCGACGAAGAAAGCTTCGACCACGCCCGCCAACTGCTGCGGGCCGAAGGCATTCTCGGTGGCTCCTCCACCGGCACCCTGCTGGCCGCCGCCCTGCGTTATTGCCGCGAACAGACCGAGCCCAAGCGGGTGGTCACCTTCGTCTGCGACACCGGCACGCGCTACCTGTCGAAGGTCTACAACGACCAATGGATGAACGACGCCGGCCTGCTGCAATACAAACACTACGGCGACCTGCGCGACCTGATCGCCCGTCGTTTCGAGGATGGCCGGGTGATCAGCGTCGGCCCAGACGACAGCCTGCTCACCGCCTTCCAGCGCATGCGCCTGGCCGACGTCTCACAGCTGCCGGTGCTGGTGGACGGCAAGCAACTGGTGGGGGTGCTCGACGAGTCGGATGTATTGCTCGGCCTGCATCAGAACGCCGCGCACTTTTCCATGACCGTGGGCAGCGCCATGACCAACGCCCTTCACACCCTCGCACCCAGCGCCAGCCTTGCGCAATTGCAGGCCGAGCTGGATCGCGGGCTGGTGGCAATCATTGCCGACGCCTCGGGCTTTCACGGCCTGATCACCCGCGTCGACCTGCTCAATCACCTACGGAGATCCCTTGCATGACCCAGCACGATAAAAGCGCCTTCGCCACCCGCGTGATCCATGCCGGGCAATCCCCGGACCCGACCACCGGGGCGCTGATGCCGCCGATCTACGCCAACTCCACCTACCTGCAGGACAGCCCCGGCGTTCACAAGGGCTTCGACTACGGGCGCTCCCACAACCCGACGCGCTTCGCCCTGGAACGCTGCGTGGCCGACCTTGAAGGCGGCACCCAGGCGTTCGCGTTCGCCTCCGGGCTGGCGGCGATTTCCACCGTGCTGGAACTGCTCGACGCCGGTTCCCACGTGGTTTCTGGCAATGACTTGTACGGCGGCACCTTCCGCCTGTTCGACAAAGTGCGCCAGCGCAGCGCCGGGCATCGCTTCAGCTTCGTCGACCTGACCGACCTGTCGGCCTTCGAAGCCGCGCTGCAGGACGACACGCGGATGGTCTGGGTCGAAACCCCGAGCAACCCGCTGCTGAGCCTGACCGATCTCAGTGCCATCTCCCGCATCTGCAAGGCCCGGGGCATCATCTGCGTGGCCGACAACACCTTCGCCAGCCCCTGGATCCAGCGCCCGCTGGAGCTGGGTTTCGACATCGTGGTGCACTCCACCACCAAGTACCTCAACGGCCACTCCGATGTGATCGGCGGCATTGCGGTGGTCGGCCAGAATCCTGAACTGGCCGAGCGCCTGGGCTTCCTGCAAAACTCCGTGGGCGCAATTGCCGGGCCGTTCGACGCATTCCTGACCTTGCGCGGGGTGAAGACCCTGGCGCTGCGCATGGAGCGCCATTGCAGCAATGCGCTGGAACTGGCGACGTGGCTGGAGCAACAGCCGCAAGTGGCGCGGGTTTATTACCCAGGCCTGGCATCACACCCGCAGCATGAGCTGGCACGCCGGCAGATGCGCGGGTTTGGCGGGATGATTTCGGTGGACCTGAAAAGCGACCTGGCAGGAGCGACACGCTTCCTGGAAAACGTGAAGATCTTTGCGTTGGCTGAAAGCCTGGGGGGCGTTGAAAGTCTGATCGAGCACCCGGCGATCATGACCCATGCGAGCATCCCGGCAGCGACCCGGGCGCAGCTGGGGATTGGTGATGGGTTGGTGCGGTTGTCGGTGGGGGTTGAGGATGTGGAAGACCTGCGGGCGGATCTGGCGCAGGCGTTGGCAAAAATCTAACGCGCAATCTGCCGGAGCGAGCATGCCCGCTCCGGCAACACCTTAAATAGCGTAATTGACCTCAACCATTCGCCCGGTCTTGATGGACTCCAGCGCACAGTCCGCCAAGTGCAACGCATACAGCCCATCGCGCATGTTGGTGGGCAGCGCGCGCCCCGCGCTCAGTGCCTGGATAAACTGCCCCAACTCATTGCGGTAGGCATCCGCATAACGCTCCAGGAAGAAATGCTGCAACGGCTCCAACGCCTCGGTGTGCTCGTGGTTCCAATGGCGCAAGGTGCTGGGTCGATGGTTATCCGTGAGCAGCACCCCCTTGGCCCCGGATACCTCAAGTCGCTGGTCATACCCGTAGACCGCCTCCCGACAGCAGTTGATATGGCACTGTTTCCCGGATGCGGTGCGCAGCAGCACCATCACGCTGTCGAAGTCGTCAATCTGCGCCAGGCTCGGATCTACCAGCCGGCTGGCTATCGCGCCGACTTCAATGGGCTCTTCACCCAGCAGGTGCCGCGCCATGTCGAAGTCATGAATGGTCATGTCCCGCAGGATGCCGCCGGAATGTGCCAGGTAATCCCGTGGCGCCAACCCCGGGTCGCGGCTGGTGATGATCACCTGCCGCACAGCACCAATTTGCCCCGCGTCGATGGCCTGGCGCAGGCGCAGCGTGTCGGGATCGAAGCGGCGGTTGAAGCCCAGCATGACTTTGCCGCCCTCGCGGTCCACAGCTTGCGCCGCCGCCCGCGCCTTGGCGAAATCCAGGTCAATGGGCTTCTCGCACAGCACGGCCTTGCCCTGGGACACGGCCGCCAGCAGCAAATCGATATGAGTGTCGGTGGGTGTGCCAATCACCACCGCGTCGATATCGTCCCGACTTAGCACTGCTGCGCAGTCATAGGCCGCCTCGCAACCCAGCTGCGCAGCCAAGCCATCGACGCCCTCCCGCCAGGGGTCGGCGACCACCACCAGAGTGGCATCAGGATGGGCCGCGACATTGGCCGCGTGAATGTTGGCGATGCGCCCTGCACCAAGGACAGCGATACGTAGCATGGTCGAACTCCTGGGATTGTTATTGGGTGTGGAGATTCAGTCCGGCAGGTTGAACGGTGTGACGATCTGTACCTGTGACGGCGCAATCGGCCCAGCCTTCCACAGCCGATGAAATTGCAGGATGTGCAGAAACACATGGCGCGCATCGATCTGCAGGTTGTGATCGATAATCGCGGCGACTTTTTCTTCGGCCAACAGCTGGCGATTCTCTTCGTCGAGGTCGTGAGCAATAAACACGTCCAACGGGCGATCCAGAGCCGCAAAGGCGTCGACAATTGCCCGGTTGCCACCGCCGACGCTGTACACCGCCTTCAGTTCGGGATGCTGCTTCAACGCATCGGTGACCCGGGCAAATGTTCGGTCATACACGCCGTACCCACCGCTGATATCCAGTACCCGCAGGTGCGTCGCACGGCCGCGCAGCCACATGCGAAAGCCCATTTCGCGTTCTTCCTCGCCCCGGAACAATTCACTGCCAATCACCACCGCCACTTCCTGGGGTTGGGGTGACAGCCAGCGGGACAGGAGGTACGCGGCGGTTTGTCCGGCGGTGCGGTTATCCATGCCTACGTAGCCGATGCGCTCGCTGTGGGGCAGATCGGTGACCAGGGTCACCACCGGAATACCTGCGGCCGCCAGGTGCTTGACCGCCAGATTCACCGCCGGCTCGTCCGCGGCCTTGAGCACCACACCCTGGCTGCCGGTCTCGAGGCAGCGCAGCAATTGGTCGTGCATCGCCTGAGGCTCGATCTCTTCGAACACATGAAACCGCGGGGCGATACGAAACGGTGCCAGGCTGCCCAGTTGGGCGGTGATGGCGGCCTGCACCGCCGCACTGAAGCGCTTGGGCGTGTGCATGATCACATCGACATGAAAGGTACGGCCTACTGCCAGGCCATTTTTTTCCTGGGATTCCAGCTCATCCAGAGCCTGTTCGATACGCCGCCGGGTTTGGGCGTGCACGCTGCCGCGCTCATGCAAGACGCGATCGACTGTCGCCTTGCTGACGCCCGCCTGGGTGGCCAGTTGCTTAATGGAAAAGTGTTTAGCGCGTTCGAGCATGCTGTTGGACCTGAGGTCTTTTTGAGGTCTTTTTGAGACTAGTTGAGGTGACCGCAATGCTAGTCTCAGTTTTGCCCGGCGTCGAGCCCGGCCTTCAAAACAACAAAAACCCAGGAGACCCCGATGCCTTCAACCGACCTCAGCCATACCTTCAAAGGCCAATACTTTGTCGTCACCGGCAGCACCCAGGGATTGGGGGCTGCCGTCGCCCATACCCTGGCGCGGCGCGGTGCTGCCGGCCTGATCATCTGCGGACGCCGTCCGGACCAGGGCCAAGAGCAAGTACGGCAGTTGGCAGCGCACGATTGCCGCGCGGTGTTTGTCCAGGCGGACCTGGAACAGATTGGCGACTGCCGCGCCGTGATCGAGGCGGCCCGTGCCCACTTCGGCACCCTCCACGGGCTGATCAACTGCGCCGGGATGTCGGATCGCGGCACCATTCTCGACACCTCCCCCGAACTGTTTGACCGACTGTTTGCGGTCAATGTGAGGGCGCCGTTTTTCCTGATGCAGGAAGCCTTGAGGCTGATGATCAGCCAGAGGGTTGAAGGTGCAGTGGTCAATATCCAGAGTGTCACCGGCCACGGCGGGCAATCGTTCTTGAGTGCCTACGCGGCGTCCAAGGGCGCTCTCGCGATTCTGACCAAAAACGTGGCGTTCAGCGCCCTGCGCAACCGGATTCGGGTCAACGGCTTGAACATCGGCTGGATGGACACACCGCACGAGGATGAAATCCAACGGCACTACCACGGTGCCGGGGATGGCTGGTTGGAGGCCGCCGAAGCCGCGCAGCCCTTCGGCCGCCTGCTCAAACCTGAAGAGGTGGCCCAGAGCGTGGCATTTCTATTGTCACGCGAGTCGGGAATGATGACCGGCACGGTGATCGACCTGGAGCAAGGCGTCATCGGCTGTGGCGACGGCGGCACCCCACGCCCCGATCAGGCCCTGAGCCTGGTGGAGGGTGCGTGATGCCTGCCTTTGTCAGCGCCGACGCAGTGCAACTGGAAGATTTTCACTCGATCTGTGCCCAGCAGGCGGCTGCCGAGGACTACCCGCACTGCGCCGAAGTGTGCAGCAACATCCCGATCTATCAGGCCCAGGCACTGCGCAACGGCGATCGTCACGCCGTGCTGGACGAACTGCATCGCCTGTTCAGCCAGGGGCCGGGAGTGATGGTGGTGCGCCAGGGCTACGCCGACCTGGACGTGGTCGACCGTCACAGCCAGGTATTCGAAGCGATCTTTGCCCAAGAGGCTGCGCAAGGTGTGGCCGCCGACCACTTCGCCAAGGCCGGCAGTAACGGACGTATCTGGAACTCATTACAGAAGGCCGCACTGCAGTCGCCGGCATCCTTTGTCGAATATTACGCCAACCCACTGCTGGGGTTGATCGCACAAGCCTGGCTCGGCCCGGGCTACCAAGTCACGGCCCAGGTCAACGTGGTGCACCCCGGTGGCCAAGCCCAGCAACCGCACCGTGATTATCACCTCGGGTTCCAGACCATCGACGTGGTGGAGCGCTTTCCGTTGCCCCTGCACACGCTGTCCCAATACCTCACGCTGCAAGGGGCCGTGGCCCACAGCGACATGCCCCTGGAAACCGGCCCGACCCAACTGCTGCCGTTTTCCCAGCAATACCCACTGGGCTACCTGGCCTGGAGGCGCACTGAATTCATCGAGTACTTCCAGCAGCATGCCGTGCAATTGCCGCTGAACAAAGGTGACCTGCTGTTCTTCAACCCGGCCCTGTTTCACGCCGCTGGCACCAATCGCACACCGGACCGCCAGCGCATGGCCAACCTGCTGCAAATCTCCTCGGCGTTCGGCAAAACGATGGAGGCTGTGGACCGCGACCGGATGATGCTGGCGCTGTACCCCTGCCTGTTGGAGCGCCTGGCGGACAACGTCATGGATGGCGAGGCGCTGCACGCGGTGATCGCCTGCACTGCCGATGGCTATTCCTTTCCCACCAACCTGGATACCGACCCACCCTTACAGGGCCTGGCTCCGCAAACCGGGCAGCAACTGATGTTGCAGGCACTGAACGAACGCTGGCCCTGCGAGACCTTTGCCGAACGCGTTGCGCAACTACACGCCAAACGCCAAGGCTGAGGAATGTTTTCAACGTCTTTCAAAACAACAAAAAAACGGACTGACACCATGAAAAAACAGCTGCTGACCTTGCTCCTGACCCTCATCGTTACCCCGCTCGCCCTCGCCGAGACACGCATCGGCGTCAGCATCGCCCAGGTGGACGACGTGTTCCTCGCCCAGATGCGTGACTACATGGCGGCCCACGCCAGGGACCTCACCGACGTGACCCTGCAATTCGAAGACGCCCAAGGCGATGTGGTGCGCCAACTGAACCAGGTGCAGAGCTTTTCTGCCCAAGGCATGGACGCGATTATCGTCAACGCGGTCGACACCGCCGCTACCCAGAAAATGACTGTGAATGCCCAGCAGGCGGGTATCCCGCTGGTGTACGTCAACCGTCGCCCGGACATCCCCGGCTTACCGGCCGGGGTGGGTTATGTCGGCTCGGACGAGATCAAAGCGGGCGAGATTCAGATGCGCTACCTCGCGGAAAAAATGAACGGCAAGGGCAACCTCGCAATCATGCTCGGCTTGCTCTCTAACAACGCCACCCACAACCGCACACAGGGCGTGAAAAACGTACTGAAGGATTACCCCAACATCCATATCGTCGAAGAACAAAGCGCCGACTGGCAGCGCAGCAAGGCCATGGACCTGATGAACAACTGGATCGTCTCGGGCAAGAAAATCGACGCCGTGGCGGCCAATGCCGATGAAATGGCTATCGGTGCCGCGATGGCGATTACCCAGGCCGGCATGCACCCTGGCAAGGACATCCTGGTGGGCGGCAGCGACGGCGGCCCCGCCGGCCTGGATGCGATCAAGAAAGATCTATTGGTAGTCACGGCCTATCAGGACAACAAGGGCCAGGCCGTCGGCTCGATTGACCTGGCGCTGAAGATGATCAGGAAGCAGCCCTACACGGCGGAGCTGACCATTCCCTATCAACAGATCACCAAGGACAACTATCAGGCCTTTCTCACCCCTTGATTGTTATCAGCCCAGCGCCAAGCAGACCGGCCAGCCCCGACAAACAGAGCACTCCCACTCCATAAGCGAGGGTGCGCCAGGGCTGGCGGCCGCTCAGATACATCACCGTATGCATCACACGGGCAGCGGTGAACAGACAGAACAACCCCGCGGTAGCGGTGCCTGGCGTTTCCATCGCCAGGCACAGGCCACCCAAAATGAAGAACAACGGAATATTTTCCAGATCATTGGCCCAAGCCTTTTCGGCCCGGGAGACTTGCGGTAACTCCTGGGGATTCGCATCGCGATGGAAGAAAGCTGCATCCTCGTGGTTAGTGAATGCACGGAATCTGAGTCGAAAGAAACCCTGGTAACAGGAGATCGCCAGCATCTTCAAGAACAGCACCAATACGCACAACGCATAAACCTCCATCACCGGCCCCCTGAAGGTTCGCGGAACCCGTTGACCACGATATACAGCAGCGGACCGATGGATACGAAAACCGCCGTTACCAGTAAATAGGGCAACACCGACGCCAGGGATTTGCCCCTGGCCCGCGCATCCCGGTACATCCATACGCCCGCCAAGGCCGCCATCAGATACAAGTCAATCACCACCTGGGCAGTATCCGGCCTCGATATCAATTCACGTCCGAACGCCATGAGCGATTGTTCGGCGATCAGCATCGTGATCAATGTGTACAGGGCAAAAGCCAACAGCCCGGCCAGGGCAATCCAGGGTCTGCGCATGTTCTCCTCCTTGGAGACAACGGTTCGGGAAGCTGCACATTAGTGATAACGTCGTTCCCCTCTCAATGACCTCGAAGGTCATCGACACCACCGACCCGCACGGCCAGAGTCAACCCATGAGCAGCCAACCTTTCCCCCGCGCCAACCCTGACACTACCGCCGGCACGCAACTGCGCGTGCTGCGTCGGCACGCCAGATTGAGCCAGCTGGAACTGGCGCTGATCACCGGGGTTTCCCAACGCCACCTGAGCTGCATCGAGACCGGGCGCGCCAAGCCGAGCCCGGGCACCTTGCATAATTTGCTGATGGCGCTGGAGGTTCCGCTGGAGCAATGCAACAGCGTGTTCCTCGCTGCCGGCTTCGCCCCGCGCTATGAGGCAACCCCGCTCTCCTCGCCCTCCATGGAGGCTATTCGCGAGGCAATCAGCCATGTGCTCCACGCGAACAATCCTGCACCGGCGATCGTGCTGGGCAGCCACTGGGAAGTGCTCGCCGCCAACGCCAGTACCCAGGTGCTGTTCGAGCTGGTGGGGATCAAACCGGAGGCGGCTGATGGGCTGAATTTGCTGGTCACCCTGCTACAGCCTGGCGGTCTGGGTGATCATTTGATCAACGCTGACGAAATCCGCACCATCGCCTGGCAACGGGCGACGCGCGAGGCGTTGGGCAACTCCGAACTTGCCAGGCTTCTGGACAGCCTGCCGGCCCCGCAAAGTACCGAAGCCTTGGTCAATGAACCGCCGCCACTGGTGCTGACACGCGTCAACTCCCGTGAAGGTGAGCTGAACTTCATGTCGACCTTCACCACCTTCGGCATGCCTCAGGACATCACGGTAACGTCGTTGCGCATCGAGCATTTGATTCCGGCGGATGCGCAGACGTGGCAGGTGATGACCGCGGCGTATGAGCGGTCATTGGTGAGGTAGAAAGCCGCGGCGGGGCCATTAGTTATTTGTCGTATTTTGCCCGCCATAGCTATTGGCGCGGCTCTTGGAGGAGGAGCCGTTGCTGTATTGGGTGTCTTGCCCGCCGTAGCTATTGGAGCGGCTCTTGGCTGAGGTGCCGTCGCTGTATTGAGTGTCTTGCCCACCATAGCTGTTGGAACGGGTCTTGGCCGAGGTGCCGTCACCGTATTGGATATCCTGCCCGCCATAACTATTGGAGCGGCTCTTGGAGGAAGTACCATCGCTGTATTGGGTGTCTTGCCCACCGTAGCTATTGGCGCGACTCTTGGAAGAGGTGCCATTGTCGTATTCGCAATCGGACCCACCATAACTGTTCGCCCTGCACGTCTCGGCAACCGCTTGGTAAAGCGGCGCAGCCAACAAAACCGTGCCCAGCAAAACGACCTTAAGCTTCATGTTAATTCCTTGTAGAGGTGGCGATACGCTATTACAGACTGGAGATTCTGAACTTAGTTTCCAACGTTCTGAAATGCGCTCGCGCGAGCCGACGTGGCAACCCTTTGCCAGCCCCGGCAACTCCTGGCCTGCGCCCTGCCCCGGCAATACCACCCAGCCCGCGCCGCACAAGGCATGCAGCACATGGCCCGGGTTTTGCTCTGTTGCTGCTACCAATAAGGGAGCGGCACCATGATAGGAAGCACGACAAGTCTGTTAGCGCTGGGACAGAAGACTTTTACACAATCCATGGAAAACGGCACCCTGCGGGCCGGGAGGATTGAAGTCACCAACGCCACGCCCGAGATCAAGACCAAGCTGGAAGCCAGCTATCAGGAGCAAGTGCGCTCGACCGCGCAAACCGTTGCCACCGCCAGGGCCAACCCTTCATGGGCGACCTTCGACGATAAAGGCAACGCCGTCGAACTGCCCGATGTTCAGTCACTCAGCAAAAGCGACGCCACCCATGTGGCCAACGGTCTTCAGTACCTGCTCGATATCGGGCGCCTGGACGGCAAGACTGTCACCGCGAAAAATGGCGACCAGTCGACCGATAACATCGCGGTCTACAAAGACTGGCTCCAGGCCCACATCGGCGTTGATTTACAGGCCTGAGACGGTTCACACCATCGGCACGGCAATCAGCAAGATCGCCGTGCCATGGGTGGCCGTCGCCGCCACCACACCGTAGCGCATCCGCACCAGCCCGCAGGCCACGCCTTCAATCAGGGTAAAGGCCAACACTGGCCAGCCCAGTTGCGTCACGCTCAACGCCAGAAATGAATGGCACGCGGCGAACGCCAACCCGCTGAGCAACGCCGCACGCAGCGGCGTAACGTGCTGTTCGAGATAGCCCTGCAGGAAGCCGCGAAACAGCACCTCTTCCAGCGCATTGGCGCAGTAGGCAAGCACCAGCATGCCCATCAGCCAGGCCCAGTAAACCGGCTCAATGCCTTGATACAGCCGCAATGGCAGGCCGATCAGACACCCGGCCCCGAGTCCCACCGCCAGGCCCGCCCAACGATTGCCCTTGAACAGCACCGTCAGTTGCCACAACTCCGGTGCCAGGCGCGCGAGCAGGGCAATCAGCCCAAGGGATAACCCGCCCAGCGCGGCCAGCACCCACGGGTTGGCCGTGAATTCGATCTGCACCTCGCGGCTCAGCGACCACATGCCCAGTGGCGTCATCGCATCGCGCATCAGCACAAAGGCCAGCAGCAGGATAACGATGCGCAAGCCCGGCAATGTTTTTGGCGTGAGACCAAACCACAGGCCAAACAGGATCAGTCCCGGGAGCAGGTAGATTCCATAGTGGACCAGTACCGCAAACGCCTCGGCGATCACCCGGTTTCAGTCCCGTGCCACGGCGATCATGTCGATTTCCACGGCCGCGCCCTTGGGCAATTGCAGCACGCCCACCGAGGTGCGCGTATGGGATCCTGCGGCCCCCAGGATCTCGTTCAACAGGTCCGACGCACCGTTGGCGACTTCGCTTTGCTGGTCGAAGTCATCCGCGCTGCGCACGTACACATTGATCTTGAGGATCGCCTTGACCTGATCCAGCGAACCCAGTGCCTGCTTGAGCAAGCCCAGGCAACGCAGTGCGCTGACGCCCGCGGCAATCTGTGCGTCGGCCAGGCTGAGGCTTTCGCCGACCTTGCCGGGCAACACGATGGCGTCACCCACCCGCGGAATCTGGCCACTGATGTAGACGTGATTGCCGTCCCTCAGCAGCGGCGTGTAGTTGCCGCCGATCTTGAACTCGTTGAGTTGATAACCCAGGCGCACCATGGCCGCCGCGTACTTTTGATCCGGTGTCATTTTTTTGTTTTCCTCAGTCGTTGCGAATCCACGCCATGAAATCGCCGGCCACAGCATAGCCATGTGCCATTTCCACGGGAAGTGCCGACCGCTATTTCGCAAGTGATACGACAACCAATACTGGCAAACAGCGCTTATCTTCTAGCCAAGAACAAATTTCACTTTCCTTTATCCCGGTAAATACGGCATGGTTGTACGACGACTTAAAACCACAGTCCGAGTCGTCCCAGTACCCACAACAACAAGGAAATACCCATGCAAAACGTCAAGGTTCTGATTGGTTTTCTGTGCCTGTTCAGCGGCTACGCGGCCGCCGCGCCCGCCGCAAGTGACAAGGATGTAGCCGCTGCGGTCGATCACCTGACCCAGGCCATGCTGCACAAGGACATCCCGCAACTGCAGGCCCTCACCGCGAACAACCTCACCTACGGCCATTCCAGCGGCAAGGTCCAGAACAAGCAGGAATTTATCGCCGACATTGAAACCGGCAGAAGTGGTTTCAAGACCCTGGAAATGCAGAAACAGACCATCACCCTCAATGGCGACACCGCCCTGGTGCGCAACCACTTTTCCGCACAGGCGGTGAACAGTGGCGTCGAGGTGCCCACCGAAATTGAAAACTTCCAGGTCTGGCAGAAGCAGAAAGGCAAATGGCTGCTGATCGGGCGCCAGGCCTACAAGTTCTGAGTCCCGCCTGGATCGTTCCCACGCTCTGCGTGGGAATGCATCCGGTGACGCTCTGCGTCACTATCGCGCAAATCTACAGCGGGACGCGGAGCGTCCAAGGCGGCGTTCCCACGCAGAGCGTGGGAACGATCCGGCCCCCTAGCACGCCTCCACCGCCCAGCGCACTTTCACCAACGCCTCGCGCAGCACCTCCCGGTCCACCGACCCCAGCGCCACTCGCAAGGCATGGGGCACGTGGGCCGAGACGGCAAACGGCTCGGCCGTGGACACCGAGATATTTTCCCGTGCCAGCGCCATGGTGATCTGATCGGCGCGGGCATCTTCCGGCAACGGCAACCACAAGAAATACGAAGACGGATGGCGGATAACATTCAAGCCCGCCAACACCTCATCGGCCACCGCCTGGCGCGCCTGGGCGTCCTTACGTTTTTGCGCTTCAAGCTGCAGCACCGTGCCGTCGTCGATCCACGCGGCAGCCACCGCAGTCATCACCCCCGGGGTGTTCCAGGTGGTGGCCATGACCGTACGTTCCAGCGCCGCCATCCACTGCTGCGGAGCGGCGACAAAACCCACCCGCAGGCCGGTGGCAACGCTCTTGGAAAGCCCCGACACATACACCGTGCGTTCCGGTGCCAGCTCGGCCACCGGCGGCGGCGGGTCCTCGGCTAAAAACGCGTAGGCAGCATCCTCGATCAGGATCAAATCATGCTGGCGGGCAATCGCCACCAGGTGCTCGCGCTGCTCCCTGCTCATCACCCAACCCAACGGGTTATGCAGGGTCGGCATGCTGTACACGGCGCGTACCGGGCGCCGGGCGCAGAGTTGTTCAAGATAGGCCAAGTCGGGCCCCGTCGCGGTCACCGGGATCGCGACGATTTCCAGGTGCAGCGTCTCGGCCAGTACCTTGAACCCGGAATAGGTTAACGCATCCACCGCCACCACATCGCCGGGCCTGAGCAGCGACATCATGGTCACCGCCAGCCCATGCTGGGCACCGCTGACGATCAGCACCTGCTCGGCCTGCACCGTCAACCCACGACTCAGCAGATGACGCGCCACCGCTGCCCGCTCATGCAGCCGACCGGCGTGAGGCTGATAGCGCAGCAGCGCCGCCAGGTCGCCGGACAACGCCAACTGGCGCAATGCGGTGCGCAGCAGGTCGGTCTGGCCCGGCAGCGACGGGTAGTTGAAGTTGAGATCGATCATGCCCGCCGCCACCGCGATCTGGCCGACGCCCTGCCCCGGCGACAACGCGATTTCCCGCACAAAGGTTCCGCGCCCGGTTTCACCACTGACCAGGCCCATGGCCTCCAGCTCGGTGTACACCCGGCTGGCCGTGACCAGCGCCAGGCCATGGCTGGCGGCCAACTGGCGGTGCGTCGGCAACCGGGTGCCCGCCGCCAGCGCGCCCGAACGGATATCCCGGGCGAAGGTGTCCACCAATGTCTTGTAGCGGGCGCGGGGCATAGGCGATGTATCCATGACAATTTTTTGATTGTCTTGATAGTGAATCATAGGATGCGCAGGACGCAACTTATCCCTATCGAGCCCTACACCCATGGAACGAACCACCCACCTCAACACCCGGGAAAACAACGCCAGAGGCTGGATCAACGGTTTGATCGGCGTGGTGATCTTCAGCGGCTCGCTGCCGGCCACGCGCCTGGCGGTGCTGGAGTTCGATCCGGTATTCCTGACCGTCGCCCGCGCCACCATCGCCGCCCTGCTCGGCCTGTGCCTGCTGTGGCTGTTCAAGGAAAAAACCCCGGCCCGCAGTCAGTTGCTGCCCCTGGCAATCGTCGCGCTGGGCGTGGTGATCGGCTTTCCTTTGCTCACCGCACTGGCCTTGCAGTACGTCACCAGTGCCCATTCCATCGTATTTGTCGGCCTGCTGCCGTTAGCCACTGCGGTCTTCGGCGTATGGCGCGGCGGCGAGCGGCCCAAGTTGGTGTTCTGGCTGTTTTCGATCCTGGGCAGCCTGCTGGTGGTGGGCTACGCGGTTGCCCAAGGCCTGAGCGCTGCGCCCGCCGGGGATTTGCTGATGCTGTTGGCAATCCTGGTGTGCGGCCTCGGTTATGCCGAAGGGGCCAGGCTCTCACGCACCCTGGGTGGCTGGCAGGTGATCTGCTGGGCGCTGGTGATCGCGCTGCCGATTGTGGCCCCGCTGACGGCGATCCTCGCCCCGGGCACTTTCGTGAGCATCAGCCTGCCGGCCTGGCTGAGCCTGGCCTATGTGTCGCTGTTCAGCATGCTGATCGGGTTTGTGTTCTGGTACCGCGGGCTGGCCCAGGGCGGCATTGCCGCCGTCGGGCAATTGCAGTTGCTGCAACCGTTTTTCGGCCTGGCACTGGCGGCCACGCTGCTGCATGAGCAGGTGAGCCTGGGCATGCTGGGGGTGACCGTCGCGGTGATTGCGTGCGTGGCGGGGGCCAAGAAGTTCGCCCGCTAGCCATCAGCGCTCAGGCGCAACCATCTTGAACTTGATGACAATCGCATTGGACACCACGCTGTCCGCCCACTCCCCCGCGCCGATCCTGAAGTCATCGCGCTTTAGCACGAATTCGCCGTCGAACACGCCAATGCCGCTCTGCTCCTTGAGGGCCACCTTGACCTCCACCGGCCGGGTCTGGCCCTTGAGGGTCAGGTTGCCGCTGAACAGGTAACGGTTGTCGCCCAGGTCAGTGATGTGGGTCGAGGTGAAGGTGCCCACCGGGTAGGTCGTCATGTCGAACCAGCCGGGCTTGGGCAGCTCGGTGTTGGCGTCGTCGCTGCCGGCATTGATACTCGGCAGCTGGATGGTCAGTACGGTGCTGGCGGCAGCCGGGTTTTGCGTGTCGAAATTCAGGGTCGCCGAATAGGTGCCAAACGTGCCGTACACCTCTTGGCCCATCTGGTCATAGGTGAAGCTGATGGTGCTGGCCGTCGGATTCACGTCGGTGTATTCCACGGCGTACGCGTTAGACAAGGTGGCGAGGGCAAGGACGACCGCTGGCAATCGAGATTTCATGGGATTCTCAACCGGGAATGAACACGCTGTGCACTGCTAACAGCGTAGGCGCTGGATTTATTCACGCGCCTGGCATTAGGCTCGTGCCTCGACGGAACCCAAACAACAAGGAGCCACGATGCCCGCGCTTTCCCTGCAAGACACCACCGCCCCCGAAGGCGTCTGTTATGGCTGCGGCAGCAGCAACCCCCACGGGCTGCACATCAAGAGTCGCTGGGACGCCGACGGCATCCACGTGATCGCCGAGCACCAGCCCGACGCCCGATACAGCGGCTGGCCAGACCTGGTCTATGGCGGTCTGATCGCGATGCTGGTGGACTGCCACTCGAACTGGACCGCCATGGCCTACCACTACCGGTCCGAGCAACGCGAACCCGGCAGCCTGCCGCGTATCGACTGCGTCACCGGCAACCTGGGAATCAAATTCATCAAGCCGACACCGATGGGCGTGCCGCTGACCTTGCGCGCAAGAGTCGAAGGTGACGTGGGGCGCAAAAGCCGCGTGGTGTGCGAGGTGTACGCCGATGGCGTGCTGACGGCGATTGGCGATTCGGTCTTCGTGCGGGTCGACACCGGGCAACTGGCCGCCGCGGCCCATGGCCGGGAAGCCTGATACTGGTCTACATTCAGTCCCACCGCTAATCGAGGACGCTACCGATGACTCGTCTGACCGCCAAAGACTTCGCCCCTGAACTGCTGGAGCTTTACGATGGCTACGCCCACGGCAAGATCAACCGCCGGGAATTTCTCGACCGCGCAGCACTGTTCACCTTCGGCGGGCTGACGGCCTCGGCCCTGCTCGCCGCCCTGAGCCCCAACTACGCCCTGGCCGAGCAGGTGAAATTCACCGACCCGGAGATCGTCGCCGACTACATCACCTACCCGTCACCCAAGGGCAACGGCACGGTGCGCGGCTACCTGGTGCGCCCGGCCAAGGCCAGCGGCAAGGTGCCGGCGGTGGTGGTGGTGCATGAGAACCGGGGGTTGAACCCGTATATCGAAGACGTCGCCCGTCGGTTGGCCAAGGCCGGATTCATTGCCCTGGCGCCGGATGGCCTGACCTCGGTGGGTGGCTATCCCGGCAATGATGAGAAAGGTGTGGAGTTGCAACAGAAAGTCGATCCCGAGAAGCTGATGAACGACTTTTTCGCGGCCATCGAATGGTTGATGCACCACGATGCAAGCACCGGCAAGGTGGGCATTACCGGGTTCTGTTATGGCGGCGGCGTGACGAATGCGGCGGCCGTGGCTTATCCGGAGCTGGGTGCGGCGGTGTCGTTTTATGGGCGCCAGCCGGAAGCCAAGGATGTGCCACGGATCAAGGCACCGATCATGTTGCATTACGGTGAGCTGGATACGCGGATCAATGAGGGCTGGCCGGCGTATGAGAAAGCGTTGAAGGCGGCCGGCACGACCTATGAGGCGTTTATCTACAAGGGCGCCAACCACGGCTTCCACAATGATTCGACGCCGAGGTATGACGAGGCGGCGGCGAATCTGGCGTGGGAGCGGACGTTGGGCTGGTTCAAGAAATACCTGGTGTAACCCGCCCTCCAAAACACCACCCAACTCATGTGGGAGCGGGCTTGCTCGCGAAAGCGGTGTGTCAGTCAGCAGATGTTTGACTGACCCACCCCTTTCGCGAGCAAGCCCGCTCCCACAGGGGACTTTCAGCTTTCTTGAGGTCAGTGCTCCAGCGCATACCGCCGGCAATGATTCAAATACCCTTCCTCATGGCTCCCCACCAACTGCACCACACTGGTCCACAGCCACGAAGGCGCATCCAGTTGCCTGGAGCGATTCTCTTGCAACAGCGCCATCCAGTCCTTGCGCGTATCCCGGTCCATCTGCCGCGCATGAGCCACGCCGACCACCCGCGCCAGGTACCCGGCCGCGTGCATCGCATCAATCTCGCTCAGCTCATCCAGCTCCAGCTTCATGTCCTGGGGCAGCAGTTCGCGGATGAAAAACCCGTGATCCAGAAACCGCGTGGCCAACATCCGCTCCCCCAACGCCGGTGACAGGTGCCGCGCGCCCTCCACCACCCGCCGGCCGTTATCCCGAGGCATTTTTGCCCGAGCCGCACGCGGCGCCGCAGCGCCTACCGCTTCCTTGATGTCGAGCAGGCAGTATTCCTGATCAGACTTGTCCCCTACTCCCAGCAACACCGCATAACGCAGCAACCCAAGGGAGCTGCAACCCTTGACCCAATAGGCCGAGTCCAGCAGCTCAACCTCGGCGTCGTTGGAGCGGCCTTTGAGCGAAGTCACCAGCCGGTGGATTTCATCCGACGCGCACAACGTTTCAAGGGCTGATTTTTCCGCCCGCGACAACGACCAGAAATGCTTGCCCAATGGAATTGTCGGCCGGGTGTTTTCAATACGTTCGCGAGCCAGATTCTTCCAGGTGCGCTCCACCGCACTGCGCATCCCGGCCTTGACCTGGGACGGGCGCGGCGGTGCCTCGTCGGGCTTGTCTTTAAACGCCTGCGCGTAGCCTACCATCATCTCTTCAAGCATGCGCGCGGTGGTCACCCCCGGCAGGTCCGACCCCCGCGCAGCGGTGGCCAGGGACAAGGCCAGGCGCACCAGGTCATGGGCCGGATTGCCGATCACCGCCTGGTCAAGGTCACGGATATGCATGTCGATCCGGCCCTTGGTATCGCCCGTGGGCCCAAGGTTACCGGCGTGGCAGTCGCCGCAGATCCAGATCGCCGGCCCGTGGGGCAAGCGCCGGCCGCGCTGGCTGTGCAGCCACTCGTAAAACTGAACCGTACTGCCCCGCACATAGGCGTGGGCGGAGCGCGCCATCTTCAGGTTGCGCAGTTGCGTGAGGTGGGGCATTCGCGAAGAGGGACGCGGAATTTTCATAGAAGTACTCGTCGTGGAGATACGGTAGAGGCTGGCCCGCGACAAATGTTTCATTTTGTTTCAGAGGATTCTATTAATAAGCCACGCCAATCAATCCCACTGCAATCGGTCTTTCTATTCCTCCCGTCCCCGGGACTAGCATCGGGTCAACTCGATGCAGCGAGTCACAACCCTAACTGCACACATCCCCAAACACTGCCGCCCTAACAAAAGAGATAACGCAGATGAATGAAGTGATGAACACCGCACCCGCCAAGATCAACCTGGTCAAGGCCCGAGGCTCGCTGGTATGGGACGATCAGGGCAAGGAATACATCGACTGTACCGCTCAGGCCTGGTCGAACAATTTGGGGGCCAATGACCCCCGGGTGGTGGAAGCCGCCGTTGCGCAATTGCGCGAAATGACTCACATCCGCCCCAACTTTGGCTCACCGGCCCACACCCGGCTGGTGAAGAAGCTGCGGGAGGTCTCCCCGGGCGCCCTCAACCAGATGGGCTTTGCCCTGCATGGCAGCCTCGCCGGTGAAATGGCGATGAAACTGGCTTTCAAGAACCGCCCCGGCGCACAGAACCTGCTGGTGCTGCAGGACGGCTACCACGGCCGCTCCCTGGCCACCCTCGGCGCCAGTTGGCCGCATCCGAACAATCCGTTCCTGGCGATCCAGCCACGTTTCACCCGCGTCCCCCACCCCAACCCGTACCGTACGCGTCTGGGCATGGACCCGGAAACCGAGTCGCAGCTGTGCCTTGGCCTGCTGGAAGAAACCATCCTCAAGGGCGTCGACGGTGGCGTGGCAGCAGTGATGATGGAACCGATCCAGGGCAATGGCGGGCATATCGAGTTCCCCCGCTCCTACTACAAAGGCGTGCGCGAGATCTGCGACCGCTTAGGCGTGCTGCTGATTTTTGATGAAGTGCAGACCGGTTTCGGGCGCATGGGCACGATGTTCGCTGCGGACTATTACGACGTGCTGCCCGACATCATCGTGTTCGGCAAAGGCGTCGGCGGCGGCTTCCCGCTGGCCGGGATCCTCGCCGATGACAAGCTCAAGTGGTTCGACGAAGGTGAAGAAGCCCTGACCTTCGGCCACTTCCCGGTCTCGCTGGCCGCCGGCTACGCCACGGTGAAAGCGATCGTCGCCGACAACCTCTGCGAAAAGGCCCGCGACTCCGGCGACTACATCACCGCCCGCCTCAAGGACATGCAAACCCGCCACCCGCTGATCGGCGACGTGCGCTGCCCCGGGCTGATGGCGTCCATCGAGCTGGTCAAGGACCGCACCACCAAGGAACCGGCCTGCCGGGAATCCCAGGAGGTGTATCGCCTTGGGGTGGAGCGCGGCGTATTGTTTGGCGAAAGCCGCTACGCCGGGCTGGGTAACCTGATCAAGGTCAAGCCTCCTCTGGATATCGAACGCCCGTTGCTGGCCAAGGCCCTCGATGTGCTGGACGAGGTGATCGGCATCATCGAGGAGCAACGGCCATGAGCACATTCGTTGAAAACACCGTGACCGCCCCGCCGAATGCCCAGGCCCCGCTGTCCAGCGACGACGCCGACCTGGCCAGCCTCGGCTACGAGCAAAAGATGCACCGCACCATGAGTTCGTTCACCTCGTTTGCCCTGGCCTTTTCCATGGTCTCGATCAACACCGGGGTGGTCACGCTGTTCGCCGACCCGTTCAACCGCGTCGGCGGTATCGGCATCCTTTTGTGGCTGCTGGTGATCCCGCTGGTGTGCTGCATCGTCATGGTCTACTGCCACCTGGCCGGGCGCATTCCGCTTACCGGCTACGCCTACCAATGGTCCAGCCGGTTGGCGGGCAATCACTTCGGCTGGTTTACCGGCTGGGTCGCGTTCACCTCGTTTGTCGCCGGTACAGCCGCCACCTCGGCGGCCATCGGCACGGTGTTCGCGCCGGAGATCTGGGCCAACCCGACACAGGGCCAGATCCAGGGCCTGAGCATCGGTGCCACGCTGGTGGTAGGCCTGCTGAACATCTGCGGGATTCGCCTGGCCACGCGGATCAACGACATCGGCGCGATCATCGAAATCATCGGCACGGTGCTGCTGGCGATTGCGTTGTTCTTTGGGGTGTTTTTCTTCTTCGAGCACACCCAGGGCGTGGCGATCCTGACCTCCGCACAACCGGTCAGCGGCGGCACCCTCAGCTTCACCACCCTCGCCCTCGCCACCTTGCTGCCGGTCTCGGTGCTACTGGGCTGGGAGGGCGCCGCCGACCTGTCCGAGGAAACCAAGGACCCACGCCGCGCCGCGCCCCGGGCGATGATTCGTGCGGTGCTGGTGTCCAGTGTATTGGGCTTCGTGGTGTTCGCCTTGCTGAGCATTGCGATCCCGGGGTCGGTCAGCGAGCTGCTCAGCCACAGCGAAAACCCGGTGATCAATATCGTGCGCCTGCAACTGGGCAACGCCGCCGGCGTGGGCATGATCGTGATCGCCTTCGCCTCGATCCTCGCCTGCCTCATCGCCAACATGGCGGTGGCCACGCGCATGACCTTCGCCCTGTCCCGGGACAACATGCTGCCGGGCTCCAAGGTGCTGGCGAAGATCAACCCGCACTTCGGTACGCCGGTCGCCGCCATCGTGCTGATCACCGCCATTGCCGTGCTGCTGAACCTGGCGAGCGGCGGGTTTGTCACGGCGATCTACTCGATGGTCGGCCTGACCTACTACTGCACCTACCTGCTGACACTGATTGCCGCGTACCTGGCCTATAAAAATGGCCGGATGCCGGGGGCGCCTGCGGGGGTGTTCAGCCTGGGCAAGTGGTTGTTGCCGATGATCGTCCTCGGCGGCCTGTGGGCCATCGCGGTGATCCTGACCCTGAGCGTGCCCGAAGAAAGCCACACCGGCGCCATCACCACCGGGGTTACACTCGGGGTCGGCGTGCTGTGGTGGTTGTTTTCGCTGCGCACGCGCCTTAACAATGGCACCGCCGGGCCGAGCGGCAAATTGCTCGACCACTAGCCGCTGATTGCAGCCAAACAACAAAACCCCGGACGCCGGGGTTTTGTCTTGTCACCTTCAAGGAGCTTCCCGATGTTTGAACAGGCCAGTTGGCTCAATCAACCCCAGCAATCGATCCGAGAAGGCCAGCGTCTCAAGGTGCGCACCGATGCCAGCACCGATTTCTGGCGCGAAACCCACTATGGTTTTGTGCGCGACAACGGGCATTTCCTGTTTGTTGAAACCGACGGTGACTTCACCGCCCAGGTCAAGATCCACAGCGCGTTTACCCACCTGTATGACCAGGCCGGGTTGATGGTGCGGGTGGATGAAGCGCATTGGGTGAAGATCGGTGCAGAGCTGTCCGACGGTGTGACGCTGTTGAGCAGCGTATTGACCGATGGCGTGTCGGACTGGGCCACCGGTGTGTTCCCGGGTGATCCCGAGGCGTTCTGGATTCGCGCCACCGTGGCCAAGGGCGTGCTGCGCGTGCAGGTGTCGGTGGATGGTGTGAGCTGGCCATTGGTGCGCCTGGCGCCGTTCCCCGTGGCTGCGTCGTATCAGGTGGGACCTTATTGCTGCACGCCGGAACGTGGCGGGCTGGAGGTGGAGTTTTCCGAGCTTCAGGTAAGTGCGCCCAACGGCAAATCCCTGCACGACCTGTCCTGACTAACCCCGGCTGCTCGCCACTTCCATCGCCAACTCGGCAAAGTTGCGCGCCGCCACACTCGGTTGTGGCGGCAAGGCGACCGCCACTTCACACATCGGCATATCGCTGATCACCGGGAAGGCCAGGCCGGGCCGCGCATAAAAGCGTGCAGTGGACAGCGCGGTGATACTGATCCCGCGCTCCGACGCCACCGCCTGCAACTCGGTCTCCACCGTCGAAGCTTCATGGACAATCCGCGCCGGCTGGCCATCGCGGTACGCGTCGGCGGTCCAGAAACTGCGCCACACGCCCACTCCCGGTGCAGCAATGATCGGCTCATCCAGCACATCGTAGATGCTCACGCTGCTCTCCCCGGCCAACCGGTGGCTGGACGCCAGGCACGCCACGCAGGGTTCGGTCACCAGGGTGTGCAACTCGATGTCCGGCAGGCCCAGTGGCGGGCGCAGCACCGATACGTCCATGCCCTCGTCGATCCCGGCATGGGGCGAGCCGAAGTCATACTCGCGCACCACCAGTTCGATCTCCGGGTAGCGCCTGGCGAACACGCTGAGGATTTGCGGCATCAAGTCCACACCCGCGCCGATCAGGAAGCCGATATTCAATGAGCCGCGTACGCCGCGTGCATGTTCGTGGGCGGTGCGTACGAGGCGGCTTACGCCATTGACGATTTCCCGCGCTTCTACCAGCAAGGCCAGGCCGGCTTCGGTCAGTGCTACGTTGCGGGTGTTGCGTTGGAACAGTTGTACGTCCAGCAGCGCCTCAAACTGGCGGATGGTCTGGGACAGCGCCGGTTGCGAGACATGCAGGCGGGTCGCGGCGCGCACGAAGCTGAGCTCCTCGGCCACCACCACGAAGGCCTTGAGTTGACGGATGTCTACGCCGGAAGTTTGCATTGCAGCCTCTTATGATCAATGGGCAGACCGAGTGGGAGAATAACCTGTGGCGAGGGAGCCTGCTCCCGCTGGGTTGCACAGCGACCCTGAAACCATCCGCCGCGTTCTTGCTGAACTAACACCGCCGCTTCTTTGGGGCCGCTTCGCGGCCCAGCGGGAGCAAGCTCCCTCGCCACAGCGTCGACCCAACCTCAATGCATGGCCACTTCACGCAACCACGTCTTGAACGCCAGCATCGCCGGCGTCTCGGCCCGTGACTGCAAGCGCGTCAGCCAATAACTGCCGGTGGTGATGCCGATCTCGAACGGCTGGCGAATCACGTCCGTCGCCAACTGCCGGCTGAACATCATCGCCGGCGCGAGGGCCACCCCCGCCCCTTGCAGCGCCGCCTCCATCATCGCCAGGGACGAGTCGAAAACGATACTGCGCGGCACCAGCGTATCGGCAGGCAAGCCCGCGGCCTGGAACCATTGCGTCCACTCATCCGCACGATATGAGCGCAGCAGCGTGTGCTTCAACAGGTCCGCCGGAGTCTGCAATTGCCGAGCAAGTTGCGGCACGCACAGCACCGTCAGCGGCGCCTCCAGCAATTGGCACGCCTCGGTGCCGTGCCACGCGCCGGAACCAAACCGGATTGCGTAATCCAGGCCTTCGGCCGCCACGTCGACGCGGTTGTTGTTGGTGGACAGGCGCAAGTCGATAAACGGGTAGCGCGCCTGGAAATCCGCAAGCCGCGGCAACAGCCAGCCCACCGCAAAGGTGCCCACCGCGCCTACCGTCAATACTTCGCGGTAATGCCCACCTTCAAACTGGCCTAAGGTTTGAGCTATCCGGTCGAAGGATTCGCGCAACACCGGCAGCAGGGTCTCGCCCTCGCTGGTGAGCATCAGACCCCGGGGCAGGCGTTTGAACAGCGTGACATTGAGCTGCGCCTCCAGGCTTTTCACCTGGTGACTGACCGCCGCCTGGGTGACGCACAATTCAATCGCCGCCCGGGTAAAACTCAAATGCCGTGCGGAGGCCTCGAAGGCTCGCAGCGCGTTGAGTGGCAAATGGGAACGGAGCATGGCTTGACCCTAATTTTTCTAATGGCTGTTGCGAGATATCATCGTTTGCCGCGGGATCACAAACTGCCTAGATTTGCGGCGCCTGCGCAGGCAACGGTATTCACCCGATCACCTTCATGGAAGTCACGTCATCATGTACACATCTCTTTTTCCAACCGTGCGCAACACCGCGATATTCGCCTTATTGCTCGGCGCAGGCAACTGCATGGCGGCTACCGATATGCGCCAGGTCGTGGACAGTACGGTCCAGCCCCTGATGCAGCAACAGGACATCGCCGGCCTGTCGGTGGCGATCGTACAGAACGGCAAGGCGCAATACTTTAACTACGGCGTTGCCAGCAAGGAGAGCAAGCAGCCCGTCACCGAAAACACCCTGTTTGAAATCGGCTCGGTGAGCAAGACCTTCACCGCCACCCTCGCCGGCTATGCCCTGGCCAACGGCAAGCTGAAGCTGTCGGACCCGGCCAGCCAATACCTGCCGGCATTGCGCGGCGCCACGTTTGACCACATCAGCCTGCTCAACCTCGGCACCTACACCGCAGGTGGCTTGCCCCTGCAATTCCCCGATGAGTCCGATAACGCCGGCAAGATGATCAGCTACTACCAGCACTGGAAACCGGACTTCGCTCCCGGCACCCAACGCCTGTATTCCAACCCGAGCATCGGCCTGTTCGGCCACCTGGCAGCGCAAAGCCTGGGCCAGCCGTTTGACCGGTTGATGGCGCAGACCCTGCTGCCGAAACTCGGCCTCAAGCACACCTTTATCAGCGTACCCAAGTCACAAATGAACCTGTACGCCCAGGGTTACGACAAGGCCGGCAAACCGGTGCGTGTAGGGCCTGGCGCCCTGGACGCCGAGGCCTACGGCATCAAGACCAGCACCTCGGACCTGATTCAGTACGTTGAAGTGAACATGCACCCGGCGAAGCTGGAGAAGCCGCTGCAACAGGCGATTGCCGCAACCCACACCGGCTACTACACGGTGGATGGCATGACCCAGGGCCTCGGCTGGGAGATGTACCCCTACCCAATCACGCTGGATGCATTGACCCAAGGCAACTCGGCGCAAATGGCCTTTCAGCCCCACAAGGTCAACTGGCTGACACCACCGCAAGCGCCCCATGCCGACACGCTGGTGAACAAGACTGGCGCCACCGGTGGTTTTGGCGCCTATGTGGCGTACGTGCCGAGCAGAGGCCTGGGGGTGGTGATCCTGGCGAACAAGAACTACCCGAATGCCGAACGGGTAAAAGTGGCCCATGCGATCTTGAGTGCGATGGATAAATAAATCCCTGCACACCTCAAATGTGGGAGCGGGCAAGCCCGCTCCCACATTGTTTTGTGGCGTGATTCAAGTTGGGTTTACATCCCCAGCCAATGCGGCAAGGCCAGCGATATGAACGGCAGGTAAGTCACCATGATCAGGAACACCAGCAGGATCATCAGCCACGGCAACGCCGCGCGGATGGTCTGCCCCAGCGTCAGCCCGGTCACTGCCGAGGTCACAAACAGGTTCAACCCCACCGGCGGATGCACCAGGCCAATCTCCATGTTGACCACCATCACAATTCCCAGGTGAATCGGGTCGATCCCCAGCTTCATCGCAATCGGGAAAAAGATCGGCGCCAGGATCAGCACGATCGCCGACGGCTCCATAAAGCTGCCCGCCACCAGCAACACCACGTTGACCATGATCAGGAAACCAATCGGCGTCAGGCCCTCGGAGATCACCCACGCGGTGATTTCCTGGGGAATCTGCTCCGTGGTCAGCACGTGAGCGAAGAGCATGGCGTTGGCGATGATAAACATCAGCATGATCGCCAGGCGCCCGGACTCCAGCAGCACCTTGGGGCAATCCCTGATCTTCATGTCCTTGTAGATGAACAGCGCGACAAACGCCGAGTACACCGCCGCCACCGCCGCCGCTTCGGTCGGGGTGAACATGCCGCTGTAGATCCCGCCCAGGATGATCACCAGCAGCAACAGGCCCCAGAATGCCCGGCGGGCGCAGGTCAGCCACTCGCGAAAGGTCGCCCGTGGCTGGGCCGGCAGTTTCTTGATGCGCGCGACGATGTAGATCGCGACCATCAACATCAAGCCCAGCAGCAGGCCCGGAATCACCCCGGCCATGAACAGCTTGCCCACCGAGGTTTCCGTGGCGGCCGAGTACACCACCATCACGATCGACGGCGGAATCAGGATGCCCAGGGTACCGGCGTTGCAGATGATCCCGGCGCCGAATTCCTTCGGGTAGCCCGAGCGCACCATGCCCGCCACGGCAATCGAACCCACCGCCGCCACTGTCGCGGGCGAGGAGCCCGACAGTGCGGCAAACAGCATGCATGCCAGCACCGCCGCAATCGCCAGCCCGCCGCGGATATGCCCGACGCAGGCGTTGGCAAAGTCGATCAGCCGCTGCGCCACGCCACCGGTGGTCATGAACGCACCCGACAACAGGAAGAACGGAATCGCCAGGAAGGTATAGGCGTCCGAGGTTTCAAACAGCTTGATTGCCAGGGAACTCACCGAGTCCGGGCTGAACATCAGGATCGACACCGCGCCCGACAACCCCAGGGAAATCGCGATGGGCACACCGAGGAACATGAACACGAACAGCAGCAAAAACAGACACAGAACGGCCATCAGTGACGCTCCTCATGGCTGCCGGCCAACTTGCTGGCTTCACCGGCTTCGTCGGCCAGGCCCAGCCCGGTTTGGCGGTGGGTGAAGATGCGGTAGAAAATTTCCAGATAGCGGATGAACACCAGGGCAAAGCCGATGGGCACGATCACCACGATGTCGTCGACGTCGATGCCGAACTTGTCGAGGTCTTCGGCGCCGATGTGCGCGGTGGTGACCGCACTCAGCCATTTGTAGCTGGCAACCATGAACAACCCGGCGTAGGCCAGGCAGCACAGGCAAGCCAGCATGCCCAGCAGGCGCTGCACCCGGCGCGGCGTCAGCTTGACCAGCGCGTCCACGCCCAAGTGGCCGGCGGTGCGCACGCCGTAGGAGATGCCGAAGAAAATCAGCCAGCCGAACATGGCCTTGGTCAGCGCCACGCTCCAGGTCATGTCCTGGGCCCAGCCCATGGTGTGGTCACCCAGGGCGTTGAAGAAACCGCTGCTCCACGCCCACTTGTCGGCAAGGGCAAAGAACAGGGTGTAGATGTTGTTGAGCATGACGTAGACAAAAGTCACCAGGGTCATGGCGGCCAGCAGGATGGCGATAAAGCCTTCCTCCAGGTGCTCCCAGACGCGCCTTAGCGTTTGCATGGCAAAACCTCGCGAAGCGGAGATAGGTGTGTGCAAGGCTTGGAGGCGGGAACCGGATCAACATGTGGGAGCGGGCTTGCTCGCGAATGCAGTCTTTCAGTTGATGCATTCGGTGACTGATACACCGCATTCGCGAGCAAGCCCGCTCCCACATTTGATCTCGGTGCTCTCCAAATTACTGGTTCGACGCGTCGGCCGCCTTGATCAGGTCAGCGCCGATTTCACCTTCGAACTTCTGCCACACCGGGCGCATGGCTTCGCGCCAGAGCTGGCGTTGCTCCGGTGTCAGTTCGATGATTTCGCTGGTCTTGGCGTCGATGATCTTCTGCTTGGCCGACTGGTTCAGCGCCTCGGCCTGCTTGTTCACCTCGACGGTGACTTCAACCATGACCTGGTCCAGGGTGGTGCGTACATCCGGCGGCAGGCCGTTCCAGAACTTGGCGTTGGTGATCACCATGTAGTCGATCAGGCCATGGTTGGATTCGGTGAAGTACTTCTGCACTTCGTTGACCTTCTGGCTTTCATAGTTCGACCAGGTGTTCTCGGTGCCGTTGACGGTGCCGGTCTGCAAGCCCTGGTACACCTCGGCAAAACTCATCTTGCGCGGGTTGGCGCGGATCGCCTTGAACTGCTCCTCCAGGACGCTGGAGGCCTGCACGCGGAACTTCAGGCCACGGGCATCCTTGGGCTCACGCAATGCCTTGTTCGCCGACAGTTGCTTGAGGCCGTTGTGCCAATAGGCCAGGCCGAGGATGTTCTTGTCTTGCATCGAGGTCAGCAACGCCTTGCCCTGGGCCGCCTGGAAACGGTCGACCGCCGCCAGGTCGTTGAACAGGAACGGCAGGTCGTAGATCTGTACTTGCTTGGTGTACTGCTCAAACTTGGCCAGGGACGGCGCCAGCATCTGCACGTCGCCCAGCAGCAGCGCTTCCATTTCCTTGCCGTCGCCGAACAGCGAGGAGTTGGGGTACACCTCGACTTTCACCCGGCCGGGCAGGCGTTCTTCAGCGAGCTTCTTGAACAGCAGGGCGCCCTGGCCTTTGGGGGTGTTTTCCGCGACGACGTGGGCGAACTTGATCACGATGGGGTCGGCCGCCTGGGCCAGGCCCGCGGCAAACAAGGTGGCGGCGCAGAACAGCGCCCGAGAAAGCTTGAGCATGGAAAATCACCTTCTTATTGTTGTGTTATAGGGCAAGGTGCCTGATGTCACGCGTATAGAGAATTTCGAATTTTAGATACCTGCGTTCGGCGTGGACGAACGCCGATTTTGCAAACGACAGAGATCCAATGTGGGAGCGGGCTTGCTCGCGAAAGCGGTGTGCCAGTCACCGGATGCACTGGCTGAACCACCGCTTTCGCGAGCAAGCCCGCTCCCACATTTCTACGGTTGCGCGGCTAATAATCGTTGGGCCCGCAACAACACCGGTGCATCCACCATCTGCCCGTCCAGCTGATACGCCCCGGCCCCATGGGCACCAGCGTCCACCACCCGTTTGGCCCAGGCCAGATCCTCGGCACTGGGGGCCAACGCCTGGTGAATCACCGCCACCTGCTTGGGATGGATACACAACGCGCCGGCAAAGCCCATTTCATAGGCATGCCGAATCGAACGGCGCAGGCCTTCGGGGTCGTCGATCGCCGGGTGCACGCCGTCCAGCGGCGCCACCAGCCCGGCGGCGCGGGAATGCACGATCAAGGCAAGGCGAGCCTGGTCCAGGGCAAATTGCGCGGCCGGGGAGCCGCTGCTCAGGTTCAAGTCCAGCGCCAGGTCCAGGCCACCAAACGACAGGCGCTCCACCAGCGGCGCATGGGCGATTTCCGCCACCGCCAGCAAACCCCGCGCACTCTCGATAATCGGCCAGATAGCCTTGCCCGTTGCAGCCACCACGGCCACCTGGGCCGCACTTTCAACCTTGGGCAGCAACACCCCCGCGACCCCGGCGTGGGCCTGACAGAACGCCACATCGGCAAAATGCTCGGGATGCTCCGGCGCGTTGATCCGCACCCACACCCGCGCCGCCGGCGTCGCCTGCAAAAACACCCCGAGGTTGTCCCGGGCCTGACGCTTGAGCGGCTCTTCCACCGCGTCTTCAAAATCCACAATCACCGCATCGGCGCCACTGGCCAGGGCCTTGGCAAAACGTTCCGGTCGGCTGCCCGGTACAAACAGCGCAGAGCGCACAAGAGAGGTTGGCATCGTTCGATTCCTTGTCAGATAACGCCGCGGATACGCAGGCCGTCGATGGCTTCAGCGGAGTAACCCAGCTGGTCGAGAATCCCTTGGCTGTGCTGCCCCAGCCCCGGCACCGCATCCATCCGCGGGGTGAACGCAGCATTGCGCGCCGGTGGCAGCAACGACGGCAACTTGCCCGCCGGGCTGTCGACTTCCCGCCAGCTGTCCCGGGCCTTGAGCTGCGGGTGGTCCCACACGCCTTGCATGTCGTTGACTCGTGCACTGGCGATTTGCGCGTCTTCCAGGCGCTGGATCACGCCCTCGGCGCTCATCTGCGCAAAACGGTCGACGATGATCTGGCGCAGCACGTCGCGGTTTTCCGAACGCTTGAAGTTGGCCGAGAAACGCTCGTCGGTGGCCAATTCCGGGGTGAGCAGCACCTTGTCGCAGAACGCCGCCCATTCCCGCTCATTCTGCAACCCGAGCATCACCGTGCCGCCGTCGCCGGTGGGAAACGGCCCGTAGGGGTAGATCGTCGAATGCGCCGCACCCGCGCGCGGTGGCTGGGGCGCGCCGTCGAACGCGTAATACATCGGGTAGCCCATCCACTCCACCAGGCTTTCCAGCATGCTGACGTCGATGCGACTGCCCTGCCCGGTCTTGCCCCGCAGCAGCAGCGCCGAGAGGATGCCGCTGTAGGCGTACATCCCGGCCGAGATATCGGCGATGGAGCAGCCGGCCTTGGCCATCTGGTCTTCACCCGGGCCACCGGTGACCGAGAGAAAGCCGCCTTCGCTCTGGATCAGCAGGTCGTAGGCCTTTTTCTTTTCATACGGGCCACCCTCGCCATAGCCGGAGATGTCGCAGACGATCAGCCGCGGGAAGCGCTCATGCAGCGCCTCGAATGACAAACCCATGCGCGCGGCCGCGCCCGGTGCGAGGTTCTGCACCAGCACATCGGCATCGGCCAGCAGGGTTTCCAGGATGTCCCCGGCATCGTCGTGCTTGAGGTCCAGGGTCAGGCTTTCCTTGGAGCGGTTGGTCCACACGAAATGCGAGGCCAGGCCGCGCACGCGCTCGTCATAGCCCCGGGCAAAGTCGCCAGCGCCGGGACGTTCGATCTTGATCACCCGCGCGCCCAGGTCGGCCAACTGGCGAGTGCAGAACGGTGCGGCAATCGCGTGTTCCAGGCTGACAACGGTGATGCCGTCCAGCGGTCGTTGATTAGCGGTCATGACAGTTCCTTAAAGCCAGTGAGCCAGGGACGCGGCGTTGCGCAGGTCCCAGACTTTTTCGATCAGCCCGGTGGTTTGCGCGGGTGTGCGGGCACCGCTGAATTGAGTCAGGCGCTGGAACTTGTCGGCCAGCTCCGAGCGGTTCAGGGTGTTGCCCGGGTCGCCCTTGGGTTCGTCGATGGCGCCGTGCAGGGTGCGACCATCGGCGGTGGTCACGATCACCCGGCCCAGCCAGCGCTGCGGATAGGCACCGTCGACTTCGGTGTCGAGGGTCATGGAGACCTTGTCGCGAAACGCCGCCACGTCCCCGTCGCTCAGCGCCAGCTCGTGAAACTCGGTCAGCCCGGCCTTGCCATGCACGGCAATCAACCCCAGCACGGTGCCCATGGAGAACTTGGCCTGGTGCACGGTCTGCGGCAGCGTCACCCGGCCCAAAACGTCGATGGCGCCCTGGTGAACGCGGGTTTCCACATGGGCGATCTGCTCATGGCCCAGCCCTTCGCGCTGCATCAGATCCAGCAGCGCATCCGCGGCCGGATGGGTATGCCGGCATGAAGCATGGAACTTGAACGACGTTTCCAGCAGCGCCCAGCGGCTGCCGAGGCGATCCGACAATTTGCCTGGGTCGGCGTCGGTGGACATGCCCGCCGCCATCCCCTGATCACCTTCCAGAATATTGCGCGCACCGGTCAGCCCGTCCGCCGTCAGATATGCCGCCAGCAAACCATCGGCAGCGGCCTTGGCAGTGTGCAGTTGCTTGGAGTCGGCGGCATCCCGCAGGAACTCCCACAGCCCGGCCGCCTGAGTGCCGGCACTGCCCAGCAGGTTGATGAATTGCTCTTGGTTGAAGTCGAGCAATTTGCCCACGGCCACCGCCGCCGCGAGGGTGCCGACGGTGGCCGTGGTGTGGAAGATCCGGTAATGGGAACGGCCCATGAACTCACCGATGCGAATCCCGGCTTCGTAACCGGCCACCGAGGCCAGCAGCAGCTCGCGACCGGACTTGCCGAGGTCTTGCGCCGCCGCCAATGCCGCCGGAAACACCACGGTCGCCGGGTGCAATACCGAGCTGTTGTGCAGGTCATCCTGCTCCACCAGGTGCGACGACGCGCCATTCACCAGCGCGGCGAAATAGGCACTGCTGCTGTCGCCGTTGACGATGATCTGCGCCGGGCCATCAGCCGGGCCCATCCTGCGGGCATAACGTTCGAACAGCGGGATCGGATGCGCGCCCTTGCTGGCCAGCGCCGAGGCGAGCCAGTCGAGGAACAGGTCTTCGGTGCGGGCGAGTACGGCGTCCGGCAATTGTGCGTAATTCAACTCGGCGAGAAACCGACACAGCGCTTGGGTATGGCTCATGGTCGGGCCCTCAGAAGCTGCGTGGCAGTTCGAGCAGATGCTCGGCCACGTAGGACAGGATCAGGTTGGTGGAGATCGGCGCAACCTGGTACAGGCGGGTTTCGCGGAACTTGCGCTCCACGTCGTATTCGCAGGCAAACCCGAAGCCGCCGTGGGTTTGCAGGCAGGCGTTGGCCGCCTCCCAGGAAGCCTTGGCCGCGAGGTACTTGGCCATGTTCGCGCTGGCCCCGGCATTGGCGCCGCTGTCGTATTCCTCACAGGCACGCCAGCGCATCAAGTCGGCCGCTTCGATCTCGATATGGGCTTCGGCAATCGGGAACTGCACGCCCTGGTTCTGTCCGATGGGCCGACCAAATACCACGCGGTCGCGGGCATAGGCGCTGGCTTTCTCGATAAACCAGCGGCCATCGCCGATGCACTCGGCGGCAATCAGGGTGCGTTCGGCGTTGAGGCCGTCGAGGATGTAGCGAAAGCCCTTGCCCTCCTCGCCAATCAGGCTGTCCAGCGGCAACTCCAGGTTGTCGAAGAACAGTTCGTTGGTCTCGTGGTTGACCATGTTGGCGATGGGCTGCACGGTCAGGCCGTTGCCGATGGCTTCCCGCAAGTCCACCAGGAAGATCGACATGCCTTCGGATTTTTTCTTCACCTCGGCCAACGGCGTGGTGCGGGCCAGCAGGATCATCAGGTCGGAATGCTGCACCCGCGAGATCCAGACTTTCTGGCCGTTGATCACGTACTTGTCGCCACGCTTGACTGCGGTGGTCTTGATTTTGGTGGTGTCAGTGCCGGTGGTGGGCTCGGTCACGGCCATCGACTGCAGGCGCAATTCGCCGCTGGCGAGCTTGGGCAGGTAGAAGCGTTTCTGTGCTTCGCTGCCGTGACGCAGCAAGGTGAACATGTTGTACATCTGGCCGTGGACGGTGCCGGAGTTGCCGCCGCAGCGGTTCACTTCTTCCAGAATCACCGAGGCTTCCGCCAGCCCCAGGCCGGAGCCACCGTATTCTTCGGGGATCATTGCCGACAGCCAGCCGGCGTCGGTCAGGGCTTTGACGAAGGCTTCCGGGAAGCCCTTTTCTTCATCGACCTTGCGCCAGTAGGCGGCGTCGAATTCGGCGCAGAGTGCGCGCACGCCTTCGCGGATGGCATTCAGTTCTTCGTTGTCATTCGGGTTCATTAACGGCTCTCCGCCTGTTGTTCTTGGAGGTTTATTCGAAATGCAGTTCGGCGCGCTGGGCCAGGCCGTCGGCGTTGCCCGCCCACAGTTCCGCGACGCCCGGCGCGGTGACGTGCCCGCCCACTTCAAAGGCTTGCGGGGCAATCAACGGACGCACGCCGCGATACGAGAAACGGCGCAACGTGGCCGCGGGGTTGGCGCGGCAAAATGCGCGCAGGCTCAAGGTGGCGATCAGCGGACCGTGCACCACCAGCCCCGAATAACCTTCGGTGCCGGTGACATAGGGGTAGTCGTAGTGAATGCGGTGGCCGTTGAAGGTTACGGCGCTGTAGCGGAACAACAGGGTTGGCGTCGGGTCGACCGCTTCACGCCAGGCGCCTTCGGGGAGCGCGTCACCACTGCCCTGCTTGGGCGGTGTGGGTTCGCGGTAGACGATGTCCTGCTCTTCGCGCAGGGCCAGGCGGCCGTCCTGGGAATAGTCGTGGCGCACGGTGACGAACAACAACGAGCCGGTGCGACCGGTTTTTTCTTCCACCTGGGTGATGGTCGAAACGCGGGTGGCGGCCTCACCGGCACGCAATGCATGGAAGAACTCGATGCGCCCGCCGGCCCACATGCGGTTGCGATTATCGGCCGGCGGCAGGAAACCGCCACGGGCGGGATGACCGTCACCGCCCAGGGCGGATTCGGGCAGCGGGTCCTGGAAAAAGCACCATTGCCACAAGGGCGGAACCGGCTCGCCATCTGCCGGTGCCGCTTCGCCAAAGGTGGCGGCGATGCGTTTGAGCAGGTTGTGGCTCAAGTGGTCGTGGGCTGTTTCGCTACGGCCGATCCAGTCTGTGGCGCTCATCAGGTGCATGTCCTCGGGCAGGGAATCTGAACCGGATCATGCTGGGCCCTGGCCGTTCTGAGAATTTGCATTTCAATAAAGCAGCGTTCGGCTATGCTGAACGCCATCGCCCATAAAAAGATCTCAAGAACCCGGATGATCAATGTGGGAGATGGCTTGCCTGCGATAGCGCCCTGTCAGTCAACACTGCTTTGGTTGGCCCACCGCTATCGCAGGCAAGCCAGCTCCCACATGGGTTCTTCGTCGCTGCCCCGGAGCCTTGCATGCACTTTGATCTGGCTGACTTACGCCTGTTTATCCATATCGCCGAATCCCCCAGCCTGACCCAGGGCGCCAAGCGCGCGTTCCTTTCGCCGGCCGCCGCCAGTGCGCGGATCAAGGCCCTGGAGGGCCAGCTCGACACCCGCCTGTTGTACCGCGACAGCCGTGGCGTGGAGATCACCCCGGCGGGCGAACGACTGCTGCACCATGCGCGGCTGATCATGCGCCAGGTGGATTACCTGAAAAGCGAGTTCACCCAATACGGCATCGACTCGGCCGGGCATATCCGCATTTTTGCCAACACCACCGCCGTGACCGAGTTTCTCCCGGAGGTGCTGGCCGGCTTCCTGTCCCAGCGCCCCGGCGTGACGGTGGACCTGCAGGAGCGGCTGTCGCGGGATATCGTGCGGGGCGTGCTGGATGGCACCAGCGACATGGGCATCATCGCCGGGCCTGTGGAAGCGTCGGGTTTGCAGGTGCTGCACTTCAGCACCGACCACCTGGTGCTGACGGTACCGGTGGGGCATCCGCTGGCGGGCCTGCCTTCGGTGACGCTGGAGCAAACCCTGGCTTATCAACATATCGGCTTGCATGACGGCAGCACGTTGCTGAGTTTCCTGCGTGAGCATGTGGAGCGGCTGGGCAAGCACTTGTCGTTGCGCATTCAAATGTCGAGCTTCGAGGCGATCTGCCGGATGGTTGAGGCGGGCGTGGGGATCGGCATCATTCCCGAGTCGGCCGCCGTGCGGCACAGCCGGACCATGCAACTGGTGACGGTGAAGCTGGATGAAGTTTGGGCAGTGCGCGAGCGCAGTATTCTGGTGCGGGAACTGGAGGCGTTGCCGGGGACGATTCGGGCGTTGATCGCGACCTTGATGCCCGAGATGGAACCGCCCCGGCTGCCGGGCGCCTAAGCTAACGTTGCCCTTTTGCGAAGGAGATCTGGTCATGCAGCTTGAAGGTTCCTGCCATTGCGGCGCGGTTTCGTTCAGTCTTGAGAGTGCGCATCCCTACCCTTATCAGCGGTGTTATTGCTCGATTTGTCGCAAGACCCAGGGGGGTGGCGGGTATGCGATCAACCTTGGGGGGGATGCCAGGAGCCTCAAGGTGCGGGGGCGCAAGTTGATTTCGATTTATCACGCGCGGATGAAAGAGCCGGGGGATAGCCGTGCGCATGCGAGTACGGCTGAGCGGCATTTTTGTTCGCAGTGTGGGTCGGGGTTGTGGTTGTTCAGTCCGCAGTGGCCGGAGTTGATTCATCCGTTTGCTTCGGCGATTGATACGCCGTTGCCGGTGCCGCCGGAGCATACGCATTTGATGCTGGGGTCGAAGGCGCCGTGGGTTGAGGTGAGTGTTCGCGCGGGGGACCTGGAGTTTGAGGAGTATCCAGAGGAGTCGATTGCCGAGTGGCATGAGCGGTTGGGGCTGGGTTGATTGATTAAGTGAGTGAGTGAGTGAATATCCGTTATTTGGGTGATGGCTGAGATTGGTTCCGCTCTTACAGCGGCTCACTTTTGAAAAGC